>PWWP01000007.1 GCA_003562075.1 Gemmatimonadota bacterium
GCACCGAATCGGGTCGGTCCGGCGTCGGCGTCCATCACGGGTACGTCACTCCCATCTCGTCCAGGGTTTCCTTCAGCGCCTTCCGGGCGTGGTAGAGACGGCTGGCTACCGTGCCCTCGGGGATCTCCAGGATCCCGGCGATCTCCTGGTACCGCAGTCCTTGCAGCTCCTTCAGGACCAGGACCTCCCGGTGCTCCGCCGGAAGCTTCTCCAGCCCTCGCCAGAGCGTCCGGCGAGCCTCCAGCCGTTCCCGTTCCCGTTGGGTGCTTCCCGGCGAGTTGTCGGGCTGGAACTCCAGGACCTGGTCATCCACCACCTCCACCTTGAACCGGGACTTGCGGGTCCGGAGGTGGTCCCGGCACTGGTTCCGGAGGATCTGGAAGAACCAGGGACCGAAGGCCCGCCGGGTGTCGAAGCGGTCCAGGGAGCGAAAGGCTTTCACGAAGGCTTCCTGCAGGGCGTCACGGGCGTCGTCCACATTGCCCATCATCCCCACGGCCAGGCGGAGCCCCTGGGGTTCATAGGCACGAACGAGCGGTTCATAGAACCGGCTGTTTCCGCCGCGGCATTTCTTCACAAGCTCCCGCTCGACCTCTGGCTGCAATGACAGCTCCTTTTACAAGGCTTTCGCCTTCGGTACGTAGTGGGACCGACACTTCTTCAAGGGGTCCGTCTCTCTCGACGGAACCGGCCCTTCTCCGGTTTCAGTCGTTCAGCCCCGATAAAGAAGTCGACCCAGCGTCTCCACCGCCTGGTCCAGCTCCTCCACCGTGTTGAAGTAGTGGGGAGAGAGGCGGAGGACCGACTCCACCCCCTTCCGATCGAAGTCCAGGACGGCCGAGCTCCGTTCCACTGCCGAGGTGTTCACCCCCTCCTCCCGGAGCCGCTTCACCAGCCCGGCGGCCGGTTGTCCCTCTACGGCCACCGTCACGATGGCGCAGAGCTCCCGGCCCCGGTCCATGACCCGGACACCGGCCATCCCATCCAGGGCTTCTCGGAGCTGCTGGGCAAGGGCCTGATTGCGCTCCTGGATCGCCTCCAGCCCCACACTCCGGGCGTAGCGGGCGGCAGTGCCCGTGCCCAGCACCAGGGCCCAGGCGAACTCCCAGTTCTCGAAGCGCCGGGCATCGGGAGCCGGCTGGTAGAGGTCGGCTTCGATCCAGTCCGAACCCCGGAGATCGGGGAAGAGGGGGGTCAGCCCTTCCTCCAGGGCCTGGGGATGGACGTAGAGGAAGCCCGATCCCCGAGGGCCCCGGAGGAACTTCCGGGAGGTGGCGGCCAGGAAGGTGCAGGGGATCTTCCCCACATCCACCGGCATCTGTCCCACGGATTGGCAGGCGTCCAACAAAAAGGGGATCCCCCGGTCCCGGCAGGCCCGTCCCACCAGGGCGGCGTCCTGGATGATCCCGGACGAGGTGGGGATATGGCTCATGGCCACGAGGCGGGGTCGACGACGATGGACCAGCTCCGCCATGGCGCCGGCGTCCACTCCCCCCACAGGATGGGTATCCGGGTGCTCCGGTGCCCGCTCCACCTTCACCCCGAACCGTTCCTCCAGCGAGAGGTACATGACCTGGTTGGAGACGTAGTCGTTGTCGGTGGTGAGAATCAGGTCTCCGGCCTGGAAGGGGATGGCCGAGAGGGCCTGGGCGAAGGCTACGGTGGCATTCTCCACGAAGGCCACCGTGCCCGATGGCGCGCCCACGAGCTCTTCCACTTCCCGGTAGGCGCCGGCAATGGCGTCGGACCGGGCGTCGGCGGCTTCATAGCCTCCCATGGAGGCTTCCAGCTCCAGGTGGCCCTGCACGGCGTCCAGCACGGGCGTGGGCATGAGGGAGGCACCGGCGTTGTTCAGGTGGATCCGGCCGGCGCAGCCAGGCGTGTCGGCTCGGAGGCGTGGGATGTCCAGGTGGGCCATACAGCCGCTCCAGCGTTGAACTTGGACCCCGCTCCCGTGCCGAGCCGGCCATGGGCCGCAGGGATGGGGCGGGAGGACGCCCCTTTTCCTCAGAGGCGACGAGACGAGAATAGAGGGCGCCTGGCGGACGTGCCGCAAGGCCGACGGCCTGGACCGGGATCGGCGCTCCGTCGGTAGGGGCTCGAGCGGACATGAAACAGGGGGGAGTCAGGATGGACCGGGACCAAGAGCAGGGAGGAACGGGGGCATCGGCGGAGGTGATCCAGGAGGTGAAGGAGCTGCGCGAGAGCCTCCGTCGCCACGACTACCTCTACTACGTGGAGGGGGCACCGGAGATCTCCGATGCCGCTTACGATGAACTGTACCGACGACTCCAGGAGCTGGAGGAGGCGAATCCGACGTTGGTGGCCCCCGATTCGCCTACCCAGCGGGTGGGGGCCGAGCCCCGGGACGATCTTCCCACCATCGAGCACGCCGCCCCCATGCTCTCTCTGAACTCCACCCAGGAGGCTGACGAGGTGGCCCGGTTCCGGGATCGTCTGGTGCGGGCCCTTCCGGCAACGGACGGGGAGGAGGACGAGAATGCGGAGGGGGAGGGTGGGCCGAATATAGAATCAGAAGTATCATTCGGTTTTCTCCTCCAGCCCAAGTTGGATGGTGTCTCCATCGAGCTGGTCTACGAGGAGGGAAGCCTGATCCGGGCCGTCACCCGGGGAAATGGTCGCCAGGGAGAGGGCGTCACCGAGAACGCCCGGACCATCTCGTCCGTGCCCCTTCGGCTCCGGGAGGTGGACCGGCCGGCGCCGCCCTTCCTCTCCATTCGGGGCGAGGTCCTCATGCGGCTCTCGGCCTTCGAGGCCCTGAACCAGCGGCTGGTGGAGGAGGGGAACGAGCCCTTTGCCAACCCCCGGAATGCCACCTCCGGTGCCCTTCGTCAACTGGACTCCTCCATCACGGCCCAGCGCCCCCTGGAGTTCCTGGCCTTTGACATCCTGGCGGTGGAGGGGGTGAGCTTCCAGCGGGATCGGGAGGGGATGGAGGCGCTGCGAGCCTGGGGGCTGGCCATCCCGGAGCGAACGGAGGTGGTCCAGACTGTGGAGGAGGTCCTGGCCTACCACGCCGCCTTCCATGGGGACCGAGACGCCCTGGACTACGAGATCGACGGGATCGTCATCAAGGTGGACGACCTGGCATTCCGGGCGGAACTGGGCTCCACCTCCCACCATCCCCGCTGGGCCCTGGCCCTCAAGTTCGAGCCCAGGAAGGAAGTCACCCGGATCGAGCGGATCGCCGTTCAGGTAGGTCGGACTGGGGTCCTGACCCCTGTAGCCCTCCTCAGGCCGGTGGAGGTGGGCGGGGTCACCGTCTCCCGGGCCACCCTTCACAACCGGGAGGAGCTGGAGCGGAAGGACGTCCGGGAAGGCGACCGGGTCCGGATCCAGCGAGCCGGAGACGTCATCCCCCAGGTCGTGGGGGTGGTCCCGGAAGAGGGCCGTGAGCGGAGCGATCCCTTCCGGATGCCGGAGCGCTGCCCCAACTGCAGAACGCCGGTAGAGGAGCGAGGCCCCTTTACCGTCTGTCCGAACCGGTTCGAGTGCACGGCCCAACTCAAGGGGCGGATCGTCCACTTCGCCTCCCGGAACGCTCTGGACATCGAGGGGCTGGGGGAGGAGACCAGTGCCCTTCTGGTGGAGCGAGGGCTGGTCCGGGAGCTGGCTGAACTCTTTCGGCTGACGGCCCAGGAGCTGGAGGAGCTTCCCGGCTTCGCCCGGAGGTCAGCGGAGAACCTGGCCGGCGCCATCGCCAGTCGTCGCCGGACCGAGCTGGCCCGCTTCCTCTTCGGGCTGGGGATCCCCGAGGTGGGGGTCACGGTGGCCCGGGAGCTGGCCCGTCACTTCCGTTCCCTGGGCGCCCTCCGGGCTGCCGACGAAGAGGTGTTGCAGGAGGTGAAGGGGATCGGGCCCAAGATGAGCCGCCTCATCGTCGATTTCTTCCGGGACGAGCGAAATGCCCGGGCCGTGGATCAGGTGGTCCACGAGATGGAAGAACTGGTCCCGCCACCGGGAGCCGAGAGCGGGTCCGGAGAATCGGCCCCTTTGTCTGGTCAGACCTGGGTTTTCACCGGATCGTTGGAGGCTGTGACACGGGGCCAGGCCAAGGAGCTGGTGGAGGGGTTGGGAGCCCGAGCCACCTCCTCGGTGAGTGGGTCCACCGACGTGGTGGTGGCCGGGCCCGGTGCCGGGTCGAAGCTGGCCAAAGCCCAGGAGCTGGATGTTGAGGTCCTGGACGAGGAGGCGTTTCTGGCTCGGCTGGCCGAGTTGGGGGTGGAGGTGCCGGGCGCTTGAAGCGCGCCGGAGGGAACACCGGGGCCTGCAGGGGGGAAGAGGTAGAAGGAGCCCCGGTCCTCCGGATCTCCCATTTTCCATCTTCGACCTGGAGGTCTCGTGTCAGCCCCGTCCTGCCGGCCAACCCCGCGCTTCGCCCTCCACTTCGGCGCTGGGATCCCGGTGCTCCTGGCCCTCTTCCTCCTTCCCTTCGTCACCCCGGCTCTTCAGGC
>PWWP01000153.1 GCA_003562075.1 Gemmatimonadota bacterium
AGTCTCCCGGAGGTCTGGGAAACGGAAGGGCTGGCCACCTTCGTGGAGGAGCTGGTAGGCCACACGGCCACCGGGAACAGCTCAGGCCAACAGTTGGGTCGCTCCGCAGTGCAAGAGCATGGGCAGTGGTACATGAGCATGTTCTACGACCTGGCCATCTACTCGGGCTTCGAGAGCCCCACGTCCCGGCTCGCTCAGGCCCCCCATGAGTGCAGCTGGCTGGCTCGCCCTCCGGGGAATGGTCCCTGCGTGGATCCGGGCCGCCTCCCCTACGGGGTCCCGGCTTCCATCTTCCGATGGATCGCCGACTTCGCCTGGAGCCCTCAGACGGAGCACCAGATGACCCGGGCCATCGCCTCCGCCACGACCCACGGCCTTCCTTTGCTGGCAGAGCTGGCCGGGGAGGAGACCGAGTGGGTTCTGGCCCTGTGGGCCATGGCCGTCATGGCCGATGGGAAGTATTTCGGGAGTGGAAGCCCCACCTTCGCAAGCTGGAACTTCCACGACGTATTCTCGGGCTTCCACGCAACCGCCCATCCCACACCCATGACCACCACCTACGACTCCTCCGTCGCGTTCAACCTCCGGGGCGGCTCCATGGCCTACTTCCTGGTCCAGGGCACCCACGACGAGATCGCGGTGGCAGCTCCTGATCTGTCCTCCAACGTTCGACTCTGGATGGTGCGGGTGGAGTGAATGATGGGGTGTGCCTGAGGGAGGCGGATTCGGAAACGGGGTGTTTTCCTGAACCGTTCCCATTTTTCAGACAGTCAAATCCAACCCCAGGTAGTTGACTGAGTCAACTACCTGGGGACCAGCCGACACCAGGAGTGTCCGAGGGGTGGGTTAGGCTGTGGGACGCTGAAGAGGGGCCAACGCAATCCATCCCGGTCCGGCCCCTGCCATCGTCTCACAGCGGAGGTCGTTCCCGTGGTCCCTTTCGCCCATTTTCGCCCCGTCCAGTACGTCGTCGCCATGGCCACCCTGGTCCTCCTCGTCCCCCTCGCGGGTTGCGACGACAGCCCCAGCGCACCTGCTGCTCCCACACCGACCACGATCCAGGTTCAGCCCGTCTCTGACACCCTTCGGGTGGGGGATAGCACGAGCCTCTCGGCCACCGTCCTGGATGGCGACGGCAAGCCCATGCCGGAGGTGGAGGTCTCGTGGAGCAGCAGCAATCCTGCTGTGGTCCTGGTGGATGAGCTGACGGGGTTGGCCACAGGGAACGACGTCGGGACCGCCACCCTGACGGCCACGGCGGATCAGGCCAGTGGGTCCGCTCAGATCACGGTCCTGGGGCCCCCCATCGAATCGGTGACCATCTACGGCCACTTCCGGATCAAGGCTGGTGACTCCTATGCCTACGAGGCCGAAGCCTTTCTGGCTGATGGGAGCCAGGCGGATCGACCGATGCAGTGGAGCATTCTGGAGACCGGGATGGGCACCATGACCCCCGATGGCGTCCTTACGCCTTCTGAAGCCGGGACGGTCACTGTTCAGGTTGAGATCGAGGGTGAGACCTGGTATACGGAAGTGGAGGTATATGACTGGGTCTACCTGGAGGGAGAGGGCGCTCGATTCCTCAGCCTTGAAGCGGACACGGAGATCACGAACCGGTTCGGGGCCTCCGAATACGCGCAGCTTGTGCTGGCCTGTAGCTCCGACACGGGGAATCTCCTGATCTGGGTCAGCACCCAGCGGTTCGTGACGGCCAGCGGAACCGTGGCCTATTTCTTCGACGATGAAGAACCCGAGTCCGATGTCTGGATCGAGTTTTCTGACTTCAGCGCCCTTGGCCACCCGGGTCCCACCAATGCCCACAGTTGGAGCTTCGCGACCCGGCTGGCGAACGCTCGAGCCTTCGGTTTCGCATTCAGCGAGTTCAGGGGGTCGGGCCACGCCATGATCTTCCGCGTGACCGGGCTGGACCCTCTTCTGGCTCCTCTACGGGATATGTGTCCCGGCACCGCCGGTACCATCCACCACATGGAGGACGCCTTGGCCCGGAGCGTGACCGCCCTTCGTGGTGACTCTGCTGCGCCTCCTCTGGGGCTCTCGGCAGTCCAGAACGCCCGCGCAGAGGCGGGGCCGACTGGTGGAAATCCCACGGGGGCGCTCCCCGCCCTATCCCATGCAGAGCCCCGGGAGGCCGCCCGCAGAGAGTAAAGAAGTAATGAACCCGCTCTCCTGGAATGCTCTCTTCCCGTGCAGTCCCCTTCCCGCCATCTCCCGGCGGGAAGGGGACTGCCGTAGAAGGCGGAAGGGGAGCCCTGGGCCGCTTGATGGATCGGAGCTCAGAACCTACCGTGCTTCCGTCACACCCTCCTACCGCCCCCCTTCATGATCGTCTACCACTCCGACAAGACGGGCTTCCACCGGGACCTGGAGACCGGCTCCATGGACCAGGTCCTCCTGGACGGATTCCGGGAGGCCTTTGGCCACGGTGTAGCGACCAACGAGGTCCGGTCATGGCGAAATTCCCTCGCGCAGATGGGACTCGTCCTCCGGGACCCGGAGATCCCGGCCGACTCGGGGATCAGCATCGAACTCCAGATCCCCCAGACGGCCAAGCGGATCGACTTCATCGTGGCCGGCCAGGATCACGTTCATACGGACCGGGCCGTCATTGTCGAGTTGAAACAGTGGGAATCAGCCCAGGCCACCCCGTTGGACGGCGTGGTCCAGACCTTCGTGGGCGGGGGCAACCGGGAGGTCAGCCATCCCTCCTATCAGGCTTGGTCCTACGCCCAGCTCCTACGGAACTTCAACGAAGCAGTCTACCAGGGAGACATCCAACTCCATCCTTGCGCCTATCTCCACAATTTCATCCAGCCGGGCACCCTGGATGACCCGACCTACGCCGACTGGCTGGAGAAGGCGCCCCTCTTCCTGAAGGGGGAGGTGGAGAAGCTGCGTCGCTTCATCAAGCGGTGGGTACGGTACGGGGATCGAAGCCGCATCATCGTCCGCATCGACCAGGGTCGGATTCGCCCGTCCAAGTCGCTGGCCGACAGCCTGGCCCGTCTCATGGAAGGAAACCAGGAGTTCACCCTGGTCGATGAGCAGAAGGTCGTCCTGGAGAGGGCCCTACACCTGGCTCGAACCACGCCCGACAATGAGAAACGAGTTCTCATTGTCCACGGCGGCCCGGGAACAGGGAAATCGGTGGTGGCCATCAATCTCCTGGTCCAGTGGCTCCAGGAGGAAGAGATGACCATGTACGTCACCAAGAATGCCGCCCCGCGGGCCGTCTACGAGTCCAAGCTCACCGGAACCATGACCAAATCGGAGTACTCCAACCTCTTCACGGGATCCGGGAGCTTCACCACCGCCGAAGCCAACACCTTTCCCCTTCTGGTCGTGGACGAAGCCCACAGACTGAACGAGAAATCGGGCCTCTACAAGAACCTGGGGGACAACCAGGTGAAGGAGCTCATCCATGCGGCCAGGGTGACCGTCTTCTTCCTGGACGAGGACCAGCGGGTGACCCTCCAGGACATCGGATCCCGAGCTGAGATCCTCGAACACGCCGATGCCCTGGGCGCCTCGGTGGACGAGATGGAGCTCAGGTCCCAGTTCCGCTGCAACGGCTCCAACGGTTACCTGGCCTGGCTGGACCATGTGCTCCAGATCCGGGAGTCCGCCCATACCCGGTTGGATCAACTGGACTACAACTACGACTTTCGGGTCGTCCCAAGCCCCAATGAGCTCCGCGCCCTCATCGAACGTCGGAATGAGACCGAGGGCCCAGCTCGACTGGTGGCCGGGTACTGCTGGGACTGGGTGAGCAAGAAGGACCCGGCGGCCTACGACATCCACCTCCCGGACCATGACTTCCAGATGCGTTGGAACCTGACCACCGATGGGAGCCTCTGGCTGGTCAAGCCTGACTCCATCAACGAGATCGGCTGCATCCATACGGCCCAGGGGCTTGAACTGGACTACGTAGGAGTCATCATCGGAAAGGACCTGGTGGTCCGGGACGGAGAGGTGATCACCCAGCCCGAGGAACGGGCCCGCTACGACTCTTCCATCCGGGGTTACAAGAAGTGGCTGAAGGAGGACCCGGCCCAGGCCAGGAGTCATGCCCGGCGGATCATCCTCAACACCTACCGGACCCTCATGACTCGAGGCCTGAAGGGCTGCTACCTCTACTGCGTGGACGAGGAGACCCAAGCGTACTTCCAAGGGCTCGTCTCTGACGAGTCCCAGCCCAGTTTAGACCCAGCCGAGCCCCGGTGAGCTCGATCTTCCCTGATCAAGGGGGCCCTGGTCCCAGCAGACCCCTGTCCGCCTCCGCCCTGAGATGCCCATGACCCACGGCAACATCCCCTCACTCACCACCCGAATCCGGACCTTCGCCCAGGCTCGGGACTGGGGCCAGTTCCATACGCCCAAGAACCTGGCCATGGCCCTCTCGGTGGAGGTAGCCGAACTCACCGAACACTTCCAGTGGCTCACCACGGACGAGG
>PWWP01000235.1 GCA_003562075.1 Gemmatimonadota bacterium
CCGTAGGGAATGAGTTGACCCCCTTCCGTCATGAGGAGGTCATCCAGGGTCAGGAGTTCCTCCCTGTGGAACGCGCCACCGTCGTTGGCCTCGTCCGGGAGCACCATGAGGTTGCCGTAAAGCCCCAGGTCTTGCTGGATGTCCTCCCGGACGTGGGGGTGATACCAGAACATCCCTGCATCCGGAACGGCGATCTCGTAGATGAACTCTTCCTGGGGCTCGATAGGCGCCTGGGTGAGGCCAGGGACGCCATCGAAGCGGAAGTCAAGCCGGATTCCGTGCCAGTGGACGGTGGTGGGGAACTGGATCTCGTTTCGGACCCGAACCACCACCGTGGATCCCCGTTCGGCCTGAATGAACGGTCCCGGGTACTGGTTGTTGTACCCGAACATGAGATACTCCTGTCCCTGGATGGTCCGCCGCACGGGCGATACCAGCAGATCAAGGGTGTCTCCATCGGCCAGACGCACCGCCTGGCTCGGCTCGGCTACCGGGAAATCCTCTGGGTTCAGATCGAAATGGGGGAGCCAGGCCGAGACTGGTGGTACGGCCGTCTCCAGCCCCGGGAGCATGGGCATGTTGGGGTCCATAGGCGGCATGAGCCACCCCCCGTCCATCTCCATTTCGTGGTCCATGTGCATGTCATGGTCCATCTCCATGTCGTGACCGGCGTGGGGGTCCGGCTCCTGGTGCTGGTCATGCTGCTGACCCGCCAGACCCATGGGAAGGACCGCTCCCAGGGCCAGGAGTGCGACCCCGGCCGCTCTCAGTATCCGAATGTTCGACATTCCAACTGCTCGAAAGGGCCGTGCCCGGCCATGGTGTGCATCTGTCCGCTTCGGGACATGCCCCGGAGAATGATGGGGCCGGACCACCGGTCGGTGGCCTCGTATCCTGCCGGTTCCATGGTCACAGCGACCAGGAACTTGTTCCACTCCACCGGGCCGGTGGCCACGCCGTCAGCGTCCAGGGTTCCCACGCGCGCCATCCGGTCGATGGACGGGGTGGTAACCCACACCACGAAGTCGTGGTCGTCCCGGTCGGGGAGGTTGTCCACCTGGACCGAGAGGTGGGATCGGTAGCTACCGTCCGCCGCCAATTCGACCCCGAAAGGGCTCCGGTCGAAGGTCATGTGGGCCTGGCCTCCTGCCCGCCCTGTCCCCACCACCTGCTGGGTGGGGACGAGGGCGATGGCGTAGTAGGCCGGAGGTTCGGAAAGAACGCTACAGAATTCGGTGTCATGAAGGGCCTCCATGGCCGGGGGATGCGTCGCATCCCCCGGCACCATGAAGGCCAACAGCGCCATCAATGTCGTCATTGCTTCTCCTATCGCCACCGTTCAGGGCTTGGCATCTCGTCGGCGTCCCAGTCCTGTGCGCTGGATACGTTGGGCATCCCCCAGTCCCGGCCGTCCCATCCCTGGAAGCCGTCCATCCGGAAGGCCCAGAAGCCGGTGCTCATGTCACTGATGACGATGAGCCCATCTTCGTTCCGGACATCCACCCCGAAAGCCCCCTGGAACTGAGGGGTCCGGTCCACGTTGGGCGAGCCGATATAGGTCTGGTAGTATCCTACAGTCGTGGGCTTGGTTGGATCCATGAGCGTGAAGACCTGGAGGCCGTCCAGGTATCCGGAGACGAAGACGTAGGGCCAACGGATCTCGTGGTTGTGAACCAGGTTCTGCCAGTCTGCCGTCCAGCCCGAGATGGGCCGGGACACGTTGCTGACCTCTCCATCCAGCGCGGGCTGGAGATCGAAGATCCGGAGGGGGGCGAACTGATACTCCGTCTCGGCTACCACATACCGCCCGTCAGGGGAAGGGGTGAAGGTGTGACCGTAGCGTACCCCATTGATCCCAGTCAGCGTAACCGCGATCTCCGGGTTGTCCAGATCCGTCACGTCATAGACGTAGTATCCACCGGTGCCTCCCCCGTAGAACCGATCCGTACCCGTGTCCGGGTGCCAACCCACGTAGAAGTCGTGATACCCCCGGGTCGCCCCCGTTCCTTCGGCTGATTCGGGCACGGGTACATTCCCCACCAGGGCATTGTCCAGGTCCCCGTTCACCACCCGTGCCAGGTCGTAGACGTTGGCTCCGGGGCCGTTGATGGTGGAGAAGAGGTACGTGCCACCGTTGGAGTGCTTGTAGATGAAGATGTTGTGGAACCCGCCCGGAGTGTCAGGGGCTCGGATCCGGGCCACCTCCTCCACGGTGGAAGCATCGGGCAGGCCGGTCACGTCCAGGACCACTGCACCCATGTCCGAGTTGGGTCCTCCCTGGCCGAACTGAACGGACTGGATCACGTAGTACCGGTCATCCAGCTTGAAGTACTTCACATCCATCCCGCCCGTCCGCTGATGGAGCTCCTGGTTCTCGATGCGCCACCGGTAGATGACTTCAGGATTACGCTCATCGGAGAGGTCGATGATGTCCATCCCCTTGGGACCGATGTCTCCGTACTGCATCCTTGAGACGTAGGCATAGGGACGGTGGAGTTCCTGCTCCAACTCGATGTCCGCCACGCTCAAGCGTGGGCCCAGCGGAAGGTGGGACACCACCTGCATGTTCGGGCTCCCAGGTGCGGTGGGAGTCCACTCCGGGTATCCCTGACCACTCAGATCCTGGGGCTGGGCGAAGGCAACGACGGCCACCCCGAGACCGAGGACGGCCAGCCGTTGGAGGCCACTCCAGTCTGTCTTCATCACGATCCACTCCTCTCACGAAGGAAACAAAGGCCCGTTCGGGGCCGGAAAACTCTCCTGCCGTATCAGTGGGAACTGCCACGACCGGGGCCTGGTTTCCTCCAGATGCCGTGGGACTGCTCCGAGGGAGCCCGCACGTCTTGGGGAAGAATGGTCCGCTGGTCACTTCGAACGCCCGTCACCGGCAAAGGAGCGCCCCAACAGGGGAGGACCAGTGACCGGCAACACGCATACGTTTCACTGAATGGGTGACAACCTACGGCCCGAGTGGGAAAAGCGCGAGCAGCGGGGGTGGGCTCCCTTGGCGCGGAGAGGGGCACACCTGGCTGGCAGGATGAGACCGGTGGCCTTCGTTGGTCTCCCCGTGGCGCGCCGGGGGGGGGAACAGCTGGGTCGGATGGACGGATCAATCCGGACCCGTCACTCCCGAACCCGCCGGGGGAGAAAGACGCTCTGGGCGGAGCGAGGCGTGGCGCCTACGGTTCTGGCGATGCCCTTCTGATACGGGGTGGGGTCGACGCCCAGCGCTTGCTGGGTGGTGGAGCTGTCGAAGTGGTAGTTGTGGTTGAACTGGTACATCATCTCCCGGTTCTCCTTCAGG
This sequence comes from Gemmatimonadota bacterium, assembly GCA_003562075.1. Classification (GTDB taxonomy): domain Bacteria; phylum Gemmatimonadota; class Gemmatimonadetes; order Longimicrobiales; family Gaopeijiaceae; genus PWLA01. Next base: position 3,305 of record PWWP01000235.1, read on the forward strand.
ACGGGATTGAAGAGTCCCATGGCCCAGAGGAGCCAGCCAGGGGGAACCTGGAGTTCGTAGGGGACCCTGGCCGCCTCGCACGCCGTTTCCACGAACCGGATGCCCGACATCTGCTCGCCGTCGGTGAGGGCGTGCCAGCTCCGGCCATAGGCCTGGGGACGGTTGCCCAGGAGGGCCAGGCTTCGCGCTACGTCAGGGGTGAAGGAGAAGGAGTGGGCCGCCTTCGGATTCCCGAGCCAGCGCGGCGGCTTCCCGTCCTGAATCCGCTGGAAGACCGTATGGTGGGTGACGCTGGATTCGGCCCCGGGCCCGTAGAAGTCTGCGGCCCGGACGATCATGGCTTCCAGCTCACCGGCGGCCATGGCCTCCAACAGGGTGGTGGCGATGCGGGCCCGAACCTCCCCCTTTCGACTGCACGGGTTGAAGGGGGTCTCCTCCGTCATGGGGCCCCGGACCCTGCCGTAGGCGTAGACGTTATCCAAGAAGACCAGCCGAGCACTGTGACGCCGGCACGCCTCCATGACGTTGTCCATGATCCGGGGCCAGTCCCGCTCCCAGATCTCTGCGTCGTAGGGGAGCCCTGCTGTCAGGTAGGCCACCTCGCTGCCTTCCACGGCCCGAGCCGTGGCCACTGGATCCAGGAGGTCGGCGGCCATGAGCTCGTCGCTCCGGTTTACCCGTCGGGGGGTTCGGCTGACCTGCCGGATGCGGTCGGTGTGATCCGGAAGTTCCCGGGAGAGTTCTTCTCCGATGACGCCGCCGGCGCCCAGAATGGTTTGCATGTGATGGGTGCTCCTGGTGCTTTCTTGAACGCTGGTTGAGGTGGCCATCCCGGTGGTGGAGCCGGCGGGAAGGGACGGCCCAGGAGGAGGACCGGTTCCATGTCCGGCCCTGGACCCTTCAGCCTGCGCTCTCCCCGGACGAGCTTCGCACTACTCGGTTCTGGCTGCTTCCACTCCACCGGCTCCGGTCCCCTTCGTGCCACCCAGGTCCAGTTCCCAGTACTGGCCCAGGAGCCCTTCGCCGAAGTGATCATGGGGCTCCTCCTTCACGAGCCGATACCCTTCAGTCTGGTAAAGGCGCCGGGCCGCATCCAGTCCGCTGTCGGTCCAGAGCCGGAGTGTCTGGAAGCCGGCTCGGCGGGCGAAGCGCGTGCACCGTCG
>PWWP01000322.1 GCA_003562075.1 Gemmatimonadota bacterium
ACCCTGAGAATCGACAATGCTACCGACCGATTGCACCGGGATCACCTCTCCAGGGTGGAGGAGCGAGGGCTTCCCATGCCGGGCCGGAACGTGAATCTGGTGTACCGCTGGACTTTCTGACAAAACCGTATGTTTCTGTCAGGGCGATGGATGTCGTATCTTCTGGTGTGACTGCGCCTTAGAAGTGTGAATGCAGTGTGGGGCGGTGAGTATTATTCTTGAAACGTAAACGATCGTTGAAGTCGTTTCCGTCTTTGATTACCCTTGGCCCGCTCACCTGAAACACACATTGAAGTCAGACATCCAAACAGCGGAGTATGTGTATGAAGAAGGTCCTGTTCGCGGTCGTGGCATTTACGTTCTTTCTGGCCGTTCCTCCCACTGAGGCCCAAGCCCAGGTCACTTTCGGGCCCCAGGTCGTTCTCTGGGACTTCGATGAATTCGGCCTCGGAGCACGGGGCGATTTCGAGTTGGGTGGGGCGCTGGAGATCGAGGAGGGAGCTTTTTCGGCGCTGCGAGCCTCTACGAACGCCAGTTATCTCTTTGGCGACTCCCAGCAGTTCAACGGGACTGACGCCAGCTGGAGCGGAATCCTGATCAATGCCAACGCCATCGTCCCCTTCGAGATCGATGGGGCGGTCACCCCCTTCGCCGGGGCCGGGATCAACCACACTCGCTTCTCCAGCAGCGTCAGCGGAAACGGATTCCAGTTCGGCTCCTTCAGTGGGTCATCCTCTGGGCTGAACGTTCTGGGCGGGATCGAGTTCGACCTTGGGGCCGTCCCTGCGTTCACTGAGCTTCAGTACAGCACGTCAGGCGCCGGAAACCTGAATCTATCCCTGGGGGTCATGTTCGGCGGGTGATCAGCCCCTCTGGAAAGGAAGAAGCGATCCGGGTCGAAGATGGCTCGGGGTCCCAAGGCCCCCTTCGCCTACCAGGCGGAGGGGGCTTTGCCTTGTCCGGGACGGCGTGGCATCCGAGGTTGACTCAGTGAGCCGTTGTGACCAAGACCCTCAACCCGTCCTTCCCATGCCCCCAGAGCCTTCGTCCGACGCCCCTCGGTCCCCGGCTGGGCGTGCCAGCTCTCCGTCTCCGGCCGGGTCTGCTCCTGAGATCCGGGCCCCTCGGGGCTCGGAGTTGAGTTGCAGGTCGTGGGGAGCCGAAGCCGCTCTCCGCATGCTCATGAACAACCTGGACCCGGAGGTGGCCGAACGGCCGGCTGACCTGATCGTCTACGGGGGACGAGGTCAGGCGGCTCGGAACTGGCCGGCTTTCCACGCCATCGTGGCTCAGCTCAGGACCCTGGCCCCGGACGAGACCCTCCTGATCCAGTCTGGAAAGCCGGTGGGGGTGGTCCGGACCCATGGCCAGGCACCCCGAGTCCTGATCGCAAACTCGAACCTGGTCCCCCACTGGGCCACCCGGGAGCACTTCGATGAGCTGGTGGAGAAGGGACTCATGATGTTCGGGCAGATGACGGCCGGGTCCTGGATCTATATCGGGACCCAGGGGATCCTGCAGGGCACTTATGAGACCTTTGCCGAGGCGGCCCGTCAGCACTTTCAGGGAAGCTTGTCCGGGACCCTGACCGTCACGGCCGGCTGCGGGGGTATGGGAGGGGCTCAGCCCCTTTCGGTGACGCTGAACGGGGGGACCTGCCTCATTGCCGATGTGGATCCGTCCCGATTGGAGCGCCGGCGAGCCGGGGCCTACCTGGACGAGATCGCGTCGGACCTGGACGCTGGCATCCAGCGGGCCTTGGAACTGACCCGAGCCAGGGAAGCCCGGAGCGTGGGGGTGGCGGTCAACGCCGTCACCCTTCTGGAGGAACTGGTGGAGCGGGACGTGACGCCCCAGCTCCTGACGGACCAGACCTCGGCCCATGATCCTCTGGAGGGGTACGTGCCGGTGGAATGGAGCCTGGAGAAGGCAGCGGAGGTGAGGACCCAGGATCCGGAACGATATCTGGATCGGTCCTTGGCCTCCATGGAGCGGCATGTCCGGGCCATGGTCACCCTCCAGGAGCGGGGGGCCATCACCTTCGACTACGGGAACAACATCCGGCAGCAGGCCCTGGAGCGAGGCTTCCAGGATGCGTTCGCCTTTCCCGGGTTCGTCCCTGCCTTCATTCGTCCCCAGTTCTGCGTGGGTCGAGGCCCCTTCCGCTGGGTGGCCCTCTCCGGAGATCCCCAGGACATCTTCGCCACGGACCGCGCCCTCCTGGAGCTCTTCCCGGACGATGACGGCCTGAGGCGCTGGATCCTGGCCTGCCACGCCGACCCAGAGGCCCTCCTGGAGGGTCGGTTGGACGCTTGCCGACCCCGCTTCGGGTTCCAGGGGCTCCCGGCTCGGATCTGCTGGCTGGGATATGGTGAGCGGCACCGAGCCGGTGTGCTCTTCAACCAGATGGTGGCGGAGGGACGGGTGTCCGCCCCCATCGTCATCGGGAGGGACCACCTGGATGCCGGCTCGGTGGCCAGCCCGAACCGGGAGACGGAGGCCATGCGGGATGGCTCCGACGCCGTCAGCGACTGGCCCCTCCTGAACGCCATGGTGAATGTGGCCTCCGGGGCCTCATGGGTCAGTTTTCACCATGGAGGCGGCGTAGGGATCGGGTACTCCCAGCACGCCGGTCAGGTGGTGGTGGCTGACGGCACGGCAGAGGGTGGAGAGCGGGTTGAGCGGGTTCTGACCAACGATCCCCTCATGGGCGTCTTTCGGCACGCCGACGCCGGCTACGAGGACGCCCTGGACTGCGCCAGTGCCCACAATGTCCAGATCCCCATGCCCATGCACAAAGACAATGCTTCCCAAGAGGGAGGAGAGCATTCATGACCCCGGTCACCTCCGATCTTGTCCGCAGCTGGCAGTGGGACACCGCCACACCGGCCTCCCGTCTGGCGCACCGGATCCGGGTTACCGATCCGGAGGGTTGTCAGGTGGCCCTCCTGGGGCTCCCTGATGACCTGGGAGTCCGGCTCAACGGAGGGCGACCTGGCGCTGCCGGCGGCCCTCGAGCCTTTCGAGAGGCGCTGGCCCGGTACGGTGCCGGTGCACCCGGCTCCATCCAGTGGCCCCAGATCTATGATGCCGGCGACGTGGTCCCTGGTTCCTCCCTCACCGAGACACACACCCGGGTGACCCGGGCGGCAGAGCGGCTCCTCGAGCTGGGACTTCTTCCGGTAGGGGTGGGGGGCGGACATGACCTGACCTTCCCCTTGGTTCGCGCGCTGGCCCAGCGGAAACAGGAGCCCCTGACCGGGATCTACCTGGATGCCCACCTGGATGTCCGCGAGGAGGACGGGTCCGGGATGCCCTTCCGCCGCCTGGTGGAGGAATGCGGCGTGCGTGCCCTCCATGTCCGCGGACTGGATCCCTTTTCCAACTCCAGGGAGCACCTCAACTGGTTCCGGTCCCATGGAGGACGTACCTCCGGGTTTGGCGCTGCCGACGAATGGCCGGATGGTCCCCTCTTCGTGAGCCTGGATCTGGACGTCCTGGATCAGAGTGTGGCCCCTGGGGTGAGCGCCGGGAACCCGGCTGGCTGGAGGGTCCAGGAGGCTGAGGCCTGGGCCCGGGCCGCCGGTGCCCATCCTGGGGTCGGAAGCTTCGACCTCATGGAGCTCTCGCCCCCCTGGGACGAAGGCGGGCGGACGGCTCGAGTGGCGGCACGGCTCTTCCTCGCCTTCCTGCAGGGTGTGGAGGCACGGCCCCAGAACGACGAGGCCCGAATCCGAAAGGAGAGGGGAGGGGGAGCCGCACCATGAACGGACCATCGCCGGAGATCCCCCCAGAGGTCGTGGACGACGTGGGCCACACCAGCCTCCTCATTCGCCGGGCCCGGGTCGTCAGTCCGCGTCCCAGGGCCGGGTACCTGCGGGGGAAGGACGCGGCCACCCTGGAAGTTCGGGAGCGTGGGGATATCCTGGTCCGGAGGGGCCGCATCGCCCAGGTGGATTCTGAGATCCCGCCGCCGCCAGGGGCCCGGGTGGTGGAAGCTGAAGGGCGGGTGGTCATCCCTGCCTTCGTGGATGCCCATACCCATGCCTGCTGGGCCGGAAGCCGGCTGGATGAGTGGGACCTGCGTAGGGCAGGAGCCGGCTACTCGGAAATCCTGGCGTCCGGGGGCGGAATCCTCTCCACCGTTCGATCCGTCCGAGAGTGTTCAGAGGTGGCGCTGGCCGCCTCCCTTCGGGTTCGGTTGGGATGGCTTCTCCAGGAGGGCACTACCGCCGTGGAGGTGAAGAGCGGGTACGGTCTGGACGCCGAGAACGAACTGAAGATGCTTCGGGCCATCCGCCGAGCCGGTCGGGACTGGCCAGGACAGGTGGTGCCCACCGCCTGCCTGGGCCACGCACTGGATCCAGACCATCCTGACCCGGTGACCATGGTCATCAGCGAGGCTCTGCCCGCAGTCCACGAGGAGTTCCCAGGGGTGGCCATCGACGCCTACTGCGAGAAGGGGGCCTGGTCGGTGGAGGATTGCGTCCGACTCTTCCAGGCGGCCCGGGAGCTTGGCCATCCCATCCGGATCCATGCCGACCAGTTCAATTCCCTGGGGATGGTGGAGGAGGCCCTCCGCCTGGGGGCCCACTCCATCGATCACCTGGAGGCTTCGCCCCCGGCCGATCTGAAGCGCCTGGCAGCCAGCCCGGCTGCCGGTGTGCTTCTCCCGGTATCAGGTTTCCACCTGGACGACCGGTACGCAGACGGGCGGGCCCTCCTGGACGCAGGGGGGGCCGTGGTGGTGGCCACGAACTGGAATCCAGGGTCAGCCCCCTCTCCATCCATTCCTCTGGCCATGGGGTTGGCAGTTCGGAAGAATGGACTCACGCCGGCCGAAGCATTGACCGCGGTCACCAACAACGCATCCACACTTTTGGGGATTGATGATATGGGATGTATAGCTCCGGGACGTCGGGCCGATCTGGTCCTCCTCCGATGGCGAGATGAGCGAGAGCTTGCCCACACAGTAGGCGGTTCTCCCGTCCTCCTGGTGGTCTGCGGGGGACGCCTGGTGGCAGGGCCGGCCCGATGAGGGGGGGAAGGGAAGGACGAATGTTGGGATCGGCCCTGGCCCTGGGGTTGGCCCTTTCCCTGACTGCGTGTGGCGAGGCTCCTCCTCCAGGAAGTGACCTGGCCCAGTGGGACCGGGTGGATCACACCAGCCCTGCACCTGTGGGCTCGGGTGAACCCAACCTCTTCGCCACACCCGACGGTCGAACCTTCCTGAGTTGGCTCGAGCCTCTGGAAGGGGGCGAGAGGCACGCCCTCCGCTTCTCCCTTCTCCCGGCCGATCGGTGGGAGGACCCAGAGGGGTGGAGTCCTCCTCGGACCATCGTCACAGGGGACGATTTCTTCGTGAACTGGGCCGATTTCCCCTCCATCCACGTCCTCCCCGATGGGCGGATGGCGGCTCACTGGCTGGTGCGAAGTGGCCCCGACACCTTCGACTACGATGTGCACGTGGCCTGGTCCATGGACGACGGGGACACCTGGAGTGACCCCGTCGTGCCCCACCGAGACGGGACGTTGAGTGAGCACGGCTTTGTTTCCCTCTTCCCCTGGACTGTCGGACCTCCCGGCTCCGAGGAGGAGCCTGCCCTGGGCGCCGTCTGGCTGGACGGAAGGGACTTCGCCAGCGGCTCGGAAGATCCGGAAATGAGCCTCCGCTTCACCACGCTTCAGCCTGGAGGCCTGGGTGAAGAGATCCTCCTGGACGAGCGGATCTGTGACTGCTGCCAGACCTCGGCAGCCGTGACGGACCAGGGCCCGGTGGTGGTCTACCGGGACCGGACGGAGGAAGAGATCCGAGACATCTCCATCGTTCGAGCCGTGGCGGATTCTCCAGGTGCGGCAGCGGGGGAGTCTGGCCTGGGGGCAGAGGAAGGATCGGGCCTGGCCTGGACCGATCCAGTGCCGATCCATGAAGACGGATGGGTCATCCCGGCCTGTCCGGTGAACGGCCCCATGGTTTCAGCCCGAGGTCAACTGGTGGCGGTGGCCTGGTTCACGGCGGCTCAGGACACCCCCAGAGTCAAGCTGGCCTTCTCCACCGACGCCGGGGCCTCTTTCGGCCCGCCGATCCAGATTGACGACGGGGACCCCTTGGGCCGGGTAGCCGTGCTTCTGTCCGAACGAGGAATTGGGGAGGAGGGTGACCAGGGTCAGGCCTTCGTGAGCTGGCTGGAGCGAACAGAGGAGGGAGCTGACATCAGGGTCCGGGCGGTGGAGGGGCCTGGTGCCACGCCCGGTGGGACCGTGGGTCCGTCCTTCACCCTGGCCCAGACGACCCATGCCCGCTCCGGAGGCTTTCCCCGGATGACGGCTTTGGACGGCGGGATCCTCCTGGCCTGGAATGACGTGGATGGGTCTGGTCGGGTGGAGACCACGGTCCTCAGGCGCCCCGATCCGGAGGGAGGCCGTCCCTGACGCCTTGCCGACTTCGACGTTCTGGTGACTCAGGTCACAAGACGGGCGCGAACTACTGTGTTCACGCCCAGTTCATCGATCTGTACGGCCCAGATGTGATCTGAGCCAACCCACTTCAGGGTCCAGCTGGGAGGGAGGTGAAGGAGCCGGGTGGCCTCCCCGGAGGCGTCCAGCTCCATCCATCGTTCCCCGTCCTTGCCGGGTGTCTCCTCGTCGGCTCCGTCCTCCGGCAGGTGGGCCAGCTGGAGCCAGATGGCCCTCTGAGGTCCTGCCAGGACCTCCTCAACCGGTCGGAGGTAGCTCGGGGCGTCCAGGACCTCCTCCACCAGGGAACGGGCCTGGGCCGGCATGCCTCCGCTGGATTGGGCGTAGAGTTCGGCGATTCGCTCCACCTCCTCCTCCAGACGTTGGGCCGGGATGGGGATGGGCTGGACGTCCAGGACGGTGTGGCTCAGCGTGTCCCCCTCAACGGAGCGCCGGAGGACGTGGACGACCGGCTCCGGCTCCCACTCCCATTCCACCAGGACCCCCTCCGGGTCACGGTGGGGGCGCCCGGTCAGAACCTGCCGGATGGGGGCGGTAGGGAAGGGGTGCCGGTGGATCATCCCCCCCTGTGCCGGATTTTCGGTGATCTGAATCAGGTCTCCCTCCACGGGGGTGACTGCCAGGGTGTCCACCATGGATTCGTCTGCATCGGTGCGGAGCAGGGGGGTGTGGGTGATGATTCCCTGGGCGATCTGCCGGGCTCCGGTGACCGAGATCCCCATGAAGGTTCCGTCTCCCAGGGGGGCGCCCAGCCGTACCGCCAGTTCGCCCGGGTCCAGGCGTTGGGAGCTCCACTGGAGGGTCTCCAGGAGCTCATCCTCCTCGTCGAACCAGGAGAGGCGGTTGGCTCCCGTGTCCAGGACCCAGAGCCCCTGGTCGTCCCACCCCAGGGCGCTGGGGCGGATGAATTCACCTGGCCCCTCACCTTCCTGGCCCAGGTGGGGCAGGGGATCGCCGGAAGGGGTGAACCGTTGGATGCGGGCCTCACCGAACTCCAGAAGATGAAGAGTTCCGTCCGGTCCTTCAGCGGCCGTCAGGACGGATCCCAGAACCACTGGTCCGTCCACCGATCCAATCTCAAGCTCTGGTTCCACGGTCCAGACCGGGAGGCCGTGGCCCAGTCCAGGTGGGTCCTCCGGGCCTCCTTGGCAGGCCGAAAGCGACCCCAGGAGTGACAGGCAGAAGAAGAGCACTCCTCTTGGGACGGCAGGGAAGGAGGCCGGAGCGAGCAGGGACGTGCTGGCCGAACGCATGGGCTGCCTCCTGGGCCTGGAGCATGGTGCTACGACCAAGGTAGGTCCTCAGGAGATCTCCCGTCCAGGCGGTGACCTGGATGGGCGTCGGGCCGAATGGGGTGGGCGCGAAAAGGGGCAATCGGTCCATGGCCCTCCGGGGTGGGTCGGTGGGGCCGGTTGGGGTATCCGGTCTTCCTGTGGAGGGGAGATGACCACGGTCATTGGGCCATTGTGACCCACTTTTGTGGCTGTGAAACATATAAAACAATCGAGATGTAGCTTAGTCTATCCTTTTGGAATTAAGCTCTTTAGGGTGATCAATTAATGTGATTTCTATGTCATTCTTGTCCGCTTCTCCCCCGAGGCGCTCACCCCCAGCTCTTCACCTGGGGCGGGCTCTCACGAAGGGGTTCAAGTAGTTTCAAGGGGTCCTTCTCTGACGCGTTTTTCTTCTTCGGGTCAGGCCAGTACTCCAGGGGAGTTGGAAGTGTCGGGTTCTTCCCGTCTCCTTCCCGGGACGTGGCCTCCGCGGGTGCGGGCAGCGTCCGGAGGGCGCTCACCTCCAGGGCGATGACGTTGAGGCTGGCCCCATCCTTCTGCAGACGTCCTCGGACCAGGACGAAGGGCTCCATCCGGACGGCTGCCCGGCATGCCTCATAGACCCGGGGCTTCACGATCACATTGATGTGGCCGGCCTCGTCCTCGATGAGGAGGAAGATGTACCCCTTGGCCGTCTGGGGGCGCTGGCGAGCCACGACGATCCCTGAAACCAGAACGACAGTTCTATTTTCTGTCTCAGGGAGATGGGAGGAGATGAGCGTGGACGAGGGAAGGCGGCTCCGGACCAGGGCCAGGGGGTGAAGTTCGGTGGAGAAGCGAAGCATGCGGTATTCAGCCACCAGTCGGTCCTGATCCTGGACGGGGCGAAAGGCCGTGTCTGTCTCTTCAGGAGGCCACGTTCCTTGCTCCGTTGATGGATCTGCGTTTCCGGTGACCGAAGTCAACATGAGCTGAGGGTCATCGGAACGGCCCTGAGCGCGCCGTCTCCCCTGGTCCGGGCCCAACCAGAGTCCGGCCTGCCAGAGGAGTTCCCGGCGCCCCAGTCCCAAGCCATCCAGCCCACCAACCCAGATGAGGTTGTCGATGGCCGGACGCTTCAGGGCGGCAGGGGTTCGGCGAAGGAAGTCCACCAGACTCTGGAAGGGCCCGTGCGTCTCCCGTTCACCTACCACTACCTGAGCGATCTCTTCTCCCCATCCCCGGATGAAACCCAGTCCGACCCGGAGGTCCGACCCTTCGGCGGTGCAGCGAACGCCACTCCGATTCACCTCCGGTGGGAGGATGCGGATTCCATTCCGCTGGGCGTCCCGTCCCAGTACGTCCAGGGAGTAGAACCCCATGGGCTGGTTGTTGAAGAGGGCTACGTAGTACTCGGTGGGGAAGTGATGCCGAAGCCAGGCCGACTGGTAGGCCAGAAGAGCGAAGGCGGCGGCATGGGACTTGGGGAAGCCGAACTGGGAGAAAGCCACCACCTGACGGAAGACCTCCCGGGCCGTTTCTGGCTCTACGCCTCGGGCGGCGGCCCCGGTCCGGAAGGACTCCCAGTGCTCCTTCATGGCTTCTCTGGAGCGCTTCCGGCTCATAGCTCGTCGGAGGGACTCGGCTTGCCCGTCAGTGAACCCGGCCAGGGCTCGGCAGACCTGCAGGACCTGATCCTGGTAGATGATGACCCCCAGCGTCTCTCCCAGGGCCTCCTCCAGGAGAGGGTGGTCGAATTCGGGGGTGTAGTCCGGATTGGTCCGCTGAGCCTCCCGTCGGCGGACGTAGGGGTTCACGGCTCCGCCCACGATGGGACCGGGACGGACGATGGCCACCTGGACGGCCAGTTCCTTCAGGTTGCCAGGGAGGGTCCGGCGGAGCATCTGGATCTGGGCTCGACTCTCCACCTGGAAGATGCCCACCGTGTCCCCCTCCTGGATTCGCCGGAAGACCTCCCGGTCCTCCAGGTCGATGCGTGAGAGGTCCGGTGCGTTACCCACCACGGGGATCTCCTTCTCCCGGGCTTCTGGTGTGGTGGCCGTCCCCCGTTCGGCAATGAGGTCCACCGCCTCCTCCACAAGGGAGAGCATCCCCAGCGCCAGGAAGTCGATCTTGATGAAGCCGGCGTCATCGCAGGAGTCCTTGTCCCACTGACAGAGGAAGCGGCCCTCCATGGCCGCCGGCTCCAGGGGGACCAGCTCCAGGAGGGGGCGACTCGAGATGATCATCCCGCCCACGTGCTGGGAGATATGCCGAGGAAGCCCGGCGATTTCCTCCACCTGCTCCAGGAAGAGGCGCCAGGGGCGACTCTCCAGCTTCCTGGAGAATCCAGGGATCGTCTCCAGGTCTTCCCGAAGTCCCTGGGCGGAACGGTGCTCGGCCAACTTGGAGATCTTCTCCAGGTCCCCTGGAGGCAGGTCCAGGACCTTTCCCACCTCCCGGACAGCGGAGCGAAGGCGGTAGGTCGGGAAGGTGGCCACCAACCCTGTGTGGTCGTGGCCGTACTTCCGGTAGACGGCCAGGATGAGCTCTTCCCGGATCTCCCGGGGGAAATCCAGGTCGATGTCCGGCACCGATCCCATGGCGTCGTTCAGGAAGCGGCCCAGGAATAGGTCGGCGTCTACCGGATCCACATGGGAGAGACCGATGAGGTAGCAGATGATGGAGGAGACGGAGGAGCCCCGTCCCCGACCGGGTGGAAGTCCTGCTGCGCTCCGGGGTGAGGGCCCCCGGACCCGGGCGCCCACCTCCCGGGCCAGCTCCATGATGTCGCGGTAGACCAGGAAGAACCCGGCCAGCCCGTGGCGCTCCACCAGGCGGAGTTCCTCGGCAAGCCTGGACTGGGCCTCCTCTCTGCGCTCGGTCTCCTTGCGCCTGGGGTCCTCTGGATACTTCTGGTTCAGGGCGTTCTGCGTGACCGCAGTCAGTACCTGGATGGCGCTTCCTGAATCACTGCCTTCGAAGTCGGGAAAGGTATAGCCAAGGTCCTCCGTCAGGTCGAAGGCTGTGCACCGCTGGGCAATCCGGAGGGTGTTGGCCAGGGCATCGGGCCGTTGGGCGAACCGCCTGGCCACCTCGTCCGGTGGAGCCAGGTGGAAGACGGCGTTGGGGCGTCGCTGGTGGTGGGCGCCGTCCAGGGTGGTTCGGTGACGGATGGCGGTGAGGACATCCTGGAGCCGGTGCCGCCGGGGATGGTGGTAGTGGACATTCCCGGTTGCCACCACCGGTAGGTCCAGCCGGTCTGCTAGCCGGCCCAGGGCCTGGTTCCGCCTTCGATCTCCCCGCACCTGGTTGTCCTGGAGCTCCACGAAGAGGCGATCCGATCCGAAGGCACGGGTCAGGCGCCGGGCGAAGGCCTCTCCTGTGGCCACGGCGTCGGTGAGGGCGTGGAGGAGGGGGCTGCGGCGGCATCCGGTAAGGAGGATGAGCCCCTGACTCAGCCCCGTTTCAGGGTCCAGGAGGAGTTCAATGGGAAGGGAGGGGCTGCCTCGTGGACTGGTCCGGTGGGCTGTGGTGAGGAGCCGACAGAGGTTGGCGTACCCTGTCGGGGTCTCCACCAGGAGGGTGAGGTGCCACCGATTGGGGGCCTCGTTGGGTCGGGTGGTGGCCGGGAGCGACACGTCCATCCCCTCCCCTTGAGGGATCCCGCACTCCCGAACGGTGATCTCGGCTCCGGTGATGGGTTGGAGCCCGGCGTCCCGGGCCATCCGGGCGAACTCCATGGCCCCGTAGAGCCCGTCGTGATCGGTGAGGGCCAGGGCTGGATAGCCCATCTCCCGAGCCTGCAGGACCAGCTCCTCAGGATGGGAGGCGCCATCCAGGAAGGAGTAGCCCGAGTGGGCGTGGAGCTCGACGTAGGGGCAGGAGGCGTCCGACATGGGACACCGAAGATAAACCGAAAGTCGGGGTGTGTGAAGCGTTCAACTCCCGGCTTCTCGGAGGAGCTCCAGGTAGGAGCGCCGGATCTGCTCCGAAGGGTCCAGCCCCAGCTCCTGGAGGAGGCTCCGACACCCTTCCGCGACCGCAGCCCGATCCTCCTCTCCTGCCTCTCCTTCCACCTCCACGAACTCTCCCAGGCCCTCCACCCCATCCAGCGCCACCTCGTAGCCCTGGACCCGATAGCGCCGGCGAAGCTTCCGGACCCGCCCTGTCGGCTGGAAGCCCAGAGCCTGGAGGATGGCCTCCATGGCGTCCGGGTCCGGGAGTAGGACCTCCCGTTCCAGACGGGTCTTGGAGTCTGCTTCCACCCGGGGCCCCTTGTAAGTCAGATAGCTGGTCCGACGCGGGGAATCGGGGTGGTGGCTGGAGGCAATCTGGTCCGGGGGGATGACCTGGTGGGAGGGGGCGACCTGGTCCGGAGGATCGGTCTGGTGAAAGGGAGCGCCCGAATCGTCCTGGGATTGGTGCCGGATCCGAAGGGCTTCGTCCGTGGCAGCGAAGTCCCGGTCCGGGGCCTGGAAGTAGAGGTCCTCCTGGTGGACCACCCCTTCCATCCGAGCACCCAGGGCGTCCAGGCGAGCCAGAATGGGCGAGTGGGGGGCCTTCACCTTCATCTCCACCTCGTAGCGAAGGGGCTTTCCACTGCGTCGGAGGGGTTCTGACTCAGGAAGTGAACTCATCGGGTCAAGGTCTCCACCACGGGCACGAGTCCGTTCACTATCTGGGCCACTCGATGGAAGTCCAGCCGGTCCGGTGTGTCGTCGGGGGTATGGTACCCCGGGTCCCGGAAAGGGGCCGTGTCGGTGAGCATGATGGCCGGGTATCCCTCCTGCCAGAAGGACCAGTGATCGGACCACCCTACCCCTGGGAGGAAGGAGGGGAGGGCAGCCCCCTCCGAGGGGATGGCGGCGTGTTCCCGGAAGGTTCCCAGGGCCGTCCGGAGGAGGGACCGGGAGCGAAGGTTGGAGACGAAGCCGATGAAGTCGCCCCGGTCGGGATAGGCCCATCCCAGCATCCCCACCGGATAGCTCTGGCTCCCGGGGGTGTCGTCGTAGTACCCGATCGTTTCCAGGCTCAGCATTCCCCGGATGTCCTCGCCTCGCTCTCCACTCCTTCGGGCGTAGACCACGCTCCCCATCTCGGGTGTGGTGAAAAAGGGCGGCTCCTCGTTCACGAAGAAGACGAACCGGAGGGTTCGAGGCGGTTGGGCGTCGGCGAAGATCCGGGCCAGAGCCAGGACGGCCGCCACCCCCGTTCCATTGTCGTTGGCACCAGGAGAGCCCACCACCGAGTCGTAGTGGGCGCCGATGACGATGATTTCTTCCGGTCGATGGGTTCCCTGGATTTCCACCTCCAGATTGTGGCACTCCACCCCCTGGACCTGGAAACTCTGGCGAACCGGCCGGAAGCCGGCATCCTCCAGTTCTTTTTCCAGGAAGGTTACCGTCGCCTCCAGTGCCTCCGGTCGGTAGACGTTTCGCTCTCCGATGCTGTCGGCCAGGACCCGAACGTCTCCTTCCAGGCGTCGGGCCAGTTCGTCCACGATCATGGTCTCCTCTCCCATGGAGATGGGGGTGGGTGGGCCATTCCGGACCGGTTCACGGTCTCCCGGCATCCGGACCATGGTCAGGCCCAGGGCCACCAGGGCAAGGAGGATGATGATTCGAATCACCCAGCGCACGCGTCGGTTCACGGTCAGCCCTCTTCTCCCTCCCGCCATCGGGCTCCCAGGCGGGCCAGCTCCCCCTGAGCCGCCGCTCGCTCCTGGTCCTCGTGGGCTCCCATCTCCAGGGCCAGCCGTATATGGGCTGGGAGGCTCTGGAGGGGCGCGTATCCCCATCCCAGCTTCCGGGCGTGATACTCCACCTCCCGGAAGTGGCGCTCGCATCCCTCCACCGCTTCCCACCGCTCCTCCAGAGGTGTCAGGTTCCATCGTTCGCAGGTGGGGCAGACCACCCAGAGACGACCCTGATGGGCATCGAAGGCCAGGCGGCGACCGACGGGGAAGGCCTCCAGAACCTGGTTGGTTCCCAGGTCTTTGGAGCAGAAGGTGCAGTGACGGTACATGCCTTACGTTCCATGACTCCCCCGAGCTTGGCAAGAACGGGGACGCTGGGGTCGTGAGACCTGGGGATGGATCTCCAGCTCCCCTTGGAGGTATCGGGCCTGTCACTTTCCCCCTCCCACCTTTCGAGAGGAGAAGCAGCCCATGCAGGAACGCCTGGAGCCCATCTTCCTGAACATCCTCCGGATCGTCTCCGGATTTCTCTTCTTCCAGCATGGGGCGGCCAAGCTCTGGGGCTGGTTCGACGGCTCCGTCGTGGAGTTTCCTGAACTCCGGTTCTTCGCCGGGGTCATCGAGTTCTTCGGAGGACTCCTCATCATGGTGGGATTCGGGACTCGGGCGACGGCCTTCCTGGCTTCGGGCCTCATGGCCTTCGCCTACTTCATAGTCCACGCCCCCCAGGACTTCTGGCCCTACGTCAATGGAGGCACCACCGCTACCCTCTACTGCTTCATCTTCCTCTACCTGGTGGTTCGGGGAGGGGGAGGGTTCTCCATCGACGGACTCCTCTCGGGACGGAAGGCAGGCGAGGTGACCTGATGATCTTGACCCTCCGTCGGGACGGCGCGGTAGGGGTTGAATGGCAGGCGAGCTGACCTGACGCCCTTTCCGGTCCTGCAGCTCCCTGGTGGAGATGAGAAACACCTGGACCAGTGGGTGCGCAGGAGGCCCGGGCCCCGTAGAATCGGGGTCCGGGCCTTCTTCCTGGAGGGGGCCTGCCGAAGGGAAGTCCACCCTGACACAGGAGAACGCCATGCCTGGTTCCGTGTCCCGTCCCTCCCCCTGCTCCATCCTCATTGCTTTCCTCCTGGCGCTGGCCATCCCCGGTATGGGATGGGCTCAGGATGTCAGGGAGGCCCAGGATGGAGGGCCCGCTGTTCCCCAGAGCTTCGATTGGCACCTGGATCTGCCCAATCCGGAGACGACCCACTGGGGCCAGGCGGTGGATACGGCGGCGACCCGTCTCATGCGCTCCTGGACCACCGACGCCGAGTTCACCAGCCCCCTGGTGGACCACCTTCCGGTGGTGGAGGGCCTGCCCTCGCCAGTGGATCACTTCGGGTACCCCCTGGGAAAGCCCGGCGTCCTCCATACCACGGCCCAGCTCTACGCATGGTATGAAGCCCTGGCCACGGCCTCGCCCCGGGTCTTGTTCCAGTATCTGGACGAGACGGAAGAGGGACGGCGTTTCGCCCTTGCCCAGATCGGAAGCGAGGCGAACCTGGCCCGGCTGGAGGAAACCCGGAGGGCCTACCACGTCCTGACCGATCCCCGGGAGACCTCCCGGGAAGAGGCCGAGGCCCTCATCGCAGATTTTCCTGCCATCTACATGGTGTTTTCCGGACTCCATTCCCCGGAAACGGGCCACCCCGAGGTCACGGCCGAGCTGGCCTACCGGGTAGCCGTGTCCGAGGACCCCCTCATCCAGGAGATCCGGGAGAATGCCGTCCTCTTCATCATGCCCGTCACCGATCCCGATGGCCGGGACCGGGTGGTGGAGTGGTATGGCCTCCATGCCCAGGATGTAGAACAATGGGAGGATCGACCGCCAGGGCCTCCCTTCTGGGGGAAGTACATCCGACATGACAACAATCGGGATGGGCTCCAGCTCACCCTGGCGTTGAGTCGGCAGGTCGTTTCCCTCTTCGAGGAATGGAAGTATCCGGTGGGGCTGGATCTCCACGAATCCGTCCCCTTCCTCTACGTTTCCACCGGTACCGGCCCCTACAACCCCAACATCGACGCCATCACCCGTCACGAGTGGCAGTGGATCGCTCACCATGAGGTCACTCAGGCCACGGCCCACGGGATGCCTGGCGTCTGGACCCATGATTTCTTCGATGGTTGGAATCCGGGGTACATGGTCTTCGCACTGAACAACCGGAACGCCATCGGGCGTTTCTACGAGACCTTCGGAAACTCCGTGCCCCAGACGTTGGAACGGACGGTGGGGCCGAACCGGACATCGGTGGAGTGGTTCCGGGCCAACCCGCCCTATGCCGAGGTGACCTGGTCCCTCCGGAACAACATCAACTACGCCCAGACCGGCGTTCTCCACTCCCTCCATCTCGTAGCCCGAAACCGGAGGGAACTCCTACGGAACTACTGGCAGAAGAACCTGAACGCCGTGGAGCGGGGACAGACCCAGGCCCCCTATGCCTGGGTGATTCCCTCCAACCAGGTGCGCCGGGCCGAC
>PWWP01000046.1 GCA_003562075.1 Gemmatimonadota bacterium
ATTATAATGAAAACACATACCTGGCCCCCAGGAACCGGAGGATGATGGGGGATTCGACCCCAGCAGGTGTGAACGCAGAATGGCTCACCCCCCTGGGTATGTGTTTTCATTATAACCCGGAATAAGGACCAGCCGGGGTTGGCCCCAACCACGGGATCACCCGGTCTCATTCCCTGCCACGGCTTCCTTCGCCGCTTTTCTGACGCCCGGGTGTACTTATCTTCCACTGATCCAGACGGGCGATGCGGAGCCAGGAAGGCCGCAGTGCGGTGAAAGCCGCAACGGAGTGGGATCGTCGCTCCCAACTCCCGAGGGTGGAGATCGGGCTTCCTCAACAGCCTCCCATGACAGATCGGTGGAACGGACGAGATGACCGAACGCAACACGGACGAATCGGGCCAGGAGGAGCAGGAGGAACGGGAGGAAGCTGACCCCTCCCCACCCCTCTGCGATATATGCGGAGCCCCCATGCTGGACCGGCACTGCAAGCTTCTCTGCCTCCGTTGCGGCTACCAGCGGGACTGCTCCGACCCCTGAGACGCTCCTGGCCCCCGAGACCCGGCTGACCTCTGAGGCGCCGCTGAGCCCTGAGACGCTCCTGACAACCGACCAACCACGGGCTCCCCTGCCTGACCGCCCAGTGGCCCCAGCCCTCCCCCTCACCCCCCTGGCATGATGGATGCCCTCATCGAGACCGTCCTGGACTGGGTCTTCAGCCTTTCAGGCAAGGTGGTCTACCTCCTGGTGGGGGTCTTCTCGTGGGCCGAAGCCGCCTTCTTCCTGGGCTTCATCACCCCGGGGGAGCTGGCCATTGCCGGCGGTGGGGTCCTGGCCTCCCGGGGTCAGGCCGCGCTGGTGGGGGTGATCCTGGCCGCTGCCATCGGTACGATCCTGGGGAACAGCACCGGCTTCTGGCTCGGGCGGATCTGGGGAAGCCGACTCCTGGCGTGGCAGCCCCTCCAGCGGCCCCTGGGAAGAGCCATCGAAGCGGGTGAGGAATTCCTCACCCGTCGGGGCGAGTGGGCCATCGTGCTGAGTCGCTTGACCAGCGCCACCCGAATCACCATCCCCTTTCTCATGGGGGCGGCCCAGGTATCCTACCGCCGATTCCTGATCTTCGACCTTCCCACCGGCGTGCTCTGGGCCACGGCCTGGGTGGTGGCCGGCTTCGCCCTGGGGGAGTCATGGCGGGTCCTTTTGGACTACGCGGGCCCGGCCGCCTTCCTGGTCCTCATCCTGGCCGTCCTGGCCTACGTTATCCGGTGGATTGCCGCCCGGATCGCGGCAAACCAGCGCCGGATCCAGGCTGCGTTCCGGCTGGCGCTCCGAGTCACGGGGCTGGGATGGCTGGGACGGCTCCTTCTCCCAGGGGCCCTCTGGATCTCCCGACGCTTCAACCCGCGCCTGGCTGCCGGTCTGGGACTCACCCTTGGGTTCATGGCCCTCCTGGGAGGCCTGGGCGCCATGGGCCTGGTCATGATGCAGACCCAGGCAGTGCGGGGAGTGGCCCTCCTGGACTTCCCGGTCCTGGAGTGGATGGGCGCCACCCGAACCGATGCGGCCGTCCAGATCGCACGGGGGGGCCTCCAGGCCTTCCACTGGCCCGGTTCACTTCTCCTGGCCGCACCGGTGGTGGGGATCATCGGCTCACGGTTGGGAGGCGGGGCAGCTGTTCGGATCACCCTGGGGCTCCTGGGAGCAGGGCTGGGCGCCCTCTACCTGGACCGGATGGTCCTGGAGGGACTCGTCCCTCGAGCCGAGTTCCCGTCCGTCCCCGTAGCCGTAGCCGCAGCCCTCCTGGTCCACCTGACAGCGGCCGCCGCGACCCGGGGATGGGCGGCGGCGGTCTGGTGGGCAGCCGGGGGGACCTTCCTCACCTGCACCGTGGCGCTGGGGACCGTGGTGGCCGGATGGGCGGCGCCTTCAGGGATCATCCTGGGCTTGGGGCTGGGTCTCACCTGGGCCACCATCCTGGAGCTCCAGGGCACCCTCAATCGGGTGATTACCCAGCGGCGCTAGAAGGCTGTTGAACTCTCGCCGGCCAACGCCCCCCTCCTCCGCACCCGATTCCCAACCCCTTCCCAGAGCCGAACCAGCGCAATGACCAATCCAGGCAAGAGGAAGCAGGCCAGGGGAATGGAGACCAGGAGGGCCCCGGTGAGCGCGATGGCCAGGGGCTGAAGGAGACCGAAGACCTCCGCTCCCCCCCAGAGGAGGGGGCTCATCCCCAGCACCGTGCTCAGAACCGTGAGGGTGATGGGTCGGAGCCGGTCCCGAGCAGCGGTCCGGAGGGCTTCCTCCAGCTCCATCCCCCCGACTGTCGGCTGGCGGTCGTTCTCCATGCCCACTGCCCCTCCCAGCTTTCCGGACTCGGCTGCGTGCGGCCGCCCCTCGCCTCCAGCCTTCCCTGTCCCACTCCCACCCCCTACTTCGCTCATGCTCTCCCGGGCCTGGGAGAGGACCAGGATCACGTTGTTGGCCACGATGCCCACGGCAATGAGCAATCCGGCCAGAACCATGGCGTCCAGGGGACGACTCAGGACACCCAGGAGGATCACCGTCCCGGCACCGCTCAAGGGGATGGAAATCAATCCAGCCAGAGCGAAGGAGAGGGAGCCGTACTGGACCACCAGGAGGGTCAGGACCATGGCCAGGGCCAGCGCCATGGCAACCCCGAAGGTCCGGCTCGTCTCCTGGAGAGCGTCCAGTTCTCCTTCCAGCCACCAGCTCACTCCACTGGGAAGCTCAGCCTCCTGAAGGGCCCGGGTCACCGCCTCTCCTACTGGGCCTGGACCGGGACCTGCCGGATCGAGCTGGGCCGCGACTCTGACCACCCGCTGCCCCTCTCGCCGCTCGATGTGGGTGGGCTCTTCGATGAGCTGGAAATCCACCAGATCACCGAAGCGGACATTCCCGCCGGCCACCGAGGGCACCCGGACGCCGGCCAGATCCTGGGGTCCGCCGGCCTCCCGCCGATCGTAGCGGACCCGAAGGGCCAGGGGCTCGCCGTTCTCCATCCGCTGCCGGAGGACCCGGCCTTCCAGGGCATACTCCATGGCCTGGGCCAGGGTGGCCGGCGTCACCCCGTAGGCCGCCAGGACGTCTTCCCGGGGTTGGGCCATCCAACGGGGGCTCACCCCACCCCGGACCCGTTCCACGTCAGCCAGTCCCTCCACCCCCTGCAGGAGCTCCATGACCTGGGTCTCTACCTCGGTGAGGGCCAGGAGGTCGCCGTCGTCTTCGGTGAGGACCACCAGGAGGTCGGCGTCGGAGAGGCGGGTCTGGACGCCCCGAATCCGGGGGAGCGTGATGGACACGCCCAGCTCCGTCACATTCAGCTCCCCGATGGCGGCCCGGGCATCGGCCGCCCAGCTCGATGACGGCCGGTCCCCGCCATCCGTATCCACCCGGACCATGAAGTTGGCCGTTCCGGGCCGGAAGGAGGGAAGCCCCTCCCGGAAGTAGCCCCCTAAGGTGGTGAAGAGGGCATCGGTCCCGTCCACCGCCAGGAGCTGAGCCTCTACCTCACGGGTCAGGCGGTCCATCTCGCCGGCCGGAATTCCCACGGGGTGGGTGATCCGGATATCCACGAATCCGTCGTCCACCACCGGGAGGACCTCGAAGGGGAGAGCCCGTCCCCCCAGGAGGAGGATTGCCAGGAGAGCCACGGCCCCACCCCAGGTGACCAGGGGCTTCCGGGCCCACTCCCACCACCGGCTCTCCTTCCCCAGAACACCCCCGTCCCTATGAGCGCGCCGCTGGTCCGACGGGTCGGGAGCTGCCTCCGCCTGGGTCCCCTCGTCTCTGCCATCCCCCCCGGCTCCCGTCGCGGAATGGCCATGGACGGATTCAGCTTCCTGGGTGCCCTCAACCTCCGGCCGGGCGAAGGTGGAAAGGAGGACCACGGCGAAGAGGAAGGAGAAGATGGCCGCCACCACCACCGTCCAGATGAGGGGCCGGAAGAGAAGGGCCACCAGCCCTTCCACCAGGAGGAAGGGAAGGACAGCCGCCATGGTGGTGAGGAGAGCGCCCAGGAGGGGACCGGCCACATCCACCATGGCCTGCAGGTGGGCCGGCGCCAGCTGGGTCTCGTCCACGGCTGGGTCCCCGGCTGGGTCTAAGGCTCGTTCCCCGGCTGGCAGTCGACCCCGGTCACCCACCGACCCCACCCTCAATCGGTCCAACCGATCGAAGTAGATGATGGCGTAGTCCAGCCCCAGCCCCACCGAGAGGAGGAGACCTGCCAGGGTCAGGAGGTTCAGCGTCATCCCCATGGCGTTCAGCACCACCACCGCCGCCGCCAGGCTCACCCCGACCACCACGGCCACCAGGGGCACGTACCGGCGATTCCGGAGGGTGAAAAACAGGAGGATCATGGCCAGGAAGGCGCCCCCCACCGCCGCCACCACCACGCTCTGGACCGCGCTCCGGGTCA
>PWWP01000213.1 GCA_003562075.1 Gemmatimonadota bacterium
CGGGACTGGGGGACGGTGCGACTCCGTGACGGCGGGACTCCGGGACTCCAAGACTGCGGCCAGGGGACGGGACGTCCGAGCCGGGGGACAGGGAAGGGAGCCTGAGCAGTCCTGGTGGGCCTCCGATCCAACGGTGCTTGCCCACAACCGGCAGCATTCCGCATTCAGATGCCAACAAAGCTGCGTCCCCGGGGGACTGAATCACCCCCATGCCAACCAGGTTGACCCCTCAGTTCCCGGCGATGTCGACTGCCTCATCCGAGCGGTGGCGACTTCCCCATCCCCACGCCAATCCACCAAGCGCTCCCTCGCGATTGCTCGCGCCCGCCAGGCGCATCGATTCACGAGTGACCGGCGCCGGACCGGGCGAAAACGTTTCAGCTGAAACGCCTGGGGGAGATCCGGGCAGAGATGATCCGGGAAGAGGAGAACCCGGGGAAGGTGACACTCCAAGGAAGAGGACACCTCGGGAACGGGCGTCTTGCGGGGGCGGGGTGGTGTGCGGGGGACGAGCTTCTTCCGCGGAGGAGGGCCGGCGGGACGATGCCTTGCTGGCTAGGTTCCATCGGATGGGAATTCCCCGGCGGTTCTCGCGATCCGTCACACCCTATCTTCGACGCTCCTGATCGTACCATCGAAGATACTCCCACATGGCACGGACCCGGAGTTCGTCCACCCCCTGATTGGGCATGGGATAGCGGTAGACCTCCATCAACTCCCGGGCCACCGGATCCTCTCGGACCATGGAGTCGGGGCGCATGACCATCCCCTTGAACCAGTCGTACTCCCTCCGCTCGGTGATCCCCCCCATGGCCGGGCCGGTAGCGGGACCCCCTTCCATGGGATGACATGCGAGGCAGCCCCGAACCCGGTACCATCGCTCTCCGGCTTCCGCCATCTCCTCATCGATGGGGTCACCCAAGTCTGGCTCGGCGAGGATCGCCTCGGCCCGGGGGTGATCTGGATCCCAGGGACCGTCCAGGGGACTCCAGTCCTCCCGATCCCCGCATCCCACCAAGGCGAATCCCACCAGCACGAAGCAGGTCAGGATTCGCAACGACCCCCATGCTCGCCGGAAGGGTTCAAGGGCGGGTGTGTTCTCATGGACGGCAAGATGGGTCTGGAGCGTAGCCATACGTTGTCGGGCCGGGAAGGCTCGACCCATTGGAGGGGTCGATGCGTCACGAGAAAGGAGCCATGTAGCCACAGATCGGGATGAAAAACCGGCGCCTCCCACCTGATGACCGATGATCACGGATAGGATAACGACCGGATGCCGGAGGGGAAGGCCTTACCGCGTCAGTCCATAGGTTCGGATCACTGGTACGCCCATCTCATCCACCGTGTGCCCGAGGATGAAGTCATAGCCCACCTCGGTGATCCGGAGAGGTTCAGGGAGGTGGACGGTGCCCAGCATTGTCCCCTCCGGGTTGAAGATGGAATACCTGCCGGGCGGTCGGACCTGGGGAAGGAGCTCGTACTCCCCCACCCAGAGATATCCCAGTGCGTCCACGTGGAGGGATCCGAAGGCCGGCAGCGAGGAGGGAAGGGGGGCATCATCCCACAGTTCCAACGCCCCCTGGGCGGTGAAGCCCACATCCCCTTCGTCCTCGGTCAACTCGTTGATCCGTTCCCGGAGCTCACCCAGACGACCCCGCCCCAGCGCTGCAGGCGGTTCGTCCACCCGCCAGATCTCTCCCCTGTCCCCATCCACAGTGTGAACCCGGATCTGGAAGGGAATCCCATCCCCCGAAAAGAATCGGTTGCCGTGAAAGACCACAGCTCCCTCTCGGCCCAGGGGAAGGGGCTGGTAGAGTCGAACCTGGCGACCATCGCCCAGCTCTCGCTGGATCGTGAACCGTTCCGTGCCCGGCACGGTGGTGACCGACATGTGGCCCCCACTTGCCGGGTCGACCATGACCAGTTCGAGCTCGTCCCGACCCACCGTCCCCGGCTCCGACACCCCGGGACGGGCGGCCCTCCCTGCCAATCGGCCGTCCTCCGCCCTGCCCAGGAGCTGAAGTCCAGGGACGCCGGCTGGGTCCTCCAGCCTCACCAGATCCAGGAACGTGCCGTCCTCCCCGAAGAAGGACAGGCGACCCGTTCCCAGGTCCATGAACACCAGTGAGTCCGAGCCCAGGACGAGCCAGGAGGAAGGACTCTGAAGCTCGCCCGGGCCCTCTCCGCTTCGGCCGACCCGAGACTGGAATCCTCCATCTGAGCCGAAGATAGCCACCCAGCGCTGGCGAAGATCTCCGGTCAGGATCCGGCCATCGGACAGAGATCGGCTCGGCCCGGCCACCACCAGATGAGCCTCAGGGGGTGCCTCCACTCCCCCAATCTCGAGTGAGGCATCCGAGTCGACCTCCCATCCTTCGTCATCTCTCCATTGAGGTTCGTGATTGACGACGATGCGGATGCCCGCCGAGTCGCTGACCGTCGGCCCGGCCGGCGAGGTTTCTCCTGGACCAGGGGCAGCGTCGCCACACCCCAAGAGTGCCCATGATCCCAGTAGGATCAGGAAGGAGAGTTGGCGTCGGGTGGACCACTGCCAGGGTGGGATTGCCCACCTCCGAAGTCGCAGGGCCCACCTCCGAAGTCGCAGGGTCCACCTCCGAAGTCGGTTGGAGCGCTTGGAGAGTCGGTATTCCAAGGGATCGTCACCTCGATGGGAGGAGCTGTGCAGTCCGTCCCTGCGGAAGGGGGTGCAGCGGCCGGGGGAAGAGGAGTTGCTCAGTCGGCACCCAGTGCCATTGGCGCTTCTCGTCATTCGGGCATTCCACCATGGCTGCCTCTACCTGCGGAAAATCCACGGACTTGATCGTTTACGAATATGTTCGTAATGTTGCTTGTAGGTAGGGCAAGGGGCAAGCCCCTTGGAAAGGGGGATACCCAGGTCCATGAGCGGAAGGGGAGATCCATGAGGTCGGGCGCACCGGCAGGGGAGGGTGGGCGAACATGCTGAGCCCAATCCCGTCGCCTCTCGCTATGAGCTTCAGCCCGCCTTCCCCCGGCATGGGCCCGGGCCACACCTCCGTCGAAGGGAGCCAAGGTCCCACCTGCCCCGTAGGGAGTCCGGGTGCCCTTCCCCAGGATCGGCGGCCCTGCCGAAGCCGAGGTTCTTCGCTTGTCCCGGTTTTCCCTGCTTCCCGAGTCTCTCCCCTTGCCCGATTTCTCCCTCTTGCCGCAGGCCTTCTCCTGGCGGGTTGTGGGCTTTCCACTGAGCGGCCGTCCCCGCCCATCACCCACGAGCCGGTCCGCGTACTGGCCCCCCACTGGGATCAGGTCTGTCGGGATCACCGGGAGGCCATCCCCTTCAGCGGGCCGCAGGAAGTGGTTCGGGTGGAGGAACTTCAGGCCGACCTGGCCAGTGACTGGAGTGAGCGGGAGGTCGGAGAGGAATGGACCCTCCGAAGGAGCGTCACCGATTCCCTGGTAGGTGGCCCCGCTTCGACCTCGGTGACAAGACCGGAGGCCGCGACAGCCCGGATGGACGTCGCCGTGAGCTTCGAGAGAGATGGACAGGTGCGAAGCGTCCATCTCGTCCCCGTGCATGCCGCCTCGCTCCTTTCGGACTCTGCCACCGCGCCCACTTCCCCCGAGGTCCGGCGTCCCCCTGTCATGGAGGCCCCCGCTACCGAAACGCGCGCCACCGAAGTGCCCCCAGCCGAGGTGCCTGCCACCGAGCCCCCGGCCACCGAAGCGCTCCCCGCTAAGGCGCCCGCCACCGAGACGCCCACCACCGATCCAGCAGAGGCCATCCGCCGTCACCTCCGTCCTCAGGATCGGTTTCTGGCTCGTACCTACGTCCGCCTCCGCCTCGGCGGCCCGCCTGGGTACGAAGTGGAACTCCTCCCAGCGCTGGAGTGCCTTCCCCATATCCAGCACGAGGACCACCAGCCGCCCACCTTCCTGGAGGGTGCCCAGGTCCAGAGCGGTGTGCCCAGGATGGGGGATGCCGACGAACGAACCGTAGGGGTCACCCTCCACCTGTCCGCGCATGGGACGTTGCAGGAGATCGAGTTCGTCCGGGGGAGGGAAAACCTCCTTCCCCGAGTGAAGGATGCCCTGGCCGAAACCCGCTTCGACCCGGCGCTCATGAATGGTGAGCCCGTGCCCGGATCGTTGACCATGACATTTCGGTTTCCGTAGACACGCACGGGCCCGAGCCCTGGAAGCCCTACCTTTCGATTCGGCCTCGACCCCCCGAGAACCCGCACCGAAACCTCCAGAACCCGGACCCGCGATTCAGCGATCAGCCTCCGATTCCGTGCTCCTCCACCAGCTGACTCTGTCCCATGTGGAAGACCAGGCGGTAAGCCGGCCGAAGACCCCGATCCAGGTAGTAGACGAACTGCCCATTCACAGGATCGATCCGGAGCCTCCAGACACTTCGTTCTTCTTCAGGTCCCCGGTCCGGTGTCCAGCGA
>PWWP01000048.1 GCA_003562075.1 Gemmatimonadota bacterium
CCCTGCTCCTCACCGCCCCAGTGTCCGGCAATGATGGTCCGCCGCGGGTTGGGGTAGGTCTCCTTCAGGATCCGCATGGCTTCCAGCATGGTGATGGTACCGGTGCCGTTGTCGGTGGCACCGGTGGCTGCGTGCCAGGAGTCCAGGTGGGCTGAGAGGATGATGTACTCGTCCGGGAGCTCAGTGCCGGGGATGGTCGCCATGACGTTGTACATAGGGACGGTGCCCATGTCCTCGGCCTCGGCATTGATCCGGACGCGGGGCTCCTGCTCATGTTCTACCATTCGGTAGAGGAGGCCGTAGTCCTCGCAGGACACATCGATGGAGACTGCCTCCTGAGTCGAGGCGGCGAACACCTTGTTCACCCCCCAGCCCTCGGACCAGCGGGAGGTGATGATCCCCACAGCTCCGGCCTCCTCCAGCCGCTGGTGTGGGTTGTCCCCCAGCATGCGGAGTCGATTGGCCCAGGAGCCCATCCGAGCTTCCCGCTCCTGTTGCAGGCCCTCAACCGTCTCGGAGCGGGCCAGCCGTGCCAGGGCCTGAGGCTCCCGACAGGTGGGCTCGGCGTGGGAGGCCAGGACGATCTTCCCTTCCACGGAGGGGAGCCAATCGGCCACCTCGGCAGCCGAGGAGAAGGATGGGACCTTCACCACATCGCCCTCCATGGGCCCGTCCGTTCCTGGGCTCCAAGCCAGGATGTTGGCTTCCAGCGTCTGGACCCGAGGGGAGATCAGATCCACGTGGAGGATTCCGTGGTCCCAGCCTCGCCAGGTGCCGTACTCGTCCATCTCCACCTGGACACCCCACTCCTCATAGAGCTCGACCAACCAGTCGGCAGAGTGGAAGAAGCCAGGCGCCCCTGAGAGACGGGGCCCGATGTAGTCCATGAGGGTCTGGGCCAGGGGATAGGTCTGGGATCGCTCCATCCCTTCTTCCCACATCTGGCGGATGACCGGATCGTCGCTCCGGAAGGTCTGGGCCTCCAGAGCCGGTGGCAGAGCCACGAGGAGGAGGGCGGCTCCCAGGAGGAGCGCGCGGGAACAGACACGTAGAGGCTGCATGTTCGGTGGTCCTGGTTCAGGGTTGCCAGAAAATCGTGTTGCGTGCCGGCTCGAGGCTGCCCGCGCCTGAGCCGGTGTCCTTCAAAGGCCACTGCACTTCTTCCACGGGCTACCTGGAAGGTGAGGGTAGGACCGGCAGGGGGGAAGAGCAAGACGCCCTCCCGAGGCCCATGGGGAGGGCCGCCGGGAGGGCGAGATCACTGCGGCTGGCGGGGCAGAGCAAAGGCCCCGACTGTCTGGCTCAGCGGGTTTCCACCTCCTCGATGACCCGGGGGGGACGGTCGTAGGGGGAGGCCAGGCTCTCATGGCCGTCAGGTCCGACGGCGGCCACGGCGAAGAAGTGTTCGTCGATGGAAAGCCCTTCGAAGGTGTACTCGGTCACGTTGCCCACCTCATAGACCTGCTGCCAGTCCATGGACCAGCCGTCCCGGATGAAGACCCGGTAGGAGGTGGCTCCTTGCGATGGCTCCCACTCCAGGTGGGCCGCGTACCGGGACTCACCTCGGGTGAGGCGGGGGTTGCCGTTGGGGCTGTTCACATCGGGGGCCTCCGGCGCCAGGGCCAGACTGGCCACCCCACCCATGTTCACCCGGGCGTTCCGGGCCAGGTACGGGAAATACACTCCGTCCGCCGTGTCGTCCACGGTGTGCTGGCGGGCGTAGTTCTCCATGACCTCGGTAAAGCGGACGGCAGCGAATCCCCAGTAGTTGAAGGGAGTGTGGTCGCCACCGCGCCCGAACCGATCCTCCCGCCCCACCAGCCGGATGTCGTGATGGGGCATGTACGCCTTTCCGAAGCGGTAGGCGTAGCGGGCCAGGGTCCGGGCAGGGGAATCGTCAGGACCCGGAGCGAAGACCTGGACGGCGGTTCCGTTGATCTGTCCGTCGCCGGCCCGGATGTTCCCCACGATGTCATTGTTGAAGACGGCGTCGATCTGGATTCCCTCGTCCAGGGCTCGCTTGGCGTGGAGGCGGGCGCCGAAGAGACCTTGCTCTTCCCCAGCGAAGCCGATGAAGACCAGAGTGGCGTCGAACTCCAGCCCACTCTGAGACAGGACCCGGGCCAGCTCCATGGCCACGGCCGTTCCGCTGGCGTCGTCATTGGCGCCTGGGGCCGGATTGTCCCCTTCCGGCCACTCACCCTCGGCATCGGAAGGGATCTGGGCCACCGAGTCGTAGTGGCCGCTGACATAGACCCTCCGATCCGTTCGGCCTGGAAGGACGGCCTTCACATTGCAGATCTCCACGTCCCGGGTGATCCGTCCAGAGGCCGCCACGTCATAGCAGTCCAAGCCGACCTGCAGGCGGGAGCTGTATCCCTGGAGTTCCTGGACCATCCACTCCCGGGCGGCGCCGATCCCCCGGTCCGGATCGTCCACCGAGGAGAGGGTGTTGCGTGTCTCGAAGCTGGCCAGGGTGGTGACCAGGTGCTCCAGATTTTCCGCCGAGACCTGGGCCACCATCTCCTGGATCCGCGAATCGATCTCTACCGTTCCCTGGGCCTCGGCCGATCCGGTTCCCAGGAGAAGAGCCAGGGGGAGAAGGAGCAGGTGCCGGAGGTCCAGCCTGCCTCCCCGGCGGGAGGCGTGTGTCCGGAAGTCAGTCATGAGGTCCTCGTGCGAAGGGGTGAGAATGGAGCGAGAGAGATCGGGTAGGGTGCTCAAGGCTACCAGATGTACCAATCGTCGTGTTCGGCGGGGCCGGTGGGACCGATCTGGCCACGGGCCCGGTCCAGGAGCTCCTGGGGATCGTAGATGGTTCCTTCCAGAACGACCGCCTCCACGTTTCGGGTATTCCGAATGTCGTCCAATGGATCCCCCTGGATGATGACCAGGTCGGCCCATTTCCCGGGCTCAATGGAGCCGATCTCATCTTCCATGCCCAGGGCCCGTGCGCCATTGATCGTCGCGAAGCGGAGGGCCGAGGCCTCGGGGATCCCGGCCAGGGTGAAGGCATGGAGCTCCCGATGGGCCGAGAACCCGCCCAGGAACTCCCCCTGACTCGGGTTGTCGGTCCCCAGGGTGATGAGGTGTCCACCTCCGGCATTGTAGAAGGAAAGGGTGGTCCGTTTCATGGCCTGGTAGAGCTCGGACATGAGATCCCGGCGGGTTCGCTCCTCTCGTTCGGCCACCAACTCCTGAACGTAGGGGGTGAAGAAGCCAGGCTCATCCTCCCAGTAGTCGAAGCCCTCTTCCAGTTCAGTGAGGTAGATGGGGGCCGTGATGGTGGCGTTGAAGTAGACTTCGTTGTCCAGGAACAGGTCTACGATCTCCCGGAAGGCGGCGTCCGTGGTGTCCACCTGGTTCCAGACCGGGTACGCTCCCTGCTCCGGATCCAGGACCGGGCCGCCGAGGATGTGCTCCACCCGGTCGATGCCCATGGCGATGGCGTCGGCCGAATTGGTGCTTCCTCGTCCTCCCGAATCCAGGTGGCCGGTGACCGTCCCCCCATGTTCGTGGACCCGCTCGATGAGGGGTGCCAGGTGCTCAGGAGCCGCTCCCTTCGCCTTGAAGTGGTTGACTCCCCGATCCACCCAGTAATCCACATCGGCCCGGACCTCATCGGGGGTCATTTCCGGATCCCAGTCCGGTCGGGTGCGGCCGTAGTAGGGCCCGGAGGGGATGAGACGGGGACCGTCCCACTCGCCTGCTTCCAGCCGGTCTCGGAGGGTCAGGAGGAGTTCAGGCTCGTACTCTCCCCCGGGAAAGGTGGTGGTGACCCCGTTGGCCAGGAAGATGAGGGGGTTGTACCGGGTCTCTTCCACCCGACCTTCACCAGTCAGGTTCATGTTGTGATGGGCATGGAGATCGATGATGCCGGGCATGAGGGTCTGGTCTTCCTCCAGGACCAGAGAGCGGACCTGGGCATCCGCTTCCAAGTGTTCATCCGGGGATCCCAGCGCCTGAATCCGACCGTCTGGGGAGACGATGACACCCGGGTTGGGGATTCGCTCTCCGGCCACCACATCCAGTAGCCACCCCCCCTCCAGAGTGAGCCATTCTCCACCCGCTGCCGTGTCGGTGCCGGTCTCCGGATCGCTGTTGCAGGCCACCAGCCCACCCACGGTGAAGAGGGAAACAAGTACCAGGGTGCTCAGGCGTCGGAAGAAGAATTGTCGTGGAGCCATGATTTCCTACCGTGGTGTTTCAGGTGAGACCAGCTGGGGAGGGCAGAGGCACAGGACTCCCGGCACCGGCGATCCTCCGCCGGCACCGGGAGTCGGTCCTACCCGCGACCTCTGCGAACTACTCCGTCGGTCGAATCAGCCGGAGATGTTCGGATTGTTCTGCCGCTCCTGATCTGGCAGGGGCATGCAGGTGATGGGGCC
>PWWP01000200.1 GCA_003562075.1 Gemmatimonadota bacterium
CCGCGTGGTGAGCCTCCTCTCCTGGCACCTCTTCCAGGCCCAGACTGAGGAGTACCAGAACCAGGTCCTCCCCTCCCGGGTCACGGCCCGGGTGGCCGTGGAAGCCGCCGCCGGTCTGGGGGGGGAGCGGTGGATCGGAACCAGCGGTCGCTACGTGGGCATGAATGGGTTCGGCGCGTCGGCCCCGGCCCCCCGACTCTTCCAGGAGTTCGGGATCACCGCAGACGCTGTGGCCTCGGCAGCTCGCTCCCTGGTGAAAGCAGGGGACTGAGCCCTGAGCCACCCTGGCCGGCCAGGGTGGCTCAGACCGCCGGGCGCAAATGTTCAGACCCTGGACCTCCGGTGGGTCGTCCGTCCGGAACACTGGAGCATTCAAGGGTGGCCGCCGGTGGTTCCGAGTGGGGCCTTCCGATGGCCACCGGTTGCCAGGTCATTGCTCTGTATGCAGATTCCCTGTCTGCAAAATCAGGGAACAGACCAACCGCCCCCCACCCGCCGTTGGTGGGCGACGGCTCCGTTCGCGTCCCGCGCGCCCTCCAGGCGGCGGACCCGACCCGACCCGATTGCATCGAAGGATCGCGATGGCAGACGCCCAGAGACAACAGGACGACAGGGGCACCGGACCCTCCGGGAGCCGACCTGACTCCGCAGACGGAGGAGGACGCCTGGGCCGCACCATTGCCCTCATCGTCATCCTCTCGGTCTTCTGGCTCATCCTATCCGGTCGTATCGGCCTCCAGTACTTCATCTTCATGGTGGCCTCCATTGCCATTGTCCTGGCGACGAACCCTGAAAGGCCCTTCCGGCCCAGGGACACCGCGCGGGCCCCTGGAATTCCGGGGCGCTTGAGCGCCACGGTCCACCTCTTTCGTTACCTGGGTTGGCTCATCTGGAATGTGTTGAAGGCCAACCTGGAGGTGGCAGCCATGATCCTCCACCCCCGGATGCCCATCCGTCCTCAGCTCATGGTATTCCGGACGGAGATGAAGAGCGACGAGGCCCAGGTTCTGGTAGCCAACTCCATGACCTTGACTCCCGGCACCATCACCGTGGACCTGAAGAACAACCATTATCTGGTCCACGCCATCCACCCAGCCTCGGCCGGAGCTGTGACCGGAGGGGGGCTCCAGAACAAGGTGGCACCCATCTTCGGTGAGGAGGCAGAGCCGGCGCCTGAGGTGACCTGGTATCTCTCCTACAAGGATATCCCCTCGGAAGGGGGGATGGCATGACCGAGATCCTCGTCGGGCTGGGCACCTTCATCGCCCTTCTCATCACGGTGAGCTTCTACCGAATCCTGGTCGGCCCCACCCTCTACGACCGCCTTCTGGGGGTAGGGGCCATCGGGACCTACGCAGTGATTCTCCTGGCCCTCATCGGCTTCATCTTCGACCGCCCCTCTGGTTTCCTGGATCTGGCCATCACCTACGCCATCCTGAACTTCGTAGGCGTGGTGGCCATTGCGAAGTTCCTGGACCTGGAGACGGCTCAGGGCCAGGCCACCCAGAGTGAAGGTCCCCAGGAGTGGGCGGCAGAAGACGTGTCGGAACAGGAGGAGCCGGCATGACCCTCATGGACTGGGCTTCTCTCCCCTTCCTCTTCGCCGGGGCCTTCTTCCTCTTCGTCAGCGCCGCCGGGCTCATCCGCCTCCCGGACTTCTTCAGTCGCGCCCACGCAGTGGGGAAGTCGGAGACACTGGGCTCATTTCTGATTCTGGTGGGCCTGATCCTCCACCACGGCCTGGTCCTGGAGAGCGGGAAGCTCCTCCTGATCACCCTCTTCATCGCCATCACGAATCCTACGGGGATCCATACCCTGACCCGAGCTGCCCTGCGGGCGGGACAGGATATCTGGATCCAGCCCCAGGACCGGGGACGCCGCGCAAAAGAGGTCCAGGCGACGGCGGACGACAGTCCGGCCCCAACCGGAGGAGGCTCATGACCTGGCAGATCGACTTCTGGCTCATGCTGGTCCTCATCATGTTCGCCATCCTGGCTCTGGAGGTAAGCGACCTCCTGGCTGCAGTGGGGATCCTGACGGGCTACAGCTTCCTCATGGCTCTCCTCTTCGCTGAGCTGGGCGCCCCTGACGTGGCCCTCACCGAGGCGGCCCTGGGTGCAGCCATCACCGGAATCTTCCTCCTGGTGACCCTCCGCTTCGTCGGACGGAAGGAGGGAGGATCGTGAGGCTCTTGGGCGTTATCCTCATCGCTTTGGTGGCCGGCTTTCTCATGTGGGCCACGCGGGACCTCCCGCTTCGCGGGGATCCCGAGTCGCCGGCCTCCACCCACGTCTCGGTCTACTACATCGAGAACGCCCTGCAGGACTCCAACACACCCAACATGGTCACTGCCGTTCTGGCCGACTACCGGGGCTTCGACACCTTCGGTGAGGCCGTGGTGGTCGTGGCAGCCGCCCTCTCCTGCCTCCTGATCCTCCTGCGTAGACGGGACGACATAGGCCAGGTCACGGGAGGGAGAGATCGAGGTGCTGCCGGAGGAGCAGGGCCCGATCGGGGAGGCGACGCATGACCAGTCGCTATGAATCCCTCTTCCTGGACGTGGTGTCCCGGGCCATCGTCCCCCTGATCCAGATCTTCGCTCTCTATGTGGTGACCCACGGTCACTACGATCCCGGCGGAGGCTTTCAGGGGGGTGTCATGCTGGCCGCCTCTATCATCCTCCTGCGCATCTCCCAGGGTGAGGAATCCTTCAAGCGCTTCCCTCCTTCTGCCGGCCTCTACCTGGCCGGATTCGGAGCGCTGGCATTCGCCCTCCTCGGGTTCATGTCCGTGGTCTTCGGAGGAAATTTCCTGGAATACGGCTATGCCGTACCGGGGATGGACGGCGTGGAACTCCGTTATTGGGGGATCTTCTTCGCAGAGGTGTTCATCGGATTCCTGGTCTGGGGCGCCCTCGTGGCCATCTACGACGCCCTGACCACCGGAGGCTCCGGTTGACGGTGGGAGTGGACTGATGATGAGAGCACATGTGGGAGGTGCCGGGTGACTATTGAATTCTTCGCGGGTCGCTATCCGTATATCCTGATCGCCGTTCTGCTGGGGATCGGGTTGTACGGGATGACCATGAAGAGGAACCTTCTGAAGAAGATCATCGGGATGACGATCTTTCAGACGGCCATCTACCTCTTCTTCATTCAGGGAGCCAACAAGAGCGGAGCCACGATCCCCGTCTTCACTGAGGAGTTGGGGACTGAGCCCACCGCTTACATGAACCCCCTCCCCCAGGTCATCGTCCTCACGGCCATCGTGGTGGGCGTGGCCATTACCGGGGTGGCCCTGTCTCTCCTGCTCCTCACGTACAAACGCTACGGCAGTCTGGATGAAGAGGTCATCCTTCAGCGGATGAGGGAATCGGCGTGAGCCAGATTCCCGCGCTGATTCCGACCCTACTCCTCCTCGCAGCACTCCTGAGCCTCCTGGCAGGCCTCCGGAGTCAGCGTGCGGGGCACATCATCGCCCTCGCGGGTGGGGTGGCCTCCTTCGTGGTGGCCGTCCTGGGAATGCTGGAGGTCGTCTCCTCGGGGCAGGCAATCCGCTACGCCATGGGCGGATGGATCCCCCCCATCGGGATCGAGTTCGTCCTGGATCACCTGGCGGCGTACATGACCACCCTCATCACCTTCATCGGTGTGATGGTCCTGGTCTACGCTCCCCGGTCCATCCGGTTCGAGTCTCCAGGGAAGGCGACCTTCACGTATCCTTCCATCGCCCTTCTCCTGGCAGGGCTCTCGGGGATGACCCTCACGGGAGACGTCTTCAACCTCTACGTCTTCCTGGAGATCGCGGCCCTGGCGGCCTACGCGCTCCTGGCCATCGGCGACAAGGGTGGACCCTTCGCCACCTTCCGGTACCTCATCATCGGGGCCGCCGGCGGCGGGTTCTATCTCCTGGGTGTGGGCTTCCTGTATTTCTCGGCGGGAACGCTGAACATGGCCGACCTCTCGGCCATACTGCCCGAGCTCATGGAGAACCGGGCGGTCATGACGGCGGCAGCGCTCATGGTCATCGGGTTGGGGCTGAAGATGGCCCTGTTCCCCATGCACTTCTGGATGCCCGACGTCTACACCAACGCTCCTTCGGTGGCGGCCAGCGTCATTGCCCCCATCATGACGAAGGTGTCGGCCTATGCCATCATCCGCCTCTTCCTGGATGTCTTCCCCCAGGGATTCTTCACTGAGACCCTCCCCATCACGGCAACCATCGGTTGGCTCTCAGCCGGAGGGATCCTCTACGGCTCCATCCTGGCCATCGGCCAGCAGGACTTCCGACGGATGCTGGCCTATTCTTCGGTGGGGCAGATTGCCTACGTAGGGCTGGGTATCGGGCTCGCCAATCCTATAGGACTCATCGGGGGACTCCTTCACATCGTGAACCACGCGCTGATGAAGGGACTTCTCTTCCTCATCAGCGGCGCGGTCCGGCTCCAGACGGGCGTGACGCGGATCCCGGAGATGAAGGGATTGGGCAAATCCATGCCCTGGACCATGTACGCCTTCGCCATCGCGGCGCTGGCCATGGTGGGAATCCCGCCCACGGCAGGGTTCTTCTCCAAACTCTACCTCCTCATCGGAGCGGTGGAGGCCGGCGCCTGGATCTGGTTCGCCGTCATCATCGCCTCCTCCCTCCTCTCGGCCGTCTACTTCTTCCGGGTCACCGAGATGATCTTCCGGGATCCGGGGTCCGACCCAGCTGAGACTGCCAAGGAAGAGGGGGGTGAGAAGGAGCACACCACGCCGGAGCATCCGGCCGGCGAACCCCCGGCCTCCATGTTCATCCCCATCGCCATCATGGCAGCTGGAGTCATTCTGGTGGGTGTGTTCAACTTCGTCATCATCAGCGCGCTCCTGGAGCGTGTTGTGGCACCGCTGGGGGGCTGAGCCATGGAACAGCTCCTGAATCAGGCTCCCCTGCTGGCCATTCTGGTCTCCGCCCTGGCGGCCATCGCCATTCCCCTCACGGGTGAGCGGAACCGGAATCTCCGGGAAACCTGGACCATCCTGGCTTCCCTCCTGAAGTTCGGTCTGGTTGCCAGCATGGTGCCGGCCGTCCTGGCCGGTGATCGGCCTGAGGTGAGCCTCCTGGAGATCGCACCCGGAATCGAGTTGGCCCTTCGGGTGGATCCAGCAGGGCTTCTCTTCGCCATGTCGGCGTCCTTCCTCTGGATCCTCACCTCCTTCTACGCCATCGGCTACATGCGTGGTGGGAATGAGCGAAAGCAGAGCCGCTTCTTCAGCATGCTGGCCGTCTGCCTCTCGGCCACCATCGGGATCTGCTTCTCGGGGAACCTCCTGACCTTCGTTCTCTTCTACGAGATCTTGTCGGTCGCCACCTATCCCCTGGTCATCCACGCCGGATCGGAGAAGGCATACCGGATTGGCCGCCAGTACCTGGTCTACGCCATCACCGCCGGGATCTCCCTGGTGGCCGGGATCGCCCTGATCTACGGACTCACCGGCACCCTGGACTTCACCCCCGGTGGCTTCCTGGATGCAGGTATCGGGGCGCCCCTCCTCTGGACCATCTTCGCCCTCTTCGCCATTGGCTTCGGGGTGAAGGCCGGTGTCATGCCCCTCCAGTCGTGGCTCCCCAACGCCATGATCGCCCCCACTCCCGTCTCGGCCCTCCTCCACGCCGTGGCCGTGGTGAAGGCCGGCGTGTTCGGGTTCGTCCGACTGGTGGGCTATGTCTTTGGTCCGGGGCTATTCGGTGACATGGGGGCAGCCACGGTCCTTGCCGTCTTTGCCGGCGCCACCGTCGTCCTGGCGTCCCTCATCGCCATGACGAAGGACGACCTGAAGGCCCGGCTTGCCTACTCTACGGTGGGCCACCTCTCCTACATCGTCCTGGGTGTGGCTCTTCTGGTCCCCACGGCCATGCTGGGAGCTGCCTTCCACATGGTGACCCACGCAGCCATGAAGATCACCCTCTTCTTCTGCGCCGGCGCCATCTACATCCACACCGGTAAGAAGAAGGTCAGTCAGCTGGACGGCATCGGGAAGCAGATGCCCATCACCATGGCCGCCTTCGGTGTCGGTGCCGTGGGGCTGGCCGGTGTTCCCCTGGTCGGCGGCTTCGTCTCCAAGTGGTATCTGGCCGCAGGATCGGTGGATGCCGATATGCTCATCTTCCTGGGTATCCTCCTGGTGAGCGGCCTTCTGAACGCCGCCTACCTGGTGCCCATCGTCACCCGGGCCTTCTTCCGGACCTCCGATGAGCACCCCCGGTTCGGCGAAGCCTCCATTCTCATGGTTGGTCCCATCTTCGTGACCATGCTCC
Organism: Gemmatimonadota bacterium; assembly: GCA_003562075.1. Lineage (GTDB taxonomy): Bacteria > Gemmatimonadota > Gemmatimonadetes > Longimicrobiales > Gaopeijiaceae > PWLA01. The sequence continues at coordinate 6,298 of PWWP01000200.1, forward strand.
TCTCCCTCCTCCTCGGAATCCATCCCGATGGAATCTTCGGCTTCTTCTCCATCGCCGAAGCCATCGTGGAGTCGGTGACCGGAGTCTCCTTCTCCGGAGGCGGTTGATGCAGATGAAATACTGGCGAATCCTCTTCGGACTGGCCCTGGTGGGATCTCTCGTACTGGGAGTCCTGGGAGACACCGACCCCGTATATATCTGGGATTTTGCCCTCTTCTTCGCCCTCTTCGGTCTCCTGGGCTGTCTCTTCCTTTCGTATCTGGCCAAGGGGCTCGTGAGCCCCATGCTGGATCGCCCCGAGGACTTCTACGCACCGGAGGATGCCGAGAACGACTGGAGTACCCAGTCCCCGGCGGCTGAAGCCGGGATGACCGTCGAAGCAGGCGACGCCGGAGACCCGCCGGGGGAGCCAGCCGGCCATGACGACCCGAACCGAGGGGAGGGCTGAGCCATGTTCGGACTCCTTCCTCCCGGACTCATCCTCATCGTCGGCGCCCTCCTCCTGCCCCTGGTCCCACGGGCCGCCCGGAGCTGGGCCTTCCTGGTGCCACCGATCCTGGCCCTCCTCCACCTCTCGGGGCTGGAGGCCGGTACCCAGGCCACGTGGCGGTTCGCCACCTTCGACCTGGTTCCACTGTACGTGGACACGCTGGCCCTGGTCTTTGGGTGGATCTTCGCCCTGGTGGCTCTGGTGGCAGGGGTGTACGCCCTCCACATCCGGGACACGGGACAACAGGTCAGCGCCCTCCTGTATGCCGGAAGCGGCCTGGGAGCCGTCTTCGCCGGTGATCTCTTCTCCCTGGTCTTCTTCTGGGAGATCATGGCCTTCGCTTCGGCCTACCTGGTCTGGGCCCGGCGAACGAAAGAGTCCTATGCCTCGGCCATGCGGTACCTCTTCGTCCACCTCTTCGGTGGCAGTCTCCTCATGGGCGGGGTCCTCTGGCACATCTCCCAGACTGGTTCCATCGCCTTCACCGCCTTCGAATCGAACTGGGCCTCCTGGTTGATCCTGGGTGGATTCGCCGTGAATGCCGCGGTCATCCCCTTCCATGCCTGGATCGCTGACGCCTATCCCCGGGGGACCATCACCGGGAGCGTCTTCCTCTCGGCCTTCACCACCAAGACGGCGGTCTACACCCTGGCCCGAGGATTCCCCGGCTGGGAGATCCTCATCTGGGCCGGACTGCTCATGGCTCTCTGGGGAGTCACGTACGCCATCCTCTCCAATGACATCCGGAGAGTCCTGGCATACCACATCGTGAGTCAGGTGGGATTCATGGTGGCGGGAATCGGGATCGGCACCGAACTGGCCCTACAGGGAGCCACCTCCCACGCCTACACCCACATCCTCTACAAGGGGCTCCTCTTCATGGCCACCGGGGCAGTGATCTACGCCACGGGCCGGAGCAAGATGACGGAGCTGGGCGGGCTCATGAGGCAGATCCCCGCCACCTTCTGGTTCTACATGGTGGCGGCCCTTTCCATCTCGTCGGCCCCCTTCTTCTCGGGCTTCATCTCGAAGCCCATGACCATCAGCGCCGCCGAGTACGCCAGTACGCCCACCGTCGTCCTTCTCCTTCACCTGGCCTCGGTGGGTACCTTCCTCTCGGTTGGGCTGAAGCTGCCCTACTTCACCTGGTTCGGCGAGGCTCCCGAGAAGCCGGTGAAGACCGTCAGTATCCCCTGGAACATGTACGTGGCCATGGGGATCGGGGCGGCCCTGAACGTCATCCTGGGAGTCTGGCCCGACCCTCTCTACGCCATCCTCCCAGGTGGGGTCCCGGACTTTGATCCCTACGAGCTGAAGAACCTGAAGAAGGGCTTCCAGCTGCTCCTGTTCACCGCCCTGGCCTTCTTCGCCATCGTGGCTTTCCTGAAGCCCAAGGCAAAGATCCAGTTGGACACGGACTATTTCTACCGGGTCTCCGGTGACGCGGCATGGCGCGGTATAGTGGTCCCGGTGGAACGCTTCTTCAAGTGGTGGGAGGGAGCGTCCTGGCAGGCAGCAGCCGTCATGGCGCGGGTGGGGATCGATCCGGTCCGCTGGATCCAGTCGGTGACCGGACAGACACCCACCCCTGTGACCGCGCCGGGGGAAACAGCCTCCACCGCATTCCGGGTGTCCATGACGATCATGATGGTCCTCCTCATCGGAGTCCTGGCCATGGTCATGATCCTCCTGGTGGTCTGAGAACACCCCCTGCAATGAAACATCTTCGCCCTCTCCTCCTGGCCGCACCCCTCCTCTGGCTGACTGCCTGCCAGGAAGGGGCTCACGATGAAGGTGTCCCCGAGATCATCCCCCCGGACCGGGTCACCGCCCAGGGGCTGGACGCTCCTCCCAGCGACGACCCGGGAACGGTGACGGATCATGCCCAGGTTGGATACGATGATCTGGTGGAATCACTGGAGGCAGGCACCTACCCCGAGGCCCTCTTCTTCCGGGGCACCCTACCCTGTGCCAGCTGCCCCGGCATCCGCACGAAACTGACCCTCATCCCCGATACCCGAATCTACGTTCTCCGGGAAACCTACCTGGAAGCCGACGGTGGACGGGACGCCACCTTCACGACCGTAGGGAGTTGGGCGGAAGAACCGGGCGTCCTGGAGGCTCGACCTGAAGCTCCCGTCTTCCGCTTGGAAACCACGGCGGGGAACCCACCCAGAGCCTACCTGGCCCGGTTGGCTGTGGATACCCTTCGCCTCCTGGACCGGGAGGGCAGATGGATCGACTCGGAACTCCCCTACGAGCTGGTCCGGGTCGAAGACTGATCCAACTCCGGGAGGAGAGCCTCCCGAACGAAGCTGGCGTCACAGGGGGCCAAAGCCAGATCCGAGAGCTCCCGGGGAGACTTCCATCCCACCGCATCGTGCTCCAGGAGGCGGGGGGCTCCGCGGACGATGACGTCTACGAACAGGATGAGGTAGATGGATCCCGGGTCCCTGGCTCTGAATCGAAGGCGACCCACGGCGTCCACCTCCAACGCCAGTTCCTCCATGAGTTCCCGGCGAGCACCAGCCGCCAGATCCTCTCCGGGGCGAAGCTTCCCCCCGGGAAACTCCCAGAAGCCGGCGTGACGGACCTCCGGCCCGCGCTGGGCCACGAGAAAGCGTCCCTGACGTTGGGCCACCGCCGCCAACACCGGGATGACGTCATCCGGTAAGACTTCCAGTGGGTGGTTCACGGGACACCATGGGAGGAGGTTCAAGGTGCGTTGCGTCTTCCGAACTACGACCCCCAATATCCAGAAATGGATCCCTGGGCCCGGGATACCGGTAATGAAGAGTAGGACAGAAGCCTCCTTTCCAGCTCCGGGGCTGTCCGAGGGACGGTGACAGGTAGTCCTGAGGCCGATTCCATCATGGCGGACCGGGGCTCCTTCCCCTCCGCCTCGCCCCTTCCCCTCGACAGACTCCACATGAACCAGCCCGTCTCCATTCACCAGCTCCAAGGGATCGCCGCAGCCGTCCTGGTGAGTCTCTTCATCCTGACAGGCTGTAGCGACAGCCCGACGGCTCCACCTGTGGCCTCTTTGGAGATCGTGGCTCCCGAGACTCAGGTTCGGGTGAATGAGACCCTCCAGCTCAGCGTGGTCATCCGCAGCGAGGACGGAGAGGAACTGGTAGGCCGGGCCGTGGAGTGGAGCTCTTCGGACGAATCGCGAGCCACCATCTCGCCTGAGGGTGTGGTGGGCGGCATCGCTGTGGGCCAGGTCACCATCACCGCTTCGGCCAACGGCGCCACCGACCAACTCTCCATCAATGTGATCGAGACCCCGGTGATCGAATCGGTGAGCCCGGGGGTCCTGCGGCCTGGAGAGGAGATGACCATCACCGGGCTCCGCTTCGCCCCCGACCCCAGCAACAACCAGGTCTGGATCCATGGGGTGGAGGGCACAGTCCTGGAGGCCAGTGAGACCAGCCTCCGGGTCCGCATGCCCGACTTCCTTTGCCGGCCGGAAGGGCTGGCCCCCGTCACAGTCGTCGCCAATCTGGGAACCAGCTCCTCCCAGTATCACCCCTTCGAGCCGGGACCAGGTACGGGAGTGGATGTGGGGGAGCTTCAGTTGGTCCAACACCCGGACCACCTCTGCCTCCTCCTGGACGCCAACTCCAACGGGGCTGAGTACCTCCTGGGGGTTCAATCCACCTCCCAGACGGCAGCGACGCGGACACCCGTCCGGATCCGGGGCTTCCAGGGTCAGACGCTGGCTTCCCTTCAGTCCTCCATCCAGACAAGTGCTGCAGCATCGACCGGGGAAGCTGCGTCCTTCCAGGATGTGACCCGGTCCCGGACCGCTCGGTCCACCCCCGCCTCACCCAGGGGTCAAGTGGCACGGGATCGGGAGCGCCGGCTTGCTCAGATCCTTCCACCTGGCTCGCCCACCGGAGCTGAAACCCGATGGGCCCTCCACCGATTGGCCGAGAGGGAGCTGCGAGAGGCGGAGGCTCGTGCCATGGCGCCTGCGCTGGCCGGCAGGGGCTCGCCAGGGATCGCCCGGACCAGGGCGGACCGGCCTGCTACTGTGCCGGCCTCCAGCCAACCCGGCGATACCGTTCAGCTCAACGTTCCGGACATCTCCACCGACAACGTCTGCCAGAACGGTCGGGAAATGACCGGTGTGATCCGCCGGGTCGGGGATCAGTCCATCTGGGTGGAGGATGTGGAGAATCCATCCGGCGGCTTCACCTCCAGCGATTTCGAGACCCTCTCCCTGGAGTTCGACAATCGGATCCACGATGAGGTCACGGCCCACTTCGGCGAGCCCACCGATCTGGACGGGAATGACCGGATCGTCATCGTCGTGACCCGAAAGGTCAACGAGATGTCGGCCAACACCCTGGGCTTCGTGGTTGCAGCTGACTTTGCCGATCTTCTGGACGTCCAGTGCCCTGGGGCCAACGGAGGGGAGTTCTACTACGCACGGGCCCCCGATCCCGACGGCACCATCCAGGACCCGGATGGGGACACGCGGGAGTACTCCCGTCAGGACGCTCGGTCCGATGCTCCCGTTCTCCTGGCCCATGAGACCACCCACATCATCCAGTTCGGACGTCGCTTCCAACTCCCGGACTTCGACGGCGGACAGGAAAGCTGGCTCCTGGAGGGGCAGGCCACCCTGGCCGAGGAGGTGGTAGGGCACCGCTATACCGGAAACAGCACCCGGAGCAACCTCGGAGGGGCGTTGGCCTTCGGAAGCCACCCGCCTACCAACACCTCCTGGTACATCAATCCCTTCGTCGACCTGGCCGTCTACTACGGCCTGGGAATCGACAGCGACGACAATTTCTTCCGGGTGAGTGGCGCCCCCGAATCGTGCGGATGGTTGAGTGTCCAGTCCCCTGAGCCCTGCATCTCGGGCCGGATCGCCTACGGGGTGACCTGGTCCTTGCTCCGGTGGCTCTCCGACCACTTCCACCATCGCTTTCCAGATGGCGACCGGGCGTTCCAGCGGGCCATCATTGAATCCCCCCGGGCTGGGTTCGATGTCTTCCACGACGTCCTGGGTGAAGACTACCGGGAGCTCCTCCCCTATTGGGCCGCCTCCCTCTATACCGACGGTCGCCTCCAGGGGGGGGACCCCCTACTGGAATTCCCCTCATGGGATCTGCGCAATATCCAGAGCGGCCTGGTCCCCGAGGCCCACCTCGTGGCAGACGAACGGGACTTCGAGAGCTTCGACCAGGAGGTGACGGTGGCAGCAGGCTCCACCACCTTCCACCTCATCGGTAGCTCAGCCGATCAGCCGCCGTTCGCCTTTTCGGCGACGAGCACCGCTGGCTCCGGCCTACCCGCACACATGCAGCTCTGGATCGTGAGGCTCCGATGAGACGACAGATCCCCCATCCGCCGACCGCTTCCTCCTGGCTCAAGAAATGGGCAGGAGGGCATGGGCCTCGTTCCCGCGTCCACCCGGTGCTGGGCCGCTGTCCGTCCTTCCTGGCAGGCATGGCCGTAGTCACCCTCCTGGCCACCGGCTGCGGAGGGGACGGGCCCCCGGCCGACGAAGCGGTGGAGGAAACGCGCCCTCCGGCAGAGGAACCGGCCCTCCCCACCGACTCTCCCCACTCCCCGGAGGAGGCTCCCGCTCCCGAGACACCCCCGGATCAGCCGGCGCCCCCTGCCCAGGAGCCCCCGCCACCGGAGGAGGAGGACCCTCCGGCCGACCCCCTGGAAGATGCGGATCCGGAGGCGATGATGGAGTCAGCTGAAGGAACTCTGGGCGTCACGGGAACCGGCGCTGCCCCCACAGCCATCCTCCGCCGGGAGGAAGGCGGCTCCCTGGGACTGACCGGTGCCCCGGCCAGGGAGCTCATGGCCCTCTCGGGGGCCCGCGTCAGGGTCTACGGGAGACGAGCCGCCACCCCGGTTGGTCGGGGCCTGGAGGTGACACGCTACGAACTCCTCGAGATCGAGGGTCGAACCCCGGTCATGGGGATCCTGGGTCAGGACCCTGCAGGAAACTGGATCCTTCATCCTGAAGATGGGCCACCCGTCACACTGACAGCCCTCCCCGGCGAGCAACTGCTGGAAGGAATGAAGATATGGGTCGTGGGTAGCCGAGATGCCTCGGAACAGCTGGTGGTGGAAAGCTATGGTGTGATCTCAGTGGAACGGCCCTGACCCTGGATCCCAGTAGACTTCGCCCCTCTCCGGTTTCCGGTTACCTTGCCGGCGTTGACGCGCCTGCCGGCCTGACCCGTTGACCCATTACATCCAAGGAAGTCGTCCCATTTCCGATCTTACATCCAAGGCCCGCGCCCACCTGCGGAAGCTGGCCCACGACCTGAAGCCCATCCTCCAGATCGGCGCCGACGGTGTCTCCACCCCGTTCCTGGAATCCCTGGAAGAGGCCTTCAATACCCGGGAACTCCTGAAGGTGAAGGTCCTGGACACGGCCGACGTGGACCGAAAGGAAGCAGCAACCGCCATTCAGGAGGCGGGCCTGGGCATGGAGGTAGTCCAGGTCATCGGCCGGACACTGGTCATCTACCGGCCTCATCCGGAGGACCCGGAGATCGAGCTTCCCCAATAGTGCTCCCGCAGGTGGTGGAGCCCTCACCTCACCACTCGGCGTCGTTCCCATCCTCCTCGACTGCGGCGGCTGCCTCCCCCAGGAGCCAGTGCTCGAACCAGCTCCGAGTCCGCTCCTGACTATCGGCAGCTAGCCAGGGCTCCCGGATTCCGTGGGCACTCCTGGGATAGAGAATGAATTCGGAGGGAACCCCCAGCTTCTGCAGCGCGCCGTACCACTGCTCCCCCTCTCCCAGCGGGGTCCGGTAGTCCATCTCCCCATGGATCACCAGCGTCGGGGCCGTCACATTCTCCACGTAGGATATGGGGGAGAGCTCCCGGAAGAGTTCCCGCTCTTCAAAGGAGGCGCCGCCGAAGGGGAGGTGGGGAAGGTTGGAATCGGTGGTCTTGGCCAGGCTCTCCCACTGGGAGATGGAGGCCCGGGTCACGGCTGCGGCAAAGAGGTCGGTCCGGGCCGTGAGCCAGTTGGTCATATAGCCACCGTAGCTCCCACCCGTCACCCCGACCCGGTCCGGATCGATGTCCGGATAGGCTTCCAGCACGGCCTCCACCCCTGTCACGAAGTCCTCCTCGTCCACCACGCCCCAGCCGGCATGGATGGCATGCTTGAAGTCGTTTCCGTAGGTCGTTGACCCCCGAGGGTTTGGATAGAAGACGTAGAACCCTGCCCCGGAGAGGACCTGGAAGAGTCCCATGAAGGTGTTCCGATAGGCCGAATGGGGACCTCCATGGATGCTCAGGATCATGGGATGAGGCCCTTCTTCATCCGCATTGGCCGGGGGGATCACCCACCCTTCCACCTCCGTGCCATCCGATACCGTCCAGCGAATGGGGGTGGCCGGTTGGATCGCCACCTGGGCCAGCCATTCGTCGTTGAAGAAGCTGACCCGCTCCTCACCGGAGCCGTCCAGCCTCGCCACGAAGGCCTCCCCCGGCTGGGTCGGCTCAGTGGACACATAGGCCATGAGCTCGTCCTGGTCCGACACCGAAACGCCACTCACTGTCCGGTCCCCTGTCGTCACCGCCTCCACCGGGCCGCCCTCCGCACCTACGCGGTAGAGATGGGTGTTCCCGTGGACTCCTGCTGAGAACCGGATCTGGGCACCGTCGGCAGACCAGGAAGGGGCCCCCGGCGAGTAGATCCACTCCTCTGTCAGGTTCCGGGGGGTGCCGCTGGCCGTCCCATCCGCTCCCACCTCCACCACCATGAGCTCGGTCTGGTCGAACCATGACGGAGTGTGCAGGAAGGCCAGCCAATCCCCGTCAGGAGAGAGCGCCGGCGAGGAAAAGCCCCCCTCCCCCTCCAGCACCACCCTGGGCTCAGCCCCACTCCGTGCGTCCTCCAGCGCGAGGTAGTAGATCCTGGACGAAGGATGAAAATCCAGCTCGTCGTGGGCCATGGGGTCGGCGGTGAAGTAGAATCCGTCCCCATCCGGCGTCCACTCAACGTTGCCCACCGCCATGGAAAGGTCGGTGAGTTGTTCCGCCTCCCCACCTCCGGCCGGCACCACGAAGAGCTGGTTCCGGGGACGGAGTTCTGGATGCGGAAGCCAGTCCCGCTGCCCATCTCGCTTGTACCGGCGGTTCGTCACCACATGACCGTCGAAGCGGTCCGGATCCAGGGTCTGGGAGATGGCATTGGGGGCCACGGTGCCGGCCCCCTTCTCCTCATCATCATTCTCCGGCGACTTCAGAAAGGCGATCTGGCTCCCGTCCGGGGACCAGATGGGCGGTCCTTCCACCCCATCGATAGTGAACGCCTCGCCCCCCACGGCACCCACCCGGAGGAACCAGACCGTCTGGTCCTCCTCACCCCGCCGGGAGGTGAAAGAGAGAAGGGATCCATCCGGCGACCACCGGGGTGCCGAGGCATCCCGGGTCGGATCGGTGAAGCGGATGGGTTCCCCTACAGCCCGGCCCTCCGAGATCTCCTGCATCCAGATGGAGGTCCGCCGATCGTTCTCCTCCTCCCGGATGGTTGTGGCGGTGAAGGCGAGGTGTTGCGCATCCGGAGAGAGCGCCGGACTGCCCACGTTCACCATCCGGTACGAGTCCTCCGGGGTGAGGGGCCGTTCCTGGGCCTCCACCGCCGGCACGGGCACCAGGAGAAGCATCGAAAGAACGACGGCGACGACGCCGAACCGGCCAGCGGGGCCTGCAGACGAAACCAAATGCATGGGAATCTCCGTGACAGTGAAATCTCAGGGGAAAGATGCTCCTCCCATGTGCCCTTCGGCAACCGCCGTCCAGGGCCCCTTTCCGTCGAAGGGCAGAGGTGCCCTCGTCCAGCCACCCCCATCCACCAGAAGGCTGTTGAAGAAGTAGAGGCGCCACCGTTGGGAACGCCAGGGAGCTCCATCGTAGGCGGCGACCCGGAGGCATAGCGAAAGCTACGTCGAGGGGAGCCAACGACCGAGGGGGCTCCC
>PWWP01000268.1 GCA_003562075.1 Gemmatimonadota bacterium
GAGGCGCTCCTGAGCCCCCCCTTCCCCTACGGCATGTCGGCGGCGGAGGAGGGTGGGGCCGTGGCCTGGATCCAGAATGACCAGGGCGTTCGTAACATCTGGGTGGCTGAGCCCCCGGAGTATGAAGGACGGATGCTCACCACCTACCAGGAGGATGATGGCCAGGAGCTGAGCCTGGCAGCGTGGAGCCCTGATGGCGAGACCCTCCTGTACGTCCGGGGCGGTGCCCCCAACCGTCAGGGAGAGCACCCCAATCCCCTGAGTGATCCGGAGGGCGCCGAACGGGTCATCTGGCAGGTGAGGCTGGAGGGTAGCTCGCCGGAGCGGATCACAGAGGCTGCAGGGGCGGCCATGGCGCCCGATGGTTCGGGCTTCGCCTTCACCCGGGGTGGAGACATCTGGTTCGCACCGCTGGATGGAGGTGAAGCGGAGCTCCTGGCCACCGTCCGTGGAGGGCCAGGATCCCTTGCCTGGTCTCCGGATGGCCGGCGCCTGGCCTTCGTCAGCAGTCGAGGGACCCACGCCTTCATCGGGGTCCTGGATGTGGAGGAGGAGGCCGTCCACTGGATGGACCCCAGCGTGGACTCGGACCGGGACCCGGTCTGGTCTCCGGATGGAGAGCGCATCGCCTTCATCCGGATCGCTGCGTCTTCGGTCATGACCAGCTTCCGACCCCTTCGAGAGGCCCATCCATGGTCCATCCGGGTGGCTCAGGTGGAGACCGGAGCATCCCGCGAAATCTGGCGGGCTCAAGAGGGTGTGGGGAGTCGGTTCCATGGGGTGAATGCCCCGAATCAGATTCTCTGGGGGACTGGGGACCATCTGGTCTTCCCCTGGGAGGGCAGTGGTTGGGTCCTCCTCTACTCCGTGCCGGCTCAGGGTGGGGAGGCCCAGCTCTTGACCCCAGGGGAGTTCGAGGTGGCGGACGCGGTCCTGACCCCGGACCGGGAGCATGTGATCCTCAGCTCCAATCAGGATGACATTGACCGCCGTCACCTCTGGCGGGTTCCGGTGGGTGGGGGAGTGCCCGAGCTCCTGACGGCCGGAGAGGGGATCGAGTGGGAGCCGGTTCCCCTGAGTGAGGGGGGCGTGGCCTTCCTGCGCTCCGGTGCCCGGACGCCGGCCCAGGCCGCCTACCTCCCGGCATCGGAGCTTTCAGCCGGTGGGGTGGATCGGGCTCGGCCATTCGTAGCGCCCGGGGATCCAGGGGGGATCCCGGATGATTTCCCCGAGTCGGAACTGGTGGTGCCTGAGCCCGTCATGGTGACGGCCACTGACGGGATGGAGGTGCCCGCCCAGCTCTTCCTGCCCCCAGGGGTGGGCCAGGGGGAGCGGCGGCCGGCCATTGCCTTCTTCCACGGTGGCTCCCGGCGGCAGATGCTCCTGGGCTTCCATGATCGGAGCTATTACCACTGGGCCTATGCCCTGAACCAGTACCTGGCTCTTCGCGGCTACGTGGTCCTCTCGGTGAATTTCCGGAGCGGGACGGGGTACGGGATGCAGTTTCGGGAGGCCCTGGACTATGGGGCCGCCGGAGCCAGCGAATTTCGGGACGTGCTGGGCGCCGGCCTCTACCTGAAGGCCCGGGACGACGTGGATCCGAACCGGATCGGCCTCTGGGGTGGATCCTATGGGGGGTATCTGACGGCCATGGGACTCTCCCGGGCTTCGGATCTCTACGCTGCCGGGGTGGACATTCATGGCGTCCACGACTGGAACGTGGGGATCGCCACCTTCCGCCCCGACTACTCACCCCTGGACGACCCGGAGGCCGGACGGCTGGCGTTCGAGTCCTCGCCCATGGCCACTCTGGACGGCTGGCGGTCTCCGGTTCTCCTCATCCATGGGGACGACGACCGGAATGTACGCTTCCTGGAGACGGTGAACCTGGTGGAGGAGCTCCGGAAGCGGGATGTCCATACCGAGACCCTGGTCTTCCCTGACGAAGTCCACTCCTTTCTCCTCCATCGGAACTGGCTGGAGGCCTACGAGGCCACCGCCGACTTCTTCCACCGGCACCTGGCTCGTGACTGAGGCCGGCCATGTACATCAACACCCACACCCACGTCTTCACCCTCCGGACCGTCCTGAGCCGGGAGTCCCTCCGGGTCATGACCCAGCGGCTCCGGGACCACCGGACACCTCCCCTCATCGTGGACGCCGTGTTCCGGGTCCTGGATCGCCTCCTGGATCGGCCTGATCTACTGGACGAGCGGGAACTCCTGGCTCGTCTCCTGAGCGAGCTCCGGCAGGTTTCGGGTTTCGACCGCTTCCTGGCGGAGCGGCTCCAGGGTCTGCCGGTCCAGGTGGTGCTGGAGGGTGAGGGGTTGATGGAGTTGAAGCTGGATACCCTCCGCCAAGCGCTGGACGAGGTGAGTACGGCCCTCTCCGATCCGGAGGAGAAGGCCATGCGGCCCTTCGACATCGTAGAGACCCTCCGGCTGGCCATGGGGAGTACCATCACGCAGGTGGCCGACGCCCTCCTGGAGGAGATGGGCCCCGACGACGGGATGGTGGCCCTCATGATGGACATCCGAGGGGACGAGGAGCCGGAGCGGGACCGGCAGAACTTCCTGCGCCAGCTCCGGGGAACCCGGGAGGCGGCCCTCCAGCGGCCGGGACGGGTCATTCCCTTCTTTGCCGTGCACCCGGGCCGGCCGGACCACTTCCAGCTCATGGAGGAGGCCATCGGCGAAGGCGCTTTCGCCGGAATCAAGCTGTATCCTTCCCTGGGCTACCCGGTGGACAGCCCCGAACTGCGCCGTGTCTACGCGTTCTGCGTGGAGGCCGACGTCCCGGTGCTCCTCCACTGCAGCCACGGCGGTTTCTACCGGAAGCGGGAGTTCGTGGACTACTGTGATCCCTCCCACTGGCGGGAGCTTCTGGATGGAGAGTTGGCTGAGCTCCGGGTCTGCTTCGCCCACTTCGGGGGATGGGAGAGCCTGGGTCGGTCCGGAGGCTTGGACGAAGGCACCTGGGGACACACCATCCTCGCCCTCATGAAGGAGCGTCCCCACGTCTTCACCGACCTGGCCTTCCACACTGACCAGACGCGGGACCCGGAAGATGAGGCCTGTTACTTCCGGACGCTGGGAAGCCTGCTGGCGGACGACCACCTGCGCAGCCGCATCCTCTTCGGGTCCGACTCCTGGCTCCTCCGGATGGAGATGACGGAGGGGGTCTTCTGGCGTTACTACCGGGAACGAATGTCGCCTGCCGACTTCCGGGCCATTGCCTCCGAAGCTCCCCGGGCCTTCCTGGGCTTTCCGGAGGCGGGATCCCGTGGGGAGCGTGGCGCCATCCGGGCCAATCTCCAGCGGCACCTGGACTTCCTAGTTAGTCACCGGGAGGCGGTAGGGGCCGAGCCGGCGTCCTGGGTTCTGGAGCTCACAGGGGAATCGTTCCAGGTCAATCGGGAGCCAGCCGACTGGGGTCGGCGGAGGGTTCCGGCTCGCTGTGTGTGGGCTGCCATGCACCGTTACCTGACGGGTGCACAGCGGAACGGAGGTTACGCTGGGGCCAGGGATCTCCGGCTGAAGGAGCTCCGCTACTTCCGCCCCCGGGATCCCAACTTCGCGGGGCAGATCTGCCTGGGGCTGGCCCGAGACCTGGCCGGCTTCTGCGCCGATCAGGGTGGCGAATTTGCCCCTGGCTGGGAGCTGGATGCGGCCATCGGCCGGCTTCAGGGGGTCCTTCGCCGAGGCGAGAGGCGCCTGGTGGAGGTGGCCGGGCTCCTGGACCGGATCTACGACTTCGAGGAGGCGTTGGTATGAGGCTACGTTCGGAGGGCCAGGAGGCACGAGCGGCATGGGTAGGACGAGGGGTAGAATTCGTTCGGTGGGCACGGCGGAGTGGATTCTTCCTGAGGGGAGGCACCTGGGGGAGCGGTTGCTTCTTGATTCTGACCCTGGTCCTGACAGCAGGGGCCGCCGGCCTGGAGGCGCAGGTCACCTGCATGGAGCGTCAGGGGGCCCGGGTCACTCCGGCCTACTTCCACGACGGGGATGGCGACGGCGGGGTGGGGATCAGGCTCGCTGCCCAGCACTGCCGGCTGAGCCACGACATCCGGCCTCGGTACGCCCGTTCCACCTACCTGGGTGGATCGTTCAAGGCCGCGGTGCCCTTCACAGAGCTGAACATCCCCCAGAATGCCGAGGCCTTCCTGGAGGTGGGGGTGTCCGTCTCCCTCTCGGAACGAGCTCCCATCGACCTGGACGACGACCCTGACGACCCGGACGTGGAGGCATTCCGCTTCGACTACGGGTTCGGTGGCCTGTCTGCTCGGCTCCAGTACGAGAGCAACACCGATCTCACGGAGCATGCTCTGGTGGGTGGGGCTGCCCTCCAGTGGGTGGATCCGGCCCGACCCTGGCTTCCCTCCCTGGTGGTCACGGGGGAGGCAGTCCGGCCCGTCCGATCCGACATCAGGGAGGCCCTGGAGCTGGACCGGGAGGTGCACGGCCGCATCGGCCTCCGGGGATACTGGCTGGTGCCCCTGGCAAGGTCGCTCCAGGGGGAGTTGGATACGGCCTACTTCTGGACGACGGGCCTGGAATCTCTCCTGCGGGAGGCAGGGTGGGATCGAGGTCCGTACCTTTCGACTGGGTTGGGATGGATCCTGGACCGGCGGATCGGAGGAGAGGAGTGGCTCCTCCTGGAATCCATCTCCGTGTCCCACGCCTGGGGCCAGCGCCCCACCGGTCCACCTGAGGAGCGGGGGTGGATGGTGGGGATCTCGGTGGGGACCGGCTCCCGGTAGGACGGCTCGTCAGCCTTCCGTCACGAGTCTGGCCATCCGGTCATAGCTCATGCTCACGCCCTCGATCATCCCGGTCTGCAGCGCCTTGTCCCGGGCCTCCTGGCTCTGGTACCGGATCCGGAGGGTCAGGGTCGTCTGGCCGTCCTCTTCCTTGAGGAGGGTTGTGACCAGGGTTTCCCCGCCGGTCCAGTCCTCATCGAAGAGTTCCGTGTGAACCAACCGCTCGTTGGGGTGGATCTCCTGGAACACGCCCCCCATTCCCATGATCTCACCGTCCGGACTGTGCCACTCGTAGCGGAAGGAACCGCCCTCCCGGAGATCGATCTCACAGACTTCCATGGTCCACTTTGGGGGCCCGTGGAGCCATTTGCGGACCAGCTCCGGTTCGGTGATGGCCCGGTAGACCATCTCTCGGGGTGCATGGAAGGCCCGGACGAGCTGGACTTCCGTGTCGGATGGAGTGGTGGCCTGCAGGGTGCCGGTGTCGATCATGGTGGTTCTCCTGTGCAGGGGAGTGGACCAGGAGTCCGGTGAGACATGGGGCCAGGGGTGTCAGCCTGCCTCCTCCGGCGGAGCCTGGGCTTGAAGGTCGTCCAACACTGCCTGGAGCCGGTCGAACTGTTGAGCCCAGTGGCGGCTGTAGTCCACCAGCCACTCTGCAGCTTCCCGCAGTGGTTCGGCCTCCAGTTTACAGGGGCGACGCTGGGCCTCCCTTCGCCGGGAAATGAGGCCGGCCCCTTCCAGCACCTTCAGGTGCCTGGAGACCGCCGGCTGGCTCATCTCGAAGGGTTCAGCCAGCTCCATGACCGAGGCTTCGCCCTCCGTCAGTCGCCGCAGGATGGCCCGGCGAGCTGGATGGGCCAGGGCCTGGAAGGTGGCGTCGAGTCGATCCTGATCCAAGATGGTAACTCCACAATTATATAATGGAGAAGACATATAACGATTTGATGTTATAGCCAGGGTGGTTCCGCGTCAAGGGAAGTGAGGCTCCCAGGCGCCCAGGGAGGGCCCTCGGGTCACGGCAACAGACACAGGAGGCCCCCTGTCCGTCCCCGAAATCTCCTCGTAGTGTGGGAGGCATAGACACAGGCCGACCGGAAGCTCTGACGAGGACCCTGAATTGATGAAATGGCGACTGCGCTTCACCCGAATTCTTCTTGTGCCGCTGGGACTCCTGGCGCTGACTTCCCATCATGTCTACCCGGAGGGGGGGATGTGGGACACATCGATCTCGGTGATGGGGTTCCTCCTTCTGCTGGCGGCCATGGGGGGACGGATCTGGGCGAGTGCATACCTGGTGGGAAGGAAGAACCAGACCCTGGTGACGGCAGGTCCATATTCCATCGTGCGCAACCCGCTCTACTTCTTCAGCCTCATCGGTTTCATCGGTGCTGGGCTCGCCTTCGAGTCGCTGGTTCTGGCCATGCTCTTCGGCCTGGTGTTCTTCCTTTCGCATTGGCCCGTCATCCTGAAGGAAGAGGCTCGACTTTCCGAGCTGTTCGGGGCGGAGTTCGAGGTTTACAGAAGAAGGGTACCTCGCCTCATCCCCCGGATCAGGGGCCTGGAGGGTCGGCGGTCCATGGAGTTGGACGCCCATCGGTTCGAGACAGCCCTGCGAGACTGCATTGCGATCCCCCTGGTCTTCATCGCGGCTCATGGGCTGGAGGCAGCGAAGGTATCGGGGATCCTTCCCGTCCTCTTCCAACTCCCCTGAGCGCGGTCATAGCGCGGGTGCTCCGTCCCGGAAGGCTCGGACAGCACCGGCCGTGCCGAACAGGAGGAGGGTGGCGCCAGGCTTCCCGTGTCGGGACATGAGATCCAGCATCATGGCCTCCTCGGCGGGCCACGGATATGCGTAGACCACGTCAAAGGCGTCCAGGGAGTGGCCCAGCTCCTGGTAGGCGGACTCCCCCTCGCCAATGGTTCCCATGCGAGCATCGCCATCGTCGGGTGACCATCGATATCCTGGTGGGATGAAGCTTCCAGCTACGAAGTGGGCCCGGGATGCGTGGCGTCGGGCCAGCCCTCGAGCAACCTCCACCAACTTCGGATCCAGCTCGATCCCATAGGCTTCGAAGCCCAGCATGTCGGCGGCGATGGTGATGATGCCGGTGGCAGATCCCCACTCCAGGAAGCGGGCGCCGGGGGCGTGGAGCTCCAGTAGTGTGTGCAGGACCGCTTCGTAGTCGGCGTTGATGAAGGGATGCCAGCCTCGGTCCCGGACCTCCATGTCGAAGCGATCCCAGAGGTCCCACCCCTCCACGAAGAGGGTGGTGAGGCGGATGCGGAGGGCCGGGTCAGGAATCATCGTTGAATTCTCGCTACTTTGGAGAGGTGAGAAAGGAGTGACCCGATACCCTGACCCTGGTTCCAACATGAGACTCTGGATCGACGCCGATGCCGCCCCCAATGACGTGAAGGAGGTCGTTTTTCGAGCGGCCAAGCGGCTGGAGCTGAAGGCTCTCCTCGTGGCCAACCAGCGCCTCTACGCGCCTCCAGGGAATCCCTTCGTGGAGGCGGTCCGGGTCGGTGGCGGTCCTGACGAGGCCGACCGATATATCGCGGAGCAGGCTGAAGCCGGGGACCTGGCCATCACCGCCGACATCCCCCTGGCTGCCGACCTGGTGGAGAAGGGAGTGCTGGTCCTGGACCACCGGGGAGAGGAGTACACCCCGGAGAATGTGCGGGAGCGTCTCTCCATCCGGGACTTCATGGATGAGCTCCGTTCCACGGGAGTGGAAACCGGCGGCCCAAGTCCCTACGGGGCCAGGGACAAACGGGAGTTCGCCTCGGCGCTGGATCGGGTCTTGACGCGGGAGCTGAACTTCTGACGCCGCCCCGCCGCTCCGCCGCCGCCTCCGACAACCTCTCAACCGCCCAGGGGAATCGCCAGCGTCAGGAAGAGGTCGGTCTGAAGGGAGGTGTCTCCACCACCCGGACTATTGGGGTCTTCCCCTCTTCGGAATCGGGACACATACCCGTTCAGCTCCCACTGGGTGCGGAGTCCGAGAATGGACACCTCGGCGCCCACACCGGCCTGGCCTGCCGCCCGGGTCTGATCGCGGAAGACTTGCTCCCAGGTACTCGCGTCGTCGTCCAGTCCCTGGAACTCGAACCCGTACTGCTTGAATCCGGCGCCAACGAGGAAGTGGGGCTGTACGATGACAAGTCGGGGGATGGGGCGGAAGACAGCGGCTGCGGTCCCCGTCAGCAGACTGCTTCGAGCCGAGCAGCCTGGGCAATCGGTGCCCCACACCGGCACGTCCCGGTCTGTGCCGTAGCCCACATTGACGCGAAAACTGGTCCCCTCCCGAGCCGGCCCCACCTCCAGGCCCAGACCCCAGGCCAGACTGCTGGATTGACGGCTGGCTCCTACGATCCCTTCCCCATCGTCCCGTAGGGTCTCCATTTCGGAGGTGGGGGACCAGGCTCCGACCTGAGGCAGGAGTCGCACCGAGGTCTGGCCGTAGGCGGCAGACGGGAGAAGGAAGCTGAGGAGGAGAAGCAAGCTACCTGCCACCAGAGCCAGGTGAAAAGAAAGGTTGTTGTCTCGCATGGGGCTCCCCCAGGGGAGGTGGACGAATCTTCTGTATCTCCAGGGGTTATCACGTTCCGTGCCATCTGAATACATCGTTGTGGCTCAAGGGGTTGCGTGTATATGGTCAGGTTTGGGGGCAGGGTGTTGAGGCAGGATTTTCCTCCAGCATGGTGGAAAATACCCGGGTGGGCCGTGGGTTGGGCAGGGGTGGGGGTGTGGACAGCCATGGTCCTTCTCCTCTTGAACGCATGTGGCCCGGCGGGCGAGGGGGAAGGGGTGTCGGACAAGGATGACGTCTCGGCCACGGCGTGGGCCGACGCCTGGGGGCACTTCCAGATGGTCTTCGAGGAGGGGCCGTCGGGTCGACTGGAACTCCGGGTCGGGGAGCACTCGGCCCGGGATGGAAGCTGGGAAGGGGTTACGGTGGAGGTGGTGGTCCCCTGAACCCTGGCGTCCTCAGGGGGAAAGGAAGGCGCCGGGAAAGGGGCGCCCCTGTCCGTGAAGATCCTGCGGGGGGCGACCCTCCCCGTGACCGCTTCCCCAGCTCCGCCGGGACTTCCGAAGGTCGTCAGGAATCCCGGTACCCCTCGGATTCCAGAGAGGCCATGATCCGTTCCTTCAGCTCGTCCGGGGCCTCCTCGTCGCCGGTGGCCTCGGTCACGGCCTGGCGGAATGCTCGCTCGAAGGTGAGGAGGGGATAGCAGCGTGCACAGGCCTCCAGGTGACCGGCAACCTGCTCCCCCATCTCGGGTTCCAGCTCGCCGTCCAACCATTCAAAGAGGTGCTCCACGGCTGCCTGGCAGGAGATCCCTCCAGGAGGGTCTGCAGGCGCAGGGTCCTCCTGGGCCCGCCGGAGAAGGCGTCTCAACTCCTCCATCCACTTCATATCGACCCTCCGGCGTCGCTCCCGGTGGGCTGGACCTCCGGTGGGATGATGCCTTCCTCCACTGCGTACTCGTGCAGACGCTCCTGGAGGATGCGACGTCCGCGAAAGAGTCGGCTCTTCACAGTACCCACCGGTATCTCCAACACCTCTGCCATCTCCTGATATGAAAGGTCCTCTATGTCCGACAGGACCACAGCATCTTTGAACTCTCCGGGCAGCTCATCGATGGCTCGAAGAACCTCCTCATCGACCACCTCCTTCCAGAACGCCCCCTCCGGGTCCCGGTCCCGGACCGCCATGAAGACGGTGGCCTCCCTGGAAAGCTGGCGCGGGTCCACGTCGGCCACCTCCGAGACGATCTCCTGGTGACGTTTGCTCCGTTGTTCCCGTCGAAGGAAGAGGTTCCTGCATATGGTGAACAGCCAGCTCTTGGCCTGGGTTCCCGGCGTGTACTTGTCCCAGTTGCGGAAGGCGTGGAGAAAGGTCTCCTGCGCCAGGTCCTGGGCTCGGTCCTGGCTCCCGGCCAGGCGAAGAGCGAAGCGATAGACCGCGTCCATCTGGGGAAGGGCCTCCTCTCGGAAGGCGCGGTCGCGGTCGGGCAGGTGGCTCACCGGCGTTCCTGAGAATCGGAGTAGGTCTGGTCAAATCGAGTGCGTTCACCGGAGCCAAGGATACCTGTGGCTCGGCTATGGATGCAACTCCCTCGGGAACCCGTTGAAGCAGGCATGCCTTGGACCAGAGAAGGAAGGGGGAAGCGAAGCGATTCCCGTCAGCGGGGCCGGGCTCGATCAAGAGCCTTCCGGGGCTGGGCGCTTCTCACGATCCCCTCCCTTTCCACGCCGATCCAAGACCAGGGTTTCCTGGTCCTGAAAGGCCATCAAGACGAGGCAGCCGGCGGCGATGATCAGGGAGGGAAAAAAGAGGACATTCGTCCCTTCCAGGAACCATCCCCACGGATCCACGATGGAGCGCCAGACGCCGGCTAGAGACCCCAGGTTGATGAGGAGGATCACCGGATCCACCCACTTTCGGAAGAGGCCCACCAGGGCCAGGATGGAGACCACCACCTGGCCAATCCCCAGGAGGGGCATGAGGGCCGGGAGACTCAGGAGTCCCAGGTAGAAGGCATCGGACACCCCTACCGCATGCTCCGGATCCACGATCTTGTCAATTCCCCACAGCAGAACGAGGAGTGCGATGGAAACCCGAAGAAGAAGAAGCGAGAACGATTTGAACCGGTCTGAATGCATCCGACCTCCAAGCTGGCTGAATGGACAGGCCCTGCGATGTCTCCAATACATGCCCTGGCGGTTCGGTTCCCGGAGGCTCTCATGAGTTGGATCCGAGTGATCCCGGAAGACGAAGCCCAGGGGGAGTTGGCCGAAACCTACGCACGGATCCGGAAGGAGCGAGGGAAGCTTTCCAACATCATGCGGGTCCAGAGCCTGGACCCCAGGGCCATGGAGGCCCACCTGGATCTCTACATGCGCCTTCTCTTCCGACAGGGGGGCCTCAGTCGGGCCGAGCGGGAACTCATTGCGGTGGTGGTTTCCGTCCAGAACGGCTGCGAGTACTGCACACTACATCATGCGGCTGCGTTGGCGGCCTGGTGGAAGGACCCGGCCCGGGTGGAGCGACTGGAGGAAGACCCGGGCAAGGCGGATCTCTCTGAACGGGAGGAAGCCCTGGTCCACTATGCCACCACACTGACTCAGGCTCCGGCCTCGATCCAGGAGGAGGCGGTGGAGCGACTCCGGAGGACGGGACTGGATGATGAAGAGATCCTTCAGGCCAATATGATCACCGCCTACTTCAACTTCGTGAATCGGATCGCCGAGGGGTTGGGCGTGGATGCGCCACCGGAGGAGGTGGAGGGGTATCGGTACTGACCGGCGCTGGCGGGACCCGTTGGTCCGGGGCGGGGCGCTGGCGACGGCCGGGGAGAATGGGAACCCTTCGCCTCCGTGACGGATTCCCTGGGTGAGGACCTCCAGCCTGGAGCGTTCCGGATGTCCCCGTCACGGAGTGAAAGATGTTTCGCTGTCGTAGATGCCTGGCCCCGAGCCTCCTGACTGCGTTCATTCCGCTTCTCTATCTGGCTGGGTGTTCTGATCCCTCGGGACCCAGCATCGTGGAGCACAACTTCGGTGAGCTCGAGTGCAGCTTACCGGAAGAGGCCATGGTCTCGGGAGGCGTTCCGCCGGATGGTATTCCGTCCCTTGTCGATCCCGAGTTCGTCAGTGCCGAGGATCCGTCCGTCGACTACCTGGAGGAGACGGACCGGATCATCGGTTTCCTTACTGACGGCGAGGCATGGGCCATTCCCCACAACGTGGGATGGTGGCATGAGATCGTGAATGTGGGGTTTTCATCTGGGCTTCAGCTGGCCGTGACCTATTGTCCCCTCACGGGCTCCAGCTTGGTATTTGACAGAAGTGCGGTGGATGGCAGGGATTTTGGGGTGTCTGGAATTCTGTTCCAGAACAATCTGGTCATGTTCGATCGAGGGGATCCGACCTCCCTCTGGTTCCAGATGGGACGGCAGGCCCGGTGCGGGCCAGCAGATGGCGTCACCCTTCCCATGTTTCCCGCCATTGAGACCACATGGGCCGGGTGGAAGGCGCTTCACCCCGAGACTCGAGTGGTCACCGGTGATCTGGACATGGGGCGTAACTACCGGCTTTACCCGTATGGGAACTATGAGCAGACCCAGGAACTGCTTTTCCGTCAGGATGATCTTGACGATAGCCGGTTTCGGAAGGAGCGAACACTGGGTATTCCGGAAGATGGAGGCGGGGGAATCGTCTTTCCCTTTGGCCTTCTCAGGATGGCCGAGTGTGGGTCCAGAGCCGTCGTTCATGAGGAGGCTCGTGGAGGCGACGTAGTGGTCTTCTGGGATCAGGATGTGGAGGGGGCCATGGCCTTTCGGCCTGAAGCCGACGGCGTGGCCCTGACATTCCGGGTCGTCGATGACCGGATCCTCGACCAGGAGACCGGATCGGAGTGGCGGGTGGATGGCCTGGCGGTGAGCGGTCCGCTGGGAGGAGAACGACTGCAGAAGGTAGCTGAGGCGTATGTTTCCTTCTGGTTTGCCTGGAGGGCCTTCCATCCCGAGTCCCGGGTCTGGCCTGGCGTCCATGAAGGGTCGTAGGTCGATGGCTTTCCGGTTGCTTCAGCCTTCGGTCGTGTCCTGGCCCCCCTCTCCCATCCCTGGTCGCAGGGTGGGTGGGCTGGGGATCTTGCTGGTGGGCCTCCTCCTGTGTGTTCCTTCCGAAGGCGGAGCCCAGTGGATCTCCTCCCCCGGGGACGGATGGTTGGACGTCTCTCTCATTTATCACGACACCGACCAGGTTTTCGACGAGACGGGAGAGCGGCGGACGATCTTTGCCCAGGGACGGGCCGTCGCCCTTTCCCTCTTCTTCGTTGGCAATATGGGGATCTGGGATGGCGTGGACTTGTGGGCCGAAGTCCCGGTGCACAGGATCCGCTTTGATGACGCCGGCGGCCAACGGACCAGCATGGGCGTGGGCGACTCCAGGCTCTTCGTTCGTGTGGGCCCTGAACTCGTGGGGCTTCCACCTTTTCCCCTGGCTCTGCGCGGCGGTGTGAAGATGGCGGGGGGCAGCTTCGATATCGATGCTGAGGTGATTCCCCTCGGTGAGGGACAGCGGGACCTGGAACTCATCCTGGAGGCAGGGCGATCGTTCCATCCCCGGTCGCTGTGGACCATGGGATGGGTCGGTCACCGCTGGAGGGAGGAGAACGTTGCGGCGAATCGAACGCCTGGGAACGAGTGGTTCTGGTGGTGGAGTATCGGGGGGGAGCTGGGGCCGGTCGGGTGGGAAGGGTCAGTGGAAGGTCTCCGTGGCGACCCATGGGTCCTGGAAGGGGGTTTGAGGCTTCCGTCTACACGCCGCCAACTGGATCAGATACTTGCCCAGGTGAATCATCCGCTGGGACCCGGCCATGGGCAGCTCGGTGTTCGGGTCCCCCTCTCGGGCCAGAATCTCCCGGCAGGTCTAGCGATCACCCTGGGGTATTTTCTGCAATGGCAGCGCTGACACGAGTTTGGGGTTTCCCAGGCCCTCAGTTCGGAAGGTACCGAGCTGCCCAGGTGGCCAGCATGGTGCCCACGTAAGTGGAATCAGCCGAGTCCAGGAGGAGGTGGTCGGCCTGATCCAGCGAGATGAAGCTCTTCGGGTGCCGGGCAGCCCGGTAGATCCGGGCGGCGTTCTCAATCCCTACCGTGTCATCCAGTGGGGAGTGGAAGATAAGTAGCGGCCGGCTCAGCTCGTGGAGGGCCTGCTCCATCCCGTGCGTCTCCAGGTCCTCCACGAACTCCCGGCTCACGGTGAAGGATCGGCCCGCCAGGGTGACCGTGGCCGACCCTGTTTCTTCGATGGTGTCCAGGGAACCGGCGAAGAGGTGCTTGACGTGCTCTGGATCGAAGGGCGCGCCGATGGTGGCAATGGCTTGAACTTCATCGAGCCGTGCCGCCGCCTTCAGAACGGCTGCGCCACCCAGGGAGTGCCCCACCAGGATACTGGGGGGAGACAGGGAATCAGCCATGTACTCGGCGGCAGCCACCAGGTCCCCGATATTGGAAGAAAAGTCCGTGTCGGAGAATTCCCCCTCGCTTTCCCCGAGCCCGGTGAAATCGAACCGGAAGACGGCGATGCCGTGTCGGGTCAGGGCCTGGCTGATGTTCACCACAGGCTTCAGGTCCTTCGAACAGGTAAAGCAGTGGGCGAAGATGGCACACGCCTTCACCGGTTCGCCGCTGGGGCGGCTGAGGATGGCGCTCAAGTCGTGGCCCTGAGCACCGGTGAATCGGATCCGTTCGTTGGTCATCTTCATTGGCGCCCGTGTTGAGGTCAGAACGTGACGATCTGGTATCCCTCGGCGGCCCGGGATCGAAGGCTGGGGTGTCCCTCGTACTCGCTCAGGAACGCGACTCCAGCTTCCCGGACTTCTTCCTTCACGTCGAACGCACCGGCGCAGAACTCGCAGGCTCCGGCCACCCGTGGTTTCACAGCCTCGAAGACCGGATGGAGTTTGTGGTCCGGGTTGGCCAACTCGGGGATCCAGCTCACGGCTGCGCCGTCAAAGACGAGTTCCACTTCGTCTCCAGCTTCCATGGCCTCCTTGGTCAGTTCCAGGGCATTCAGTACTCGAGCCAGGTCCGAGTGCTGTTCCGTTCCGGCCAGTACGACAACTGAAATCTTAGCCATCTTCGGTCTTCTCCTCAGTAATGTGATCCTTTGATCTTCTCGAAAGGGTCCTCCACGTGGCCAATACGTTGGAAGCCGGGAGGGTTCCGTCCGAAGAAAGGAGTCACCGGGTACGGGATCCAGTCGGCCAGGGGCCGGGAACTCGGCATGCAGATCATGACTTCTCTGGGGTGAGAGCGAAATGAACTCAACCCTAGTACAGGAGCATGATCATGTCCGTACTGACCCCACATGCCCATTGGGCCCTTCGGTTGGCCATATTCAGCGTCTTCATGTATCACGGCCTGGATAAGCTGCGAGGCCTGGAAGGCTTCGCAGAGATGGCTGGGATGCCGGTTGCTGTTGCCCTCCTGGTCGCCCTGGCCGAAACCGGGGGCGCGCTCCTGGTCCTCCTTGGTGGCTTCATGAAGGACTGGATGACCCGAGTCGGAGCGCTCATGAACATTCCCGTCATGCTGGGCGCCATCTTCATGGTTCACTGGGGCCAGTGGAGCTTCATGGCCACAGAGACGCACCCCATGGGGGGGATGGAGTTTCAGGTCACCCTCCTCCTGATCCTGGTCTATCTGGTGATCAAGGGGAATGAAGGGGCAGGAAGGGCCGATACGGTGGCAGAGAAGGCGTCGGCCGGCCGAGCCACTTCTGTGGCAGGGAGCTAAGCCACCAGATCTGGGTAGGCAAGGACCGGGGCCGGGCTCTTCTCGGCCCCGGTCACCTCATCCCTCGCGCCTATGCCTACCTACCTGCATGGTCTGGCCACGACGGTTCCCGAACCCCACTACACCCAGGAGTGGGCTTGCGAGCTGATGCAGCGCCACGCTACGGAGCGTCGGGGCGTCCGCCGAGTGATCCGGAGCATCTATCGGAACTCCGGTATCGAGAAGCGTCACTCGGTCATCGACGATTGGGGGGAAACCGGGGCTGCGCCCGTCTTCTTCCAGGACGAGGACACCCTCCTTCCCACCCCTGATACCTACACCCGAAATCAGGTCTACACCCAGGAGGGCCGGAGGCTCTTCGAGGCTCTTGCCCGATCGGTGGTGGAGGCGGCCCCCGGGTTCGAGGCTGAGGACATCACCCACGTGGTGACCATCTCCTGCACAGGTTTCTTTGCTCCCGGCCCCGACTATCATGTGGTTCGGGCGTTGGGGCTTCCGGGCTCAACCCAGCGCTATCATCTGGGTTTCATGGGGTGCTACGCTGCCTTCCAGGGACTCCGGATGGCCCAGGCCTTCTGCTTGGCCGACCCCGACGCTGTGGTCCTGGTCCTGAGCCTGGAGCTTTGTACCCTCCACCTCCGATTTACCGAAAACACCGATGACCTGATTGCCGGGGCCGTTTTCGCCGATGGTGGAGCTGGTGCGCTGGTCTCGGCCCAGAAGCCCAGGGATCCTGAGGGAGGGACTCCCATCCTGGCCCTGGACGCCTTTCATTCTGCCCTCATCCCCGAGGGGGAGGGGGACATGGCGTGGACGGTGGGCAACGAGGGGTTTCAGATGAAGCTCTCCACCTACGTTCCGGAACTCATCCAGGCGAACCTGGGCGCAGTGGTGCAGAAGCTTCTGGAGGGTTCGGGAGAAGGAACCGGGGGCGTGGACCACTGGGCCATTCACCCTGGCGGCAGAGCCATCCTGGACCGGGCCCAGGAGACGATGGGGCTTGAGCCGGACGCCTTGGCGGCCTCCCGATCCGTTCTCCGGCAATTCGGAAACATGAGCAGCGCTACCATCCTCTTCGTTCTGAAGGAGATGATCTCGTCGGGAGGGCTGGCCCACGGTGAGTCCATCCTGGCCCTGGCCTTCGGTCCCGGCCTGACTGTGGAGGCGGGAATCCTGCGGGTGGTGTCTGACCCGCCTCATTAGATCAGGTGCATCGTCCAGGCGGGGCGGGCGTATCGTCCAGGTAGAGCGGGCGTATCGTCCAGGTAGTCCGACACCCCCCGGAGCCGTCATTCAGCTCCGGGGGGCGTGGTCGTCCAGGGGTGTTGCTGTGGACCTCAGGGGGCAGCCCCCCGGGGCGACTAGCGGCTTCGTCCCCCTTCGGTGACTTCCAGGGTTCCAATTGCCTGCCCGTTCACCCGGACCGGGTAGTTCCCGGGTTCAGGGATGCTGATCTGGAACGCATCCCCCCAGGAGAAGCTGGATCCACCGGAAAGAGTCATCTCTTCAGAGTCCACTTCGACCCAGACCGCGGGAGGACCGCCAGGGGAGCGGGGCACCTGGATCTCCACCACCACTTCCTTGGACTGAGCGTTGCTCGAGTAGTTCTCCATCTCAATCCCCACATCCACCTCCTCATCCACCTGGACGCTGCTGGATCCGAGCCAGGCATCAAGGAGTTCCACGGCGTAGACGGTCACCACACCGGAATCCTGGCCATTCACCCGAATGGGGAATTCGGCGGGGAAGGCGCCGGTCTGGCCGTCAGGTGCCTGGAAGGCTGCTGCTGGGCCGGTGTGCTCCCCAGGCGATACATCTCCCTCGATACGGTTGAGTTCGATCCACCGGGGTTGTCCGGAGACGAAGGTGAAGACCTCCGTCACCAGTGTAAAAGCCTGGTCCTCCTTCGTTCGGTTCAGGAGGGTGGCGGCCACCGGAACGGCCGACTCATTCAGGTACATCTCGTCCACCGGGAGCCAGGTATTGATCAGCTCCACGGCGGCCAGGACGTCGACGCTCAGACTTTCGTTGTTCAGACTGACCGTCCGGGAGCCGGCGTCCTGGGGGGTCCAGGTGAAGTGGACGGATTCGGTGGAGCCGCCGCTGACCTGGACGGTCTGGCTCGTCAGGCTCTGGCCGTCTACCCGCAGGGTGACCTGGAGAGACCCGGATGAGCCCCCGGAATTGGTGACCTCACCCGTGACGGCAGCCTCCATGGTTTCCACCGGCTCGCTGGGATTCACACTGATGGAGGTGATCTCCAGCTCTGCCGGAGATTCTTCCACCGTGACGGTCCCGGCATCCACACCGTTCACAGCCATCTCGTAGTTGCCGGTGCTGTTGGTGGACCAGGTGAAGGTGTGGGAGGTCTGGCTTCCGGCGCCTACGGTCACCATGTCCGTTTCTTCCGTGGACCCATCCACGGTGAAGGTCAGGGTGATACGCCCTTCGGCGTCACCGGCATTCTCCAGCTCAATGGTGATCGTGACCGTCTCACCCACCTCCACCGTAGACGGAGAAGCGGAGACCGAGGTGATGGAGATGTCGGCCTCAGGGGCTTCCTCCACCGTGACGGTTCCTGCGTCCACATCGTTGACGGCAAGCTCGTACTCTCCTGGAGTGTTGGTGGACCAGGTGAAGGAGACCTCCGTGCCGTCCCCTGCATCCAGCGCCACCGTCGTCGACTCCACCGCTGAACCGTCCACCCGGAGCTCCAGGGTCTTCTCACCCTCGGCATCGCCCTGGTTCTCGGCCGACGCCGTAATGGTCACCGGCTCCCCTTCCAGGACGGTGGTTGGGTCGGCCTGGGCATCGGTGACCACGATGTCGGGTTGGGGGATCTCCTCGACCACCACCGTTCCGGCCCCGGTTTGATTCACCGCCAGTTCGTAGTGCCCCGGGGTGCTGGACGACCAGTTGAAGCTCACCTCGCCCTGTCCACCGGCTGCCACCTCGACCTGGTCCGAGGCCACCGGGGCGCCGTCCACCAGGAGCTCCACCTCCTTGGAGCCGTCCGCGTTCCCGGTGTTCTCCAACCAGGCGGTAACGGTCACTTCTTCATCCACATAGACCGTGGAGGGCGTGAGATCGGCCTCCAGGAGCTGGATGTCGGCTGCCGGTTCCTCACCCACCGTCACCGTCCCGGCCTCGGTGCCATTCACCGCCAGCTCGAAGGTGCCGGGCTCAACCGAGCTCCAGGTGAACTGGACCTCCTCCTCGGTGTCCGGGGGCGACTGCCCATCGGCTGGGGGCTGGACCGTCACCGAGCGGGATTCCTGCGCGTCTCCGTTTACGGTGAACTCCAGCTCCATGCTCCCTGCCGCATCCCCCCCATTCTGGACCGTGGCCACCACCGTGACCGACTCGTCCACATAGACCTGTTCCGGGTCCACTGCCACACTGGCCAGCCAGAGGTTGGCTTCGCCCGGAGTCTCTCCCCCGTTCTCACCGGTGACGGAGTCGTCACAACCGGCAAGAATGGCCAAGCCCAAGAGAACCACCCACCCCTGTCTGATTCGTCGTCCAGCACCATCAAGCATCCGGCAACCTCCGTTGATTCCTTGCGCATACTCGGCCCCCCGGCCTGAGAACGGACCCGGCCGGGGCTGCCATCCTGCGATATGATGCGGAGCGTCGGCCTGAAGTACGACACCACCCGGGCAGGAAACTCTTTCCCGGTGACCACGGGGATGGTTCGTGGAGAGGGGTCAGGACGCAGGTCATCACAGGGGGGGGACGCCAGGCACTTCCTTTGCAGTGGTCCTTCACGTTCCCCTGGAAGGAAGCTTACCTTCGAAAGAGGAAAATAGAATACGCGTTCTGAAAAACTGCAGGTTCGGATGGAATCTGATCCTTCTCCTGGCTGGATCCCTCCTTCTGGCTCCGGGCCTCCATGCCCAGGCCCCTCAGGCCATCAGCTCGGGGACCAAGTCCCTCTCCTTCGGGATCGACGGGAGTGGGAGCTCCGAGGCCGGGATCTGGCTCTTCGTCTCTGACCGCACCAACCTGGGGTTGTTGGGATCCCTGGACTGGGTATCGGAGGACCGGGACCCCCAGGATGACCGAAGCGAGGTTCGTCTGGGGGTGGGCCCCCGGGTCAAGTGGTACCTGAGCGACCCGGGCCGGGTGGCCCCCTTCTGGTTCGGCGGGATGGAATTCAACCATCGAAGGGTCTCGGAGGAGGGGGAGTCGGACCGGACGAGCCGGGGACTCGGACTGGATGGTGGCTTTGGCGTGGACTGGTTCCCGGTGGAGCAGATCTCCATTGGCGGCTGGACAGGCCTGCGGCTGACCAGCAACCGGCTCACCAATGACAACACCCGGACCCGGCTCCGGACCCTGACCACCGGGCTGCGGGTGCACCTCTACTTCTGAGGCGGTGGGGTCCGGCCAGACAGATGCTTCAGCAAGAACAAACGGCCCCTCCCCCGGTGGATCGGGGGAGGGGCCGTCTCGTCCTGGACCCGTCGGTGGGGATCGGCTCAGCCGTCCCTCATTCGCCCATGTGGGGGTAGGTCCAATCCAGTGGAGGCACGAAGGTCTCCTTGATGGACCGGGGGCTGATCCAGCGGATCAGGTTCAGGAGGGAACCGGCCTTGTCGTTCGTGCCGGAGATCCGGGCTCCACCGAAGGGCTGCTGACCCACCACCGAGCCGGTGGGCTTGTCGTTGATGTAGAAGTTGCCGGCGGCGTTCCGGAGGGCGGATTCGGCCTGGGCGATGACCTTCCGGTCCCGGGCCCAGACGGCCCCCGTGAGTCCGTAGGGGCTGGTGGTGTCCACCAGCTCCAGCGTCTCGTCCCACTTGTCGTCGTCGTAGACGTAGACGGTGAGGACGGGCCCGAAGAGCTCCCGCTCCATGAGGTCGTGACGTGGGTCGTCAGTGACCAGGATGGTGGGTTCCACGAACCACCCCTCCGAGTCGTCCGTTCCTCCTCCTGCCAGCACCTCCATTCCGTCGGCTTTCCCCTGGGCGATGGCGTCCCGATGCTTCTTGAAGGCGCCCTCGTCGATGACGGCTCCCATGAAGGTGGACAGGTCACCCACGTCGCCCATGGTGAGCTGCTCCACCTGTGCCACCACCCGGTCCTTGAGCTCCGGCCAGAGGGACCGGGGGATGTAGGCTCGGGAGAGGGCCGAGCACTTCTGACCCTGGTACTCGAAGGCCCCCCGGGTCACGGCGGTGGCCATGGGCTCCACCTCGGCGGTGGGATGGGCGATGAGGAAGTCCTTTCCGCCGCTCTCTCCCACGATCCGGGGGAAGGTCCGGTAGTTCCCCAGATTTTGCGCCGTCTTCTGGAAGAGGGACTGGAGGACGGTGGAGGATCCGGTGAAGTGGAGCCCGGCGAAGGTTTCCTGGGCCGTGCAGACCTCTGCCGTCAGCGCCCCGTCCCCGTGGACCAGATTGATGACACCGTCGGGAAGGCCGGCCTTCCGGAACACCTCCATGGTATAGTGAGCCGCCAGCGCCTGTTTCTCCGAGGGCTTCCAGACCACCACGTTCCCCATCATGGCCGGGGCCGTGGGCAGGTTTCCGGCAATGGCCGTGAAGTTGAAGGGAGTGATGGCAAGAACGAATCCCTCCAGGGGCCGGTAGTCCATCCGGTTCCACATGCCGTCCGGCGAGAACGGCTGCTCCTCCAGGATCCGCTCGCCGTAGTGGACGTTGAAGCGGAGGAAGTCGATGAGCTCGCAGGCGGCGTCGATCTCGGCCTGGTAGACCGACTTGGACTGCCCCAGGATGGTGGCGGCGTTCAGGGTATCCCGATAGGGACCGGCGATGAGGTCTGCTGCCTTGAGAAAGATGGCCGCCCGCTCCTCGAAGGGGGTCTCGGCCCACTCCCGGGCCACCTTCTGGGTGGCATCCACGGCCTTCTGGACCTGGGACGGTCCGGTGGCCTGGACCCGGGCCAGCTCCAGAGAATGCTTGTGGGGTGACCGCTGAACGAAGGTGTCCTCGCCCGCCATCTCCTGGCCATCGATAAACAGGGGGGCCTCCACCGTCTCCTGCTCCATTTCCCGAACCCGGGCGTGGAGGGACTCCCGCTCCGGTGAGCCGGGCTCATAGGGGAAGATCGGTTCGTTCACCGGTGTCGGAATGGGGGATCGGCCATCGCTCATGGGATCGAACTCCTGAAACTTGAGTTTGGTGTTGATTGTCTGGAGTGGGCAGCGAAAGATGTCACTCTTCACCCGAGTCTCGAAAGACCCGGAGGGAGGCCCCTGCCCGATCGGCCACGAGGATGAACTCCAGGATGGTCTCCGCGGCCCGGTGATAGAAGTCCGGCGTGATGTTTTCAAAGGTATCCGAGGGATGGTGGTACCCCGGATGGTCTTCCACTCCGAAATAGATGAAGGGCACGCCTCGTTCATGGAACGGGCCGTGATCCGAGGCCATGGTCCAGTCATCTCCAGGGGGAAGATCCGGCGCGTCATGCCCTCGTAGGAGGTGGAGCGCCGCACCCTCGGCCACCTCCTCCACCAAGGGAGTGAGGAAGGGGTAGTGGTACGTTCCTACGGCGTAGAGCTCGTCAGCTTCGTTCCGACTCACCATGTCCAGGTTGATGTTCATGAGGAACTGGTCCAGAGGGACCGGTGGATCGTTGATGAAGGCACGGGCGCCCTGGAGCCCCATCTCCTCCGCATCGAAGAAGACGAAGAGGATAGAGTGCTCCGGGGGATGCTCCACGAAGTACCGGGCCAACTCCAGGAGAGCAGCCGTTCCCGAGCCGTTGTCGTCTGCGCCGTTGAAGATTTCTCCGTCCACCACGCCCAGGTGGTCGTAGTGGGCCGTGACCACCAGAAACTCGTCCGGTGCTCCGGTGCCCTGGACCATTCCCAGCACGTTGACCCCTGTGTATTCCTGGCCATCCCGATTGTTGGTGAATTGAAAGGAGTGTTCCCGGTCTCCGTTCACCTCCGGAAGCCCCAACTCGTCCAGAGTCTGAAGCAGATACTGTCGGGCCTGCTCATTCTGCGGACTGCCGGTACGCCGTCCCTCCATGGAATCGTGGGCCAGGACCGAGAGGTGGTGGAGGAGTCGGTCCCGGTCGATCCGCGGATCGTCCAGGGTGGAAAGGCTCTGGGGGAGGTGGGCTCCCCAACCCAGGAGGAGGGGGGCCAGGGCCAGGAGGAGCCCAGCCATGAGACGTGAAGACGCGTGACGTGGAGAGGCGTTCATAGGCGATGTGAGTGACGATGCACGAATGGTGTGGACGGCAGCATGCCGGGATGGATGACGGTACTCGGGCGACGCAAAGGATCAGGGGCCAGGCCCAGGTTCCGGACCAGGAAAAACTACCCCCGGGCTGAAGACAGGTTCGAAGCCGAGCCACCGTGCGGGCGGGGCCTTTCGCGGGAGGGACACGTTGCGGACCTTCCCGGTGTAGGACCCGAAAGTGCCAGCCTGGGCCGTAGGTACGGCTCGGCCTCGACAGCCCCTGAATCCGGACAGCTTCCTCATGCTCCCATCCGTCTATCGATCCTTTGCGGCCCTTCTCCTCCTTGCGGTGCTCACTCTGCCTGCCGGAGCACAGAGCACCCTCTCCTCCGTTCCGTTGGATGAGTTCGCCGACCGGCGAGCCGGGTTGGCGCAGGCCGTGGGCCATGGAGTCATCCTGGCCATGGGTAGTGCGGCTCCTCCCCAGGATTACATCCCCTTCCACCAGAACTCCACCTTCCGCTATCTGACCGGGTTCATCGAACCCGATGCGGCTCTCATCATGACGGTGGATGGAGGAGAGATTCTGCTCGAGACCCTGTTCGTCCTGCCTCGGGATCCGGCCACGGAAACCTGGGAGGGGTATCGGGTCGGACCGGAAGGCGCCCGGGAGGTGACGGGCATGGCCGGTCGGAGCGTGGAGGAGCTGGGCCAGGCCCTGGCCGAGGTCCTGGAAGACCAGGGTGTGGACGAACTCCATGTGGCCGGGCCCTACCAGCCGGGCCAGGGGGTCCGGAACGATGTGACCCAGCGGGTGGATGCTCTCCTTGCCGAGCATGACGGGATCGAAGCAACGGGGGTGAACAGCCATGTGAACGACCTGAGGGGTGTGAAGTCGGAGGCTGAACTGGAGCTGCTCCGCAAGACGACGGCCATCACGGCGGAGGCTCATCAGGCGGTCGCCCGGGCCATGGAGCCGGGGATGAACGAGTTCGAGATCCAGGCCCTCCTCGAGTACACCTTCCGCCGCTACGGTTCGGAGCGACCGGCCTTTGCCAGTATCGTGGGCTCTGGACCCAACTCCACCATCCTCCACTACAACGCCAACGATCGCTTCATGGAAGCCCAGGACATGGTGGTGGTGGACATTGGCGCGAGCTATGGGGGATACGCCGCCGATATCACCCGGACCTATCCGGTGGATGGTCGGTTCTCGGATCCCCAGCGGGAGATCTATCAGCTGGTCCGGGATGCCCAAGGCGCTGCCGAGGCGATGGCGGCGCCAGGAGTGTCCGTGGCCCAGATGTCCCAGGCCGCCGCTCAGGTTCTTGTGGAGGGACTGGTGGAGCTGGGCCTCATGGAGTCTCCGGACGCCACCTACGAGGACGAATACGGTCGGGAGATCTCCCAGCTCCGGCTCTTCTACATGCACGGGCTGGGACACGGAATTGGCCTGGATGTTCACGATCCGTGGCCCAGCGTGCTGGAGCCTGGGGTGGCCTTCACCATCGAGCCCGGGATCTATGTCCGGCCCAACCTCTTCGACGAGGTCATCCCCGACACGCCGGCCAACCGGGAGATGATGGACGCCATCCGGCCGGCGTTCCAGCGATACGTGAACATCGGCGTCCGCATCGAGGACGACTACATCGTCACTGAGGACGGGGTGGAGTGGATCTCCCCGGCTCCCCGGGATGTGGATGCGATTGAGGCACTCATGGCCGAGTCTGCCCAACTCACGGCGGATCGGAATGCCGAGTGGGTCGAGTGGTTCCGAGAGATGAAGTAGCCCGCCCTCCACTTCCCCTTGCCCGACGGCTGACGGGGATGGGGGTCGGCGTTGGGGCGCTCCTGTTTCTCCTGCTGTCCCAGGGCCGGCCGGCTCTGGCCGAGGCCCTCATGGATGGGGGGCTCCTGGCCGGCGTGTCCCGGGCGCTTTCCCTGGGGACCGGCGCCATCCCCTTCTCCCTGGCCGAGCTGGTGGTTCTGGGCTTCCTGGTTCGGCAGGGAGCAGGATTGGCGGGGGAATGGCGTCGTCGGGGGAGAGGACAGGGAAGGGACCGGTTCGCTCGGCTCCTGACCCGGGGCAGTTTGCGATTGGGCCAGGACCTGGGGGTACTGATGGCTCTTTTCGTGGTCCTCTGGGGGCTCCAGTATCCTCGGCCTGGCCTGGAGGTTCGACTGGGCCTCTCCCCCTTGGAGGAGGTCTCGGTAGAGGAGGTGGAGAGCCTGGCCCGGATGGCCGTGAGCCATACGAACCACTTCTACGAGGTGGTCCACGGATCGCTGGATGGAGGCGAGCCTACTCCAGCCGCACCTCGTGGTGAGCTCCTGACCGAGCTGGAGGCCGGGTGGGAGCGGGTGGCCTCCCGGTACGGTCTTCCTGAACGGGCCCGCCTCCGCCACGGTTCCCCCAAACCCCTCCTGGCCACGGCCCTTGTCCGGCCCTTCGGTGTGGCGGGGATGTACTTCCCCTTTACCGGAGAGGCCCTCCTTCTCCGGGATCTCCCAGGCGTTCTTCTGCCCAAGGAGATGGCCCATGAGATGGCCCACCAGCGGGGTTTCGCCTCCGAGGCGGACGCCAACGCCCTGGCCTTCCTGGTGGCTCGTGAAACGGCGGACCCCCGAATCAACTATGCCGGGTACGTCTTCCTCCAGGGCCAGCTCGTGGGGGAGCTGGCCCTCAGAGATCCGGATCGAGCTCAGGCTGTCAGAGAAGAGCTGGCACCAGGCGTGGTTCGGGACCTCCAGGACCGGGCCCGCTACTGGGCCGTGGCCCGGGGATGGACTCGATGGGTGGGGCTGAGCCTCAATGACCTCATGCTCCGGGCCCACGGGGTGCCGGAGGGGGGGGCCAGCTATCAGCGGAGCACCCGAATCTTCCTGGCCCTGGCTCGGGCGGAGGGAGAGGAAGCTCTCCTTCCCCGATCCAACCCGTGACTGGGTGCCGCGCCGAGGCCCCCAGACCCCTCCCGGTTGGTACGTCGCTCCCGGATTGACCCCCACGTCGCTCCCGGCTTGACCCGGATGTCGCTACCGACTTGACCCGGAGGTTGACCTCGGTCCGCCACGCCTGCCGGCTTGAACCGACCCCGGGAAAGGGGGAGATTGGGACGCTCCCTTCCTGGGTTGCTGGATCCTGGGCTCACACTTCTCCAATTCCCTGGACGGATGATCGGAATCGTAGGTGCCGGAATCACGGGGCTGGCGTTGAGCCACTACCTGGATCAGGCCGGGGCGGAGCACGTGGTCCTGGAGGCATCCAGTCGGTCAGGGGGCGTCATCCGGAGCAGCCGAGTGGAAGGGCGGGTCCTGGACCACGGTCCCCAGCGGACCCGGGTCACGCCGGCCATCAGTCGACTCCTGGACACGCTGGACCTGACCCCCCGGGTGGTGGAGGTTCCTCCCGATCACCCGCTCTACGTCTACCGGAAGGGCCGCCTCCGTAGAGTGCCCTTTACCCCTGCCGACCTTGTCCGAACCGATCTCCTGACCTGGCGCGGAAAGCTTCGCATGTGCGCCGAGCCTGCCACCGGCGGGTGGCGGGAGGGAGAGACAGTGGGCCGGTTCCTGACGCGGAAGTTCGGGCGGGAGGCCTACGAGGCCCTCATGGGCCCCCTGTTCGGGGGTCTCTACGGCTCCGATCCGGGGGAGATGTACGTCCGGCACTCCCTGGCGCCGGTTCTGGAGGGCCTGGGGGTGTCCCGGAGCGTTCTCTGGCGGTTCATCCAGGGGCGCTTCAACCGGGCGGCCACGCCGGCGGCCGTCTCCTTCGACGAGGGGATGGAGGTCCTCACGGAGGCCCTTCACGAATCGCTGGAGGATCGGGTGCGATTGGATACACCGGTCCGTGAGATCGCTCCCGGCGCCGGGGGAACGGGTTGGAGACTGACTCTGGAGGACGAGGTCCTGGAGGTGGAGGCTGTGGTCCTGACGCCTCCCTCCTCGGTAGCCGGGGCCCTTCTACGGAAGGTGGCTCCTCCGGCGGCGAGCCGGCTGGAGCGACTCCGGTACAACGACTTGGTCATGGTCCATCTGGCAGGCGAGTCGGAGCTGCATGGACTGGGCTACCAGGTGGGGTACGGCGAGGCGCTCCGGACCCGGGGGGTGACGTGGAATGCCTCAGCCCTGGGGCGGGACGGGGTGTTCACCGCGTTCCTGGGCGGATCACGGGATCCGGAGATCCTGGAAATGGCCGATGATGAGATCGGAAGGATCGCCGTTCAGGAGTTCCAGGGAGTCACCGGGGTGGAGACCCGGGTCCTGAAGGTGGGCCGGACCTGCATCCCATCCTGGGACCGGAGCTGGACGGCCCTGGAGGGGATGGTGCTCCCCCCGGGAATCCACCTCTGCTCGAACTACGAGTCCAGGGTGGGGATCCCGGGGAGAGTGGCCCGGGCGGCTCAGTTGGCCGGTGAGCTGGCGGGCTGACCCGGTCGGGGCGCTGCTTCATCCCGGGGAAGGGAGTTGAGGCAGAGGGTTCCTGCCGCAGGCCGGCATCGGCACTGGGCGTACCGGAGGCCCACCGGACTCTCCTCTCCGGTGATGAAGGGTTCCATGAGGTCGGCCAGGACCCCTGCGAAGCGAGGGTCGTCGTGGGGGACGGGGACCCGGTAGAAGTCCAGACCCCGCTCCTCAGCCTCCTCCCGGAGCTCATCGTCCAGCTCGGCCAGGGTCTCGGACTGCTCGTGCATGAAGGAGACCGGGTCCACCACCACCGCGTGGGCGTCTACCGTCTCGATGACCTTCTCCACGTCGGGCTGGGTCCACTCCACGCCGCGGTTGGTGTGGTTCTGGTAGCCCAGTTCGTACTCCTGGACCCCTGCAAGATCGGCCAGCTCACGGCAGAACTCCTCCACGTACCGCCCGTATCCACTGCCCTCGGTCAGGTACTTCACCGGCGTGCCGTGGGCCGAGAAGACCA
Source organism: Gemmatimonadota bacterium (assembly GCA_003562075.1). Lineage (GTDB taxonomy): Bacteria > Gemmatimonadota > Gemmatimonadetes > Longimicrobiales > Gaopeijiaceae > PWLA01. The sequence goes on from PWWP01000268.1 coordinate 27,155, forward strand.
ACCGGCTCCGTCCATCGTTCAGGTCCAGCCCATGGGCGTCCACTACTTGTCGGAGGGCGTCGGCCCGGAGCTCCAGGTATCCCGGGTGGCGGTGCCAACCCGTGACCCCCTCGAACTTCACCTCGTCCCAGCCCAGCTCCTGGATGGCGGCCTGGATGTCGTTCAGGGAGGCCACATTGGTGGAGTGTCCGCAAAGGGGGTAGACGGGAAGCCCGACGAGGTGCTGGACGCCGTCCTCCCGGGCCTGGGCCACCACCTGGTGGATGAGGGGCTCGGTATACTGGAAGGCAGAGTAGACCTTCACGTGGTGCCCCCGCTTCTCCAGCTCCCTCTGGAGGGCCTGGGCCTGGGCGTTGGCCTGCTGGTTCAGGGGCGACCCGCCGATCTCCTCGTACTCGTGGATCAGCCCCGGAGCCCGACGGCGGGCCAACTCACGGCTGCGCTCCCGGCGAGCTTCATCCGTTTCCTGCTCCTCCAGGGAGGCGTTGGTATAGAAGATCCGTTCCAGGAAGGGCTCCACCTGCTCAGGGGTGGGGTCTTCGGGCTCCCCGAAGTTCAGGACGATGATTCCAACCTGCATGGGTGCTCCCGGGTTCAGATTGAAGACTGATGGGTGACCGGACGCCTCAGGAGCCACTTTCTCCCCGGAGGCTCTCCAGGTTCACCGAGTGTATGTAGTCCACCACTGCCCGGACCACGTTGTGATCGGTCTGGGGGAGGAGGCCGTGCCCCACGTTGAAGATGTGGCCTGGCCGGCCCCCGACTTCCCGTAGGACCTCGGCGGCCTTCTCAATGGCGATCTCGGTACCCGCCAGGAGGGAGACGGGATCCAGGTTTCCCTGAACCCCTCGGTGGTGCCCGACGATCTTCCAGGCCTCGTCGATGCGGACCCGCCAGTCCAGCCCCATGACGTCCCCGCCGGCCTCGGCCAGGAGGGGGAGAAGGTTCGGGTTTCCGGTCGCGAAGTTGATGGTGGGAACGCCTTCGGCCTTGAGCCCATCCAGGATCCGCTTGGTATAGGGGAAGACGGATCGCCGGTAGTCTTCCGGATGGAGGGTCCCGGCCCAGGAGTCGAAGAGCTGGATCACCGATGCTCCGGCTTCGTACTGGGCCACGGCAAACTTGATGAGGTGCTCGGACCAGTAGGACATGAGCCGGTCCCAGAGCTGGGGCTCCCGCCACATGAAGGCCTTGGTTCCGGCCCGCTCCTTGGTCCGAGGGGATTCCACCATGTAGGTCATGAGGGTGTACGGGGCCCCGATGAAGCCCAGGATCGGGACGTCCAGCCTTCGCTTGAGGATCCGCAGGGTGTCCATGACGAACTCCAGCGTCTCCCGGGGTTCGAAGGGCTCCAGGGAGCGGATGGTCTCGGCGTTGTCGTAGGGATGGGGAAGGACCGGGCCCAGGCCCTTCTCGATGGTGACGTCGATCCCGGCGCCCAGGAAGATGGTGGAGATATCGGCGTAGAGGACGGCGCCGTCCACCGGGAAATACTCCAGGGGAAGCATGGTGATCTCGGCAGCCAGGACCGGGTCCCGGGTCACTTCCAGCAAGTCCCGGTTTCCCTTCATCTCATGGTATTTGGGCAGGGAGCGGCCAGCCTGGCGCATGAACCAGACAGGGGTGGTGTCCAGGGGCTCACGACGAAGGGCGCGGAGGAGTCGGTCGTTCATGGAGTCCGGCGTCGATGAAGTGGGGAGGGGACAAGGATGATCATCCGAATGTAGCATGGCCCCTTCCCGGACGTCAGGTCGGGTCGCGGACCGGTGGCTGAGCCCAGGGTGGTTGCCCTGGGCCCAGGGCGGCCATTTATTCGAAGCTCCAGTCACCTCAAACCCTGGCCGATTCCTGCCATGACGACCAAGCGACCCACCAATCCCGCCGCTGAAGAGATCCTGGGGGGCTACTTCCCCGTCCTGGACCACGGATTCGTCTCCCTGGTGGACTACATGGGTTCTGACGAAGATGTGGAGCGGGCGGCTCGAGTGAGCTACGGCTACGGGACCCGGAAGCAGTCAGCAACCCGGGGACTCATCCGGTACCTCCGGCGACACCGGCACACCACGCCCTCCGAGATGGTGGAGCTCAAATTCCACTGTGCCATGCCCATGTTCGTTGCCCGCCAATGGATCCGGCACCGGACAGCGTCGGTGAACGAGTACAGTGGGCGGTACTCCCTCATGCCCCTCCTCTACTACAGCCCTCGCTCCCAGGACTTCGCCACCCAGGCCACCCAGAACCGTCAGGGGCGGGAGGAGGAGGCGGCCGACGAAGGGCTCTACCAGGAGGCCATGGGACGATGGAAGGCCGGTCGTGCCGAAGCGTCCCGGACCTACGAATGGCTCCTCGAGTCCGATGTGGCCCGAGAGCTGGCCCGTATCGATCTGCCCCTCTCCACCTATACCCAGTGGTACTGGAAGATCGATCTCCACAACCTTCTCCACTTCCTGACTCTTCGGGTCGACCCCCATGCCCAGTGGGAGATCCAGGCCTACGCCCGGGTCATGGCTGGGATGGTGAAGCGGGTGGCCCCCCTGACCTACGAAGCCTGGGTGGACTACGACCTCCTGGGGACCCCCCTGAGCAGGGGAGAGCGGAATGCCCTGGCCCAGTTGGTGGAGGCAATCCCCGGGGGGGGCGTCAAGACAAAGGAGGGAGGGGCGGCTCTGGATCCGGAGGCCCTGACCGAGCTGGGGCTTTCTCCTCGGGAAGTCCGGGAATTCACCGAGAAACTGACGGCTCCCAGCTTTCAGGACTTCGAACTGGATCTGGGGGAGATGCGACCCGCCGATGAGGTTGCGGCAGAGATGGCCGAGGCCGTCCCCGGCGCGGAGCAGGGAGGGGAGGGTTGAACTTTCCCCTGCGGCTGGATGACCCCCAGGGGTTCCAGGGTCTTCGGCGGCTCCTAGCCGAATCCGATTTCTCCGAGGAAGGCGTCTGTCGCCGGCGGGAGATCCCCTCCATCTATGATTTTCGCACCCTCCGTGAGCGGGAGGGCGACGGAGAGGAGTCCCCTCGCCCGGACTCTCCTCCCGTCGACGCCCTGGACCTCCTGGTCCACCTCTTCATGGATGGGGAGGGCGTGCCGCGTGAGACGCTGGAGGGGGTGCTGGACCGGGATGGCTGGCGGCCTCTGGAGACGCTGGGGCTGATCACTGCCCATCCCGTCCGGGAGGCGGAGGTGGCGGCTACGGCCCTCCTGTATCCCACGGCCGGCCTTCACATCGCCTCGGACCTGAACGAGGATGCGCCAGGGGCGTCTCCGGACGGAGGGCGCCTTCGGCCCGATTCGGTCTACCCGGCCATCACCGACGCTGCCCGGGAGTTCATGGCTGATCTCCCCCGGGAGGGAGCAGGGGATCGGGTCCTGGACCTCTGTGCCGGGACGGGCGTGGCGGCCCTGGCCTGCGCCTCTTCGGCAGAGCACGTCTGGGCCGTGGACATCACGGAGCGGTGCACCCGGTTTGCAGAGTTCAACGCCCGCCTCAATGGAATCGAGAATGCCACGGCCCTGGAGGGTGATCTCTACCTGCCGGTGGCCGGGCAGACGTTCCATCGGATCGTGGCCCATCCGCCCTACGTTCCCTCCGGTTCCGATGAGTACATCTTCCGCGATGGAGGGGAGGATGGAGAGCAGATCTTCCGGAGGATCGTGGAGGGACTTCCGGATCACCTCCTGCCGGGAGGGCTCTTCTATGCCCGCTGTATGGCTACCGATCGCAGGGATGCACCCCTGGAAGACCGGCTTCGGTCGCTCCTGGGTCAGGCGTCCTCTGAGTTCCACATCTTCGTCGTGCCGTCTCGGGTCATGGATCCGGCCCGGTACATCCTGGGCGCTCTGCAGGGGGGGCGCATGGGCCCGGAGGAGGCAGATCGGCGCCTCACGCGCCTGCAGGAGGGTGGGGTGGAGGCCTTCGTTCACGGGACCATCCTGATCCAGCGGCGGGCGGAGCCTGGGACAGTAGCGACCGTCCGTCGTCGCCGGGGAGGAGAGCTGAACCGGGTTCACCTGGACTGGCTCCGCAGGTGGACGGCCCGCTCTGTGGAAACGGACCTGGACCAGTGGCTCATGGAGCAGCGTCCGTCCCTCCGGGATGGGGCCCAGGTAGAGGTGATTCACAGAGTGGTTGGCGGACAACCCCAGGCCGAATCGCTTCGGGTCCAGGCGTCCGAACCCTTTCCCACCGCCATAGCCCTCCCCCCCCAGGCCGCCAACTTCCTTCCCCTGTTCGACGGAGAACGGACGAGCCGGGAGGTCCATGCCCTGGCGGCAGAGCGTGGCTGGATCCCGGAAGGCACCACGGAGGGTGAATGGGCGGGTCTCCTGCGGAGCCTGGTAGGCGGAGGGGTCCTCTGCCTGGACGAGGAGATCGAGAAGCTGGATCCAGTGGTCGATTGATCGCCGGGAAGGCCGGACCTGGGGAACCGCGAGCCTGGGCAGGAAGCAGGAGGGCGCTGATATTATAATGTATTCATTATATTCCGGTGGATCGCCGTGATTCCAACTCAAGAAGCCATCCCCCGGAGGTGGCGGATGGCGGCGTGGCTGTGCCTGGTCATCACTTTGGCCAGCGGTACCCTCCTTCGCTACCAGTGGACCGGCCATTCGGCGCCCTGGTTCAACAGTCAATATCTCCTCCACGCCCACTCCCATGTTGCCCTCCTGGGATGGGCTTTCCTGGGTATCTTCGGGGTCATCTACGCCACAGCGGAGAGGCCGACCGAGCCTGGGGGAGATCAGGCGTTGACGGGCCATCGGAGGGGAGAGCACCGAGCAGGCTCCATGCAGCTCCTGGGCGAAGGCGGGCTCCTTGCACTGATCCTCCTCATGACCCTGGCCTTCCTCCTGGAGGGATACGCCTTCTGGTCCATCCTCCTCTCCATGCTCCACATCCTCATCTCCTTCGTCCTCATCGGCGTGTACCTGACGAGGATCCGGAGTCGACTGGATCATCGGGGGCGACCCTGGATCGACCTCTCCATCCTCTGGTTCGTGGTGGCGACCCTGGGGCCTCTGCTCCTGGCCGGTGGGGCACGGATGGGGGAGGGTTGGATCGAGGCGTGGGTGGGCTACTACCTGACCCTCCTCTTCAACGGGTGGTTGATCTTCGCCGTCATCGGCCTGCTGGCTGGTCTCCGGGTCCTGAGGGTGAGCCCGACGGTCCGTGACCTCATGGCGCTGGGGGTCCTGCCTACCGCCGTGCCCTCACTCATGGCCTGGGTTGAGATCCCCATGGGCCTCTGGGTGGGGTGGGTCGGCTCCCTGGTCTTCGGAGGGGGTCTGGTGGTGGTGGGTTGGGCGCTGCTCCGTAGGGGCGTCGCTGGGACGGAGAGGAGGGAGGTGAGGAACGCCGCGGTGCCCGGCCCACGGCTGACCCTGCGGGAAGGACGAGGGTCAGGCCAGGCCGCCCTCCTGGCTTCGGTGGCCGTCGCCCTTCTCCTGGTGGGCGGATTCACCATGGTGGGAACTTTCCCGGCCCTGGCCGAGCCGGTGGCTCAGGCCCGGATGCTGGTCATCGGTTTCATCCATCTTCAGCTGCTGGGGCTGGTGAGCGCGGCTCTGGTCCTCATCCTCTACCCGGCTCGTCCCCTTCCGGTGGGGCTCTTCCTGGCCGGTGGCTGGGTCATGATCACCATCCTCCTGGTGGCCGGTGGAGCCCAGCTTCTGGGACACCCCATCTACCTACCCCTCCAGGGAGTGCTGACGCTGAGTGGTGGGGTCGCCTTGGCCGGAGCCTTGCTCCTTCCCTTCGAGTCCCTCACGTCCCGGGAGGGGCGACCGGGCTGATGCACGAGGAAGCTCACCCCTTGGGCCGAGGAGGAAAGCTGCCTGGGGGGGATCCGTTGAATGTTCTGAGGGGAAGCGACTCAGTCGGAGCCGCTCAGTGGGGGCCGCTCCCGGCCACGGGAAGCTTCTGGACCGGCCCCCGGCCCCGGCCGCCCTTCCACCGGGCCGGTTGGTGGGCGCAGAGAGGCTCGGCGGCCAGCGGGTCGCCGGTCATGGCATAGGCTCGGGCCCGTGAGCCTCCACAGACGGTCCGATACTCGCAGACACCGCACTTCCCGCCCAATCGGTCCGGATCCCGGAGTGCGCGGAAGAGGGAGTCGGTCCGGTAGACTTCCACCAGGTCGTGGGTCCGGATGTTGCCGGCGCTCCGGGGAAGGAATCCGGAAGGGAAGATCTCGCCCCGGTGGCTTACGAAGAGGAACCCGTTCCCATCATTCACTCCCCGGGCCCGCCCCATTCCGTCGGCCAGGGAGAAGCCGACCCCCGCAGTGAGGGTGTCTGGCGCTTCTTCCCGCTGCCCGGATCGCCGGGCTTCCACCTGCCGCTGCAGGAGAACGCGCCGGTAGTGGGGGGCCGCCGTGGTCTTGATGTCGAAGGGCATGATCTCGGCCAGTTCGGCCAGCCGGTGGAAGACAGCCTCGTGCTCCTCGGCATCGATGAGGTCCGCCTCCTGTCCCCGGCCTGTGGGCACCAGGAAGAACACGGACCAGAGGGAGATCCCTGACTCGGCCAGGGCATGGGCCATCCGGTCCAGGTCCCCCACCGTCCGCCGGGTCACCGTGGTGTTCACCTGGGTGGAGATTCCCAGCCTCCGAGCCGCCTCCAATCCCTGCCAGGTCAGGTCGAAGGAGCCCTCCACCCCCCTGAACTGGTCGTGGACCTGGGCCGTTGCTCCATCCAGACTCATGGCCAGGCGAGAGAGACCGGCATGGGCCACTTCCTGGAGGAAGGCAGGGGTCAGGAGAGGGGTGGCGGAGGGGGTCATCCCCATCCTCAACCCCAACTCCGCACCGAAGCGGACGATCTCCACCGTGTCCGGCCGCTTGGCCGGATCGCCACCAGTGAGGACGAACAGGGGCCGTCCGAATCGGCGGACGGTTCGCAGGAGTTCCTTCGCCTCTGTGGTGGTGAGTTCCCGGCAATCCCGCTCCGGCCGGGCTTCGGCCCGGCAGTGGACGCAGGCCAGGTCGCAAGCCTGGGTCGTCTCCCAGATCACCAGGAAAGGGGAGCGATCGAAGTCTACGGCAGCCATGGGGTTCACAGGGACTCCCTCGTTCAGGTTCACCTTCTTCATCTCCATCATCCGCCCCGGGCCAGACGGGTAGCCCAGAAGACAAGAACCAGCCCCAGGGCAGCGTTGCCTCGAGCCAGAAAAGCGGCCCACCTCCGCATGCGGGTGCTCCGGGATGCTCCAGGACCGATCCAGAAGTCGTGGAGGGCGCTGAGCGTCACCATCAGCCCCACCAGGGCCAACTTCCAGGCCAGCGCTGTGCCCATCCCCGTGGCCCACCACCCAGGGTCAGCCAGGTTGTCCCAGCGGAGGAGTCCCCGCAGGTGGAGGATCCCGGTGCCACTCAGGATGAGGGTTCCGATGGCCAGCCATCCCCAGCGTCGAAAGGTCAGCCCCAGATCCCGAAAGAGCCGCGCCCGGAGGGATGGTGGCTCCACCTGACGGAGGACCGGGGCTCCCACCATTCCCAGGAAGAACATGCCACCCAACCAGAAGATGGCCGCCAGGACGTGGGTGAAGACCAGGAACTGGTAGAGGGCGATGGTCATGCTGAAATCCTAATCCACGAGGGGCTGACCGGGCTGTCAGGGGATCCCTGCGGAGTCGTGCGGGGGATTTCCCCACGCAGAGCCGGCACGCAGGGCAGATCGGCTGCCATCTCAGGAGGCTCGTGCGATGGCGCGTCCCGGTTCTCCCAAAGCCCCGTGGGGGTGGAATCGGGGCAGGTGTGATTTCCGTCACAGACACGGCATCCGAGAGCCGTGATATTTCTGGTCCGAAAGAGAGGGAGTGTCCCTCTTCGGACGGGAGCTGAGAAACCGATCACGGAGGAGTCATGGGTACGCAAAGCACGAAGGAGTTGGGAAGTCGCCCGGTGGGCGAAGTGGTAGCGGAGGATTACCGCAGGGGCGGGGTCTTCAAGCGCTTCGGTATCGATTTTTGTTGTGGAGGGGGACGGTCAGTGGCCGATGCCTGTGCCCGGAAGGGGGTGGAGTTGGAGGAGCTGGCCCAGGCCCTGGAGAGTTCGGACCGGAAGGGAGGAGAGAGCGCTCTCCCCGATCCCCGGGGCTGGGCACCGGCTTTCCTGGCCGACTACATCGAGAACGTCCACCACACCTATTGTCGTGAGAACCTTCCCGTACTCCAGGCCTTTACCCAGAAGGTGGCTCGGGTCCACGGGCTGGAGAACCCGGAGGTGGTGGAGGTGGACCAGAAGGTCCAGGAGCTGGCCCGGGAGATGGAGGCACACATGAAGTCTGAGGAGGATGTGGTCTTCCCGGCCATCCGGGACGGCGAGGCCACGCCGGAGGCTTTCGCCCAGATGGAGGAGGAGCACGATGTGGCCGGGGGCATCATGGCAGAGATCCGGGGACTGACGGGTGGATTCACTCCGCCCCAGGGGGCCTGTGCAACGTGGCGGGCCTCGTACGCCAAGCTGGAGGAATTCGAAGGGGATCTCCACCGCCACGTCCATTTGGAGAACAACGTGCTTTTCCCCAAGGCCCGGGCAGCTCAAGCGGGTGGTTCGGCCTGACCCCAAGCCAGCGGGTCTGCTGAGAGTCAGAGGTTCGTTCTATGAGCGAGGGGCCGGTCCCGCCTTCCTGGACCGGTCCCCGGGGTATGTGGGGCCGGGGCCTTGCAGGCTTGCCCCTCCATTCCGGGCCGGCCTTTCCCTTCCCTCAGAAGTTCTTGCGGTTGAAGGTCCGGAGCCCCAGGAGGAAGGGGACCACGAGCCAGAGTCCCAGTGCGCCAAGAGCCACGCTCTGTCCCAGTCCGCTTCCGAAGAAACGGCGGAAGACGGCTCCGGTGAACCCCATGAGGGCCGATATGTCGAAGGACAAGAGAAGGAGAATCCGCCCCAGGTCCACCGGATTCAGAAGGGAAAGCGCGATGACGGGTTGCTCCATGGGGTAGTCGGCGAACATGTAGATGGCCAGGAGGACAAGCCCGTTGAAGACGACGGTGAAGAACACCCAGATCCCCAGGCTATAGCCCAATCCCTTGATCCGGTCCTCGGTGGAGAGGGCCACCAGGAAGGCCAGCGAGGCGAAGATGAGGGTGAGGCCGACTCCGGTCCCCAGGAGGAGGAGGAGAGGGCCGGCACCTCCTTCAGCCATCCCACCATGGGCCCAGAAGGGAAGCCCGGTGCCCAGGACGAAGGCCAGGGAGAGAGGCAGGCCCAGTCCGACAAAGAGTCCCAGAAAGAGGCTCCGTCGCCGGACGGGTTGAGACAGGAGGAGCTCGGTGAATTCCCGGGAGCCATAGAGGTACATGGTCCCCAGGACCACCGCCACCAGGGGGATGGCGATGAGGACCACGTTCATGAGGCTCAGGATGACCCGCTCTCCGGAGCCTCCGAAGCGGAAGAGGGCATCGGTCATGAGGAGGAAGAAGACTCCGTAGACCAGGACCCAACGACTCCGCATGACGTCCCGGAGCTGATACCGGGCGATCTTCATGGTGTTCATGCCACGACCCTCGCGGTGATGCGGCGGGCGATGGCCCGCTCCAGGTTCATCTCGCCTGAGGAGCCGATGAGATCGGCTACCGACTCCTGGAAGTGGATTCTTCCTTCCAGGAGATAGACCACCGTGTCGGCCAGCTCCTCCACCTCACTCATGACGTGGGAGGTCAGGACGATGGTCCGGCCTGCATCCCGCTCCCTGAGGATCCGGTCCTTCAGAACGCTGCTGGTTACCGGGTCCAGCCCGGAGGTGGGCTCGTCAAGGAAGAGGATCCTGGGACGGAAGAGGAAGGCCAGAACGGCACTCACCTTCTGCCGGTTCCCGCCGGAGAGGGTCCGGAAGGGTTTGTCCAGCTCGCTCTCCACCTGCAGGTCGTGGATGAGGGATTCGTCCGTCTCCTTCGGGTTGCCCCGGAGGTCCCGGATCATCTGGATGATCTCGCGGGCTGTCAGATTCTCGGGGTAACGAGCGATCTGGGGCATGTAACCGATGGCCCGTCGGTACTCGGGGCCTCCGTTCACCACTTCACCATCCACCGTGATCTGGCCCGACTCGGGGCGAACCAGTCCCAGGATGCTCTTCACCAGGGTGGTCTTTCCAGCACCGTTGGGGCCCAGGATTGCAGTGCAGCGGCCTTGAGCCATCTCCATTTCCAGGTTGTCCAGGACCTGGAGACGGCCGTAGCGCTTGGAAAGATTCTGGATCCGGATCATGCCCATGGTTCGCCTCCCTGTACTTCCTTCATGAGGGGGTTCTCATCAGCCAGCGCTTCAGGGGTCAGGACGGGGAGGACCCGCTCTGCCACCTCCAGAATCTCCACGAAGAAGCTCCGGAGGAGGATGAGGGCCACCGGTTTGGTCTCCACGATGAAGCTGAAGAGACGGACCGGACGATGGGCCAGATCTCCCCGGCCATCGCCGTCAAGATCGTAGCCTCGGTACTGGCTCCAGTAGTTCCCGTCGAAGGTGTTGGGATTCCGCCGGGAGTTGGTGATGACGTCGAAGGTGTTGTCGACGAAGTTGTTGGAGGTGAAGAGGTTGTCCTGGCTGTTGGAGAGGATCTTCACGGCCCAGCCGTTCCGCTCCATCTGGTTCATGCGGAAGGTGAGGCGGTCGCTTCCCTCCGAGTGGACGGCGATGGTATTCCCCCGGAAGAGATTCTCTTCGATGAGGGAATCCTGGACTTCCTTCAGGAGGAGCCCATAGGCCGAGGACCCCCAGTTGTCCACGAACTGATTCCGGCTCATGATCACCTCCCGACTGTACATGACGGCCACTCCGGCCCCGTTGCGTCGGAAGATGTTGTTCACGTAGAAGCTCTCGTCGGAGAACATGAAGTGGAGGCCGTAGCGAAGGTTGTCTTCGCTCACATTGCCCCGGATGACGGCGCTCTTGGCAAACTCCAGGTAGATCCCGTCCCGGTGGCCGGTGATCCGGTTGTCCTCCACCTGCACCCGGTCCACATCCCAGAGGTGGATCCCGTTTCCTGAGGTGGCTTCCCGGGTGGCGGAGGCATGGATCTCATTGCCTCGGACCAGACAATCCCGGGCCCGAGCCAGGAAGATCCCGAAAAAATTCTCTTCCAGGCGATTGTTCTCGATGCGGCATCCCCGGGTCTCTTCCACGGTGATGGCGGCGTAGTCCCGAACGTGACTGAAACCCGAGTCCCTGAGGACGAATCCCCGGATCTGGACGCTATCGGCGGTGACGATGAGGATGGAGTGTTCGTTCTCTCCGTCCAGGATCGGCCAGCCCTCACCCACCAACTCCACGCTCCGGTCGATGGTGATGGTGCCTTCCCGGTAGCTTCCTGAAAGGACCCGGATCCGATCTCCATTGTCGGCTGCCTCCAGGGCCTCCGTGATGGTGGAGATCTCCTGGCCCGGACCCACCACGAACTCGGTCCCTGTGAAGGCGACCTCCTGGCGTGTGGGTGCCTCGCCGTGGCCTTCATGACCCTCCTGGGCCGCCGTCGGGGTCCGGGCCGGATGTTCCGGCACTGAGGCCACCTCCTGGATCGGGGTGGCCTGACCCTTCCCAACGACCAGGATCAGACCGGGCAGAACGAGGGCTGCCAGGATCAGTCCAGGCCAGAGGGCGGCCCTTCTCCGTCCCAGGGGTCGTTTCTCAGTGGCCATCGTGCATGGCCTCCCGGGGAGTCGACTCCCCTTGGCTGTGAGCGCTGTGGCCAGGTTCTCCCACCACCGACGTCTCCTGGACCAGGGCTCGGACTTCCGCCCAGTTCAGGATCTCTCCCCCGAAGGCTGTCTGAGCTTCCTGGGCTCCCTGGAGATCGGCGTACGCCGAGAGGTAGAGCCCCATAGGACTCCGGAGCTCGTCGGAGCGGAGGAAGTAGGCTTCGGCCACTGGGATCCAGTTCCCCGGATCAGGGAAGTCACTGACCCAGAGTTCCTGGATCCGGTCTTCCGGGACTTCCTCACTGTGGTCCAGGAACTCAGCCATGCACTCGATGGAGTCGAAGACGTAGTGGCGACCCCGATCCGTCATGAGCTGGCTGGCGAACTGCTCCTCCGATACCATCATTCGGCAGTGGGCACACTCCTCGGTGCCGATGTGGACTTCTCGCGGACCGTCGCTGCAGGCCGAGAGGGTGACCAGGACGGTGATGAGCAAGAGGCCGAGCGTGGGGTGGACGCTGGTCATGAGGGGTTCTCCCCCGGATGGTCGCCCACATTCCACTCCCGGGCCACCAGTTCCAGGACTTCGTCCCACTCCAGGAAGATTCCGGGGTAGGCGTCGTGGAGATTGTGGAGCATCCGCTCGTTGTCCTCGGACACCGGGTGGAGGTTCAGCCGGTCCGGGCTCCCCAGATTCGGGGTCTGGAGGAACTTGGCCCGCTCCACGTCGATGAGCTGCCAGCCGTGGGCAAAGTCGACCACCCGCACGCGGCCTACCTCCTCGCCGGCGTGCCGTGCCGTCAGGACGAAGGCGGCCAGACACTCGGTAGAACGGAAGCGGAGAACCTCGCCGTCCGGGGTGCGGATCTCGCCACCCCAACGCTCGGTATCCACCGCCTCTCCGCAGAAGGGATCCTGGTCCTCTCCGTAGACCATCCGGTCCTCGACCGCCACCGCCGTCCGGGAGTTGTCCCCCACCGGGGCGCCGTCCGGCGGGTTCTCACCGCAGCCCGCCAGGACCACCATGGCCACGAGGGCCACGGCCAGACTTGCAGGGGCTTGCGACTCGGACTGGGCTGGGGCCCGGCCTCCCTTCTCCGATCCCTCACGGCGTGCCCGGAAGCCCAGCCAGGTGGCCAGGCCCGCCAGGAGGGCCGAGATGCTCAACAGCAGGGTGCCCAGGTGGGGCCAGGAGCTGGCTCGGATGTTCAAGATCTGTTCGGTCCCGATGATGGGGGGAGAGTAGGTCATGTCGGGGATCTTGATGGCAGCGTCCGGGCTCAGGTTGTGCCCGTAGTCGATGTTCCAGGCGTAGAATTCCGCCATGCCGGCGGCTCCCGCCACGAGAAAGAGCCCCATCCACCCCACCATGAGCCAGGGCTTTCCGATGAGGGCCACCACCAGGCCGGTGACCACCAGTCCCGCCAGGACGATGGGCATGATGTCCAGGGCCGGAACCGTCTCCGCGTCGATTTCCTGCATCCCGATGTAGTGGTTCAAAATGTTGATGTTCTGGATGTCGTGGCGATCGTGGCCTACGATGTCGTCCACGTAGATGTGCATTCCCAGCCCGTCAGGGTACTGGGGCGCCACCAGCCCGATGGTCCAGAGGGGAGTGACGAACACGGGCAGCATGACCAGCGCCGCCAGGGCCAGAAGCAACCGGCTCTTTGTTCGGGTCTTCATGGTGCGTGGACCTCTGGGAGAGAGCGGTGGAATTCAGCTGTCAAGGGCCGAAGGGGCCGGTGGGGGATCTCCCCCACCGGCCCCTTCGGGTTCGGGTGGACGGGACTCAGTTCGAGCCTCGGGTCCCTGTACGCCACAGGAGTTCGGTTCCTGCACCTTCCGGCGAAACCCGGATGTAGCCCTGCATCTCCTGGTGGAGAGCTGAGCAGAAGGCGGTGCAGTAGAAGGGGTAGATTCCGGTTCGGGTGGGTACCCACTTCAGCGTCTTGGTTTGTCCGGGAGCCAGGAGGATCTCGGCGTTCTGGGCTCCTTTGATGGCGACCCCGTGGACCACATCCCAGTCCTGCTCCAGGTTGGTCAGGTGGAGGTAGACCGTGTCGCCTACGTGGACTCCCTCGATGTTGTCGGGGGTGAAGTGGCTCCGGATGCTGGTCATGTAGATCCGGACCACATTTCCGTCCCGTTCCACTCTGGCCTCACCGGGCCGGCGGGTCACGTGGGGGTGCTGGTTGTCCGCCATCTCATAGATCCGCTGGCTGTTGGGCGAAAGCAGATCGGCCCGGATGGCCTGGGCATAGTGGGGCTCCCCGATGGTGGGGAAGTCCTTTAGCAGCACCATCTCGTCGCCGGACACGTCATACAGCTGGGCCGGGTGGTTCTGCTTGGGGCCTACCGGGAGGAACCGGTCCCGGGCCGTCTTGGTGAGACCCACCAGGTACCGGGGATCCGGATCCTGGGTGTCTCCACCGGTGAGCATGAGGTGTCCGATGGAGTAATAGGCGTCGATTCGGTCCACCACCTCGAAGGTCTCCAGCGACCATTTCACGATCTCCGAAGAGATGTAGACCGAGGTGTAGGCGTACCCCCGCCCGTCGAACTCGGTGTGCAGCGGGCCCAGCCCCGGATCCTCAACCTCGCCGACCATGGTGGCCTCGTACTGGAGCACCGGGATCCCGTCGACAACCTCCTCGAAGGCCTCGTTCTCGATGGCGTCGAGCATCTGGCTGAAGGAGTGGACCGGAATCACCGTGGCCAGCTTGCCGCCGCCTACGATGTACTCGCCCGTGGGGTCGATGTCCACGCCGTGGGGCGACTTGGGGGTGGGCAGGTAGAAGATGGCACCGGGGATCTCAGACGGATCCACCACCCTCACGCCGTCGTGGGCGTCGGAGGTGGCGAGCCCGGTCCCGGGATCGTAGGTGTTGTGGTAGTACTGGCCGGGCATCTCCTGCCCAGCTCCGTTCTCCACCGCCTCGGCCACCATCCGCCAGTTCACGGCCGCGATGAAGTCCTTGTCGAAGCGGGAGGCTTCGATCTCCAGCAGCGTGTGGGCTTCCTCCACATTGTACGAGGTGAAGAAGACCCAGTCGCTGGAGGGACCCATCCCGGCTCGGCCCAGGTCGTAGTGGTACGGGGGCACCCGGATCTGGAAGTCCAGCTCCATGCGTCCGCTCTCCTCGTCCACCTTCACGAACGACAGCAGGCCGTCAAAGTTTTCGCGGTAGGTGTCGATGGGCACGTCCAGGTCCTCTTCAGCGGGGATGCTGAAGCGGGTGGCCCCCACCAGGTACTCGGTGTTGGAGGTGGGGAAGGAAGAGGCGTGGTTGCCTCCGGTGTTGGGGAGTTCCAGGATCTCCACCGTCTCGAACTTCTGGAGGTCGATCCGGGCGATCCGCGGCGTGTTGTTCCCGTTGATGAAGATCCAGCGGCCGTCCGCAATGGCGTCGGTGCGCGAGAACTGCGGATGGTGGGAGTCATCCCAGGGAATGAAGCCGTAGCTGGTCTGGAGGAGCGGCTTGGTCTCCTCCGAATAACCGTACCCTGTCTCGGGATCCTGGCTGAAGACCGGGATCACCTTGAAGAGGCGGGCAGAGGGGAGGCCCCATACGGAGAGCTGACCGCTATAGCCCCCGGAGAAGAATCCGTAGTACTCGTCGTGATCCCCGGGGGCCACGTAGACGCGTTCGGCAGCGTCATCCGCCCCGATCACGCCCGTGTCTCCCGGGCATCCGGTGAGGGAGAAACCGAGGATCGCCACCACCACGGCGGCGGTCCCCAATTTGATCCCGAAGTGTTCTTTGAACATGGCCTGACTCCTGTCGACTGCTCTGGACGTGAGGGGCGCGGAGAGCGCACCCCGTGGGACGATTCGTTACTCCTGGGCGATGCGGAGGTACTCCACGATGGCCCGAGCCTGCTCTTCAGAGATGTTCTGATAGGGCATGATCACCGGATAGTCCCGGAGGAGCTCCTGTATCTCGGGGTGTCGGTTGGCCATCTCGCTGGGATTCATGATCATGTTCATGACGAAGGTGGGGGTCCGGCGATCCAGGATGCCCCCCAGAGCCGGTCCAACGAAGCTTTCGTCGATCATGTGGCAGGCTTCGCAATTCAGCTCGTAGACGTTCTGGCCTTCCATAGCCAGCTCCTGGTCCACCTCGTCATCCAGCGTCACCTCTTCGGTGAAGGGACCGATACCGTGCTCCTCCTCGAAGGCGGTGAGGCCATTCTCGGGCTCGTCGCCGTTGGCAGGGCGCCCATCGGGATCTTCTCCGCAGGCCGCCAGGGCCGTGAAGAGGAGTGCGCTCAGCATTACCTTCCCGAATCGAGTCATGATGCGTCCCATGTGGTGATGACGGTTTGCCTTCCCCCACTGGGGCCGGCGTTCATCTCTGTTCGTAAGGAAAGCTAGGGGTGGAGCCGATTCTGGTCTGTCGGAGAAATGCCGGGACCCACTGTAGGGTATCTCCCCACAGAAGCGGCCGAGCCTCAGGGATGGGGCCGAGAGTCACAGGCGTGGTCGAGATTCACTGACGTGGCCGAGAAGAAAGGAGGTAACGATGGTAGGGAAGGTCGAAGCACCTGGGACCATGGATCTCCTCCGTGGACTCTCCCTCTTCCGGAGGCTCCCGGACGAGGCTCTCCAGCAGGTTGCCCGGCAGGTGCTCATCCGTCGGTTTACTCGGAACGCCATGGTCTTCCGGCGGGGAGAGTCGTGTGAGGGGTTCTTCGTGGTGGTCCGAGGGAGGGTCCGGGTGTACCGGGCCAACGCCCAGGGTCAGGAGCAGGTCATCCACGGCCAGGGCCCAGGAGATCCCCTGGCCGAA
>PWWP01000138.1 GCA_003562075.1 Gemmatimonadota bacterium
GCATGGTTGGCCACGTCGTCTCCCGAGTTGGCAGACCTGGAGTGCTGAAGGGACCTCAGCGTCGAAGCGATCCCTCGGTGTAGAACGGAGGCCGCTGGACCTTCCCCTTCACCTGTCGATTCCGGATCTGGACGGCCACCTCCGTACCGGGCTCGGCCATCTCGGTGGGCAGGTATCCCAGGGCGATCCCTTCGCCCAGACTCGGGCTCATGGTGCCGGAGGTGACCTCACCCACTTCCTCGTCATCCACCACCAGGGGATAGCCGGGCCGGGGGAATCCCTTCTCGGTCATCCGGATCCCCACCAGCTTCCGCCGTGGCCCCTCCTCCTTCTCCCGGGCCAGGGCGTCTCGACCCACGAAGTCTTTCCGGTCCAGCTTCACGATCCATCCCAGCCCCGACTCCAGGGCGGTGTACTCCCGGCCCAGATCGTTCCCGTAAAGGGGATAGCCCACCTCCAGGCGAAGGGTGTCCCGGGCCCCCAGCCCTGCCGGGATCAGCCCCTCCCGCTTCCCCTCGTCCAGGATGGCACGCCAGACATGGGACGCCCGCTCAGCCGGGTGATAGATCTCGAACCCGTCCTCGCCGGTGTACCCGGTCCGGGCCACGATGGCATCTACCCCCACCACGCGCCCGGGACTGAAGCGATAGAAGCCCAGTTCATCCAGGTCCACATCGGTGAGGGGATCCAGGAACTCGGCAGCCCGGGGCCCCTGAAGAGCCACGAGCGCCGTTTGATCCGACCGGTCCCGGACTGTCACGTCCATGGATCGAGCGTGCTTCTTGATCCACTTCAGATCGGTCTCCCGGTTGGAGGCATTCACCACCAGGAGGAAACGGGACTCGGTGAGCCTGTAGACCAGGAGATCGTCCAGGACCGTTCCATCCTCAGCGCAGAGGGCCGAATACTGAGCCTGTCCCACCGCCAGCCGACCGGCGTCGTTCACCGCCACCTTCTGGACCAGGCGAAGGGCGTCGGGGCCGTCCACGTAGAACTCGCCCATGTGGGAAACGTCGAAGAGCCCGGCCACTTCCCGGACGGCTCGGTGCTCAGCCTGGATCCCGGTGGGGTACTGGACCGGCATCTCGTATCCGGCAAAGGGCACCATCTTGGCCTTCAGGACCTGGTGTTCCTTCAGAAGCGGCGTGGAGCGGAGGTTGTCGGACATGCGTCTGGAATCCGGTGTTGAGAGAGGAGGGTTCAGGGCTGAGTAGGTGGAAAATCGGTATTCAGAACTCGAAGTGTGGCCACGCTGGGCTCAGGGCTGAAGAGCGTGGGAGCCAACCTCCAGGAGCCAGGCTCGATGCAGGGCCGAGGGTCAGCGAGCATGGATCAGGACCGGAAGAGGTGGAGCATGAGGGCCTTCTGGGCGTGGAGTCGGTTCTCCGATTCCTGGAAGATGAGGGACCGGGGTCCGTCGATGACCTCCTGGGTGACCTCCTCCCCCCGATGGGCCGGCAGGCAGTGGAGGAAGATGGCCTCGTCGTCGGCCAGCCCCATCGTGTGCTGGTTCACCTGGAAGGGCTGGAAGGAGGCCTTTCGCGCTTCGGCTTCCTCCTCCTGCCCCATGGAGGCCCAGACATCGGTGGTGATGACGTGGGCCCCGGTGGCGGCTTCCTCCGGATCCCGGGTCACCATCACCGTACTCCGCTCCCGGGCCCACTGGAGGGCCTCCTCATCGGGTTCGTATCCCTGGGGCACGGCCAGCCTCAGTTCGAAGCCCAGGAGACCCGCGGCCAGGATCCACGAGTTGGCCATGTTGTTGCCGTCACCGAACCAGGCCACCGTCATGCTTCCCAGGGCACCGGGCCCGAATCGCTGGCGGAGGGTCAGAAGGTCAGCCAGTAGCTGGCAGGGATGAAACCGGTCCGTGAGGCCGTTGATGACGGGGACCCGGGCGTGCCGGGCCAATTCCTCCACGTTCTCGTGGGCGAACGTCCGGATCATGATCCCGTGGACGTACCCTGAGAGGACCCGGGCCGTGTCGGCCAGGGGTTCGCCTCGCCCCATCTGGGTGTCCTGGTCGGCCAAGAAGACGGGCTGCCCCCCCAGTTGGTGAACCCCGACCTCGAAAGATACCCGGGTCCGGGTGGAGCTCTTCTGGAAGATGAGAGCCACGCTCCGGCCCTCGAGCGGACGCCTGGACGCATCCTCCAACTCGGGCGGAAATCCCCCCCGAGCCAGGAGTTCCCCTACCTCCAGGATCTCCAGGAGAACCTCGGGGGAGAGGTCCCGGAGGGTCAGAAAATGTCTGGATGTCTCGTGTGGATCCTTCCCGGATCTCAGATCCCCACCCTTCAGGGGATTGGATGCCGAGTTGGACTGCTCATCTCCGGTCATGGCCCAGTCGCTTGGGTTGAGTGCTCGGATGTGTCGGACCCCACCGGCCGAAGCCGGCTTGGGATCAGATCAGAGAATATACTTCCGAAGATCCTCATCCTCCACGATGGAGGAAAGCTCCCGCCGAACATAGTCGCCATCGACCCGAATGGCCCGTTCCCCCTCATCGGGTAGATCGAAGAGGACGCTCTCCAGGAGGGTGGTCATGACGGTCTGGAGTCGCCGGGCACCGATGTTCTCCATCCGGTCGTTCAGCCCAGCGGCGATCCGGGCCAGCTCGGCCACTCCGTCATCGGTGAACTCCAGGGAGGCCCCTTCCGTCTCCACCAGGGCCCGGTACTGGTGGGGGAGGGCGTTCTGGGGCTCCTTCAGGATCTTCACGAAGTCGCTCTCGTCCAGCGACTTCAGCTCTACCCGGATGGGGAAGCGGCCCTGGAGCTCAGGGATGAGATCCGAGGGCTTGGCCACGTGGAAGGCCCCGGCGGCAATGAAGAGGATGTGGTCCGTCCGGACCAGTCCGTACTTGGTCTGTACGTTGGATCCCTCCACCACCGGGAGGAGATCCCGCTGGACTCCCTCCCGACTCACGTCCGGACCGGCCCCACCTCGCTCACCGGCCACCTTGTCGATCTCGTCCAGGAAGACGATCCCCGACTCCTCGGTCCGGTCCAGGGCCTCGTTCACCACCTCGTCCATGTCCACCAGGCGGTCCAGGGCCTCCTGGATGAGGATCCGGCGGGCCTCCGAGACCTTCACCGAGCGGCGCTTGGTCCGCTTGGGGAGCATCTCCTGCAGCATGTCGGTGAAGTTGTGGTCCATGCCCTCCACCCCCATGGGCACCATCATCCCGTCCAGATTGGGGCTCTGATCCACCTCGATCTCCACCATCCGGTCCTCCAGCTTCTCGTCCTGCAGGAGCTTCCGGAGCTTCTCCCGGGTTCGGGCCCGTCGTTCTTCCAGTGTCAGCTCTTCCTGGGCAGGGGCATCGGTGGCATCCTGGGCAGAGACACCGCTGTCGTCATCGGCAGCGGCCCGGCTCTCCATCCCCGGCGTGGCATCATGGGGAGTGCCGGAGGTCGCCTCGGTGGAGCCTTCGGGACGTCCGTCGTCTTCAGACGCTCCATCCCCTGACGCCGAGGTCGTCTCCGTGGCCTGCACCCCAGCGGGGCCCGCCACGAAGACCGTGCCGGAGGCCGGGGAGCCCTCGTCATCTGAAGGGGGGCGGCGCTTGACCGTTTCCACCCGACCCAGGGGCGTTCCCACGGAAGGGCCATCAGCCCCAGCCGATCCAGGCCGAGCACCGGCGCCGGTGGACCCTGGGCGCCTGCCTCCCCGGCTCCCTCGGCCTCCCCCACTTCCGGAACCTCCCTGGCCTACCGGGGGCAACAGGAGATCCAGGAGGCGCTCTTCGGCCATCTCCTCGGCCGTCTCCTCCACCTCCTCCTCCCGCTCACTCCGAACCAGGTTCACCGCCGTGTCCACCAGGTCCCGGATCATGGACTCCACGTCCCGACCCACGTAGCCCACTTCGGTGAACTTGGAGGCCTCCACCTTCACGAACGGGGCACCGGCCAGGCGGGCCAGGCGGCGGGCGATCTCCGTCTTTCCCCCCCCGGTCGGCCCGATGAGGATGAGGTTGTTGGGAACGATCTCATCCCGGAGCTCCTCGTCGACCCGCTGCCTCCTCCACCGGTTTCGGAGAGCGATGGCTACGGCCTTCTTCGCCTCGGTCTGGCCAATGATGTAGCGGTCCAGCTCCTTCACGATCTGTCGAGGGGTGAGCTCGTCCAGCCACTCGGCCCCGGACGACGTCCCCTGGCTCTTGTCGCTCATCGATCCTCCTCTGACCCGGAGTCCACAATGGGATCCGTTGCCCCCTCCTCGGCGTCCAGCTCCAGGAGGGTGATGTTCCGGTTCGTATAGATGCAGATGTCGGCGGCGATCTCCAGGGAATCCCGGGCGATCTCCGCAGCAGTCAACTCGGTCCGGGACCGGAGGGCCCGGGCGGCGGCCAGGGCGAAGGAGCC
>PWWP01000301.1 GCA_003562075.1 Gemmatimonadota bacterium
AACGGCCTTCCAGTCAGTTCTCGAAGACCTTGCTCCTGGCCTCGATCTCCTCTTCGATCTTTCCGCACATCATGTCGCAGAGGACACCCACCCGGTCGTCTGAGAGCTGATAGTGGACGTAGAGACCTTCCTTGCGTCGGGTGACGAAGCCCAGCTGGTGAAGGAGCTGGAGATGCTTGGACACGTTTGCAGGGTGGAGCTCGGTGGCCTCGGCCAACTCGCCAACGGTGTGCTCTCCACGGCGAAGGGTGTCCAGGATCGTCAGCCGGGCTGGTTCGGCAAGGGCCTTGAAGCGCTCGGCCACCAGGTCCAGGAGCTGGGGTGACATGGGATTTTCGGAGTCTGCCATCGTCGTCTTCCTTCCGCAGGGGCTTCTTCCGGTCGGCGCTGATGCGGCTTCCGAACGTGACGGAAAGCTGAAGTGTGGGGATCGATCCGGCCTGCTTCCCACGGCCGCATTGGTGAGCCTGCTGCTTGAGGCGTGTAGGTAAACCTATCTCTCCAGTTGAATATACCCCGAAGTATGGTGGATTCACCTGCCTGGAGCCAAGAGTCGGCCCAGGGGCCGGAAGGAGATCGGGAGAGGGCTGGGGGACCCAGGGTGACCTGAAAACCTTCTGACCTGGTCCGTTACGGGCCGCTGCCTGGATGGGACGGTGGCCCTCCCTCCAATCGGCCGGCTGCTCCTGTTATCTTACAGGGCTATGCCGACACCACTCTGTCGCGAGCGCCGAAGAGCGCGTTCCCCTGTGGGGGCCAGGGTTGGCCGACACATTCAATAGATCGTGGGATCAGGACCATGGAACTCCGAAATATCGCCATTATCGCTCACGTGGACCACGGAAAGACCACGCTGGTGGACAAGATGCTCCGGCAGGCTGGGGTTTTCCGGGACAACCAGGAGGTCCAGGAACGGGTCATGGACTCCAACCCCCTGGAGCGGGAGCGGGGAATCACCATCCTCTCGAAGAACACGGCTGTCCGCTGGGGCGATGTGAAGATCAACATCGTGGATACCCCGGGGCACGCCGACTTTGGCGGAGAGGTGGAGCGGATCCTCCGGATGGTGGATGGCGTGCTCCTTCTGGTGGATGCGGTGGAGGGGCCCATGCCCCAGACCCGCTTCGTGACCCGGAAGGCGCTGGAACTGGGCCAGATGCCGGTGGTGGTCATCAACAAGGTGGATCGGGATGCCGCCCGTCCGGAGGAGGTCCACGACGAGGTCCTGGAGCTGTTCATGGAGTTGGAGGCGTCCGATCGGCAGTTGGATGCTCCCTTCCTGTATGCTTCTGGCCTCGATGGCTGGGCCTCCACCGATCCGCATGAGCGGACGGATTCGCTGACACCCCTCTTCGAAGCTATCCTGGAGCATGTTCCGGCCCCTTCCACCGACGAAGAGGGCCCCTTCCAGATGCTGGTCTCGACGCTGGATCATTCCACCTACGTGGGCCGCATCGGGATCGGCCGGGTGGAACGGGGAAGCGTGTCGGTGGGCGAGAATGTTTCTCTCCTCCCCTTCGGTCAGCCGGGACCGGTGCCGGAGGGAGAGGCACGGCGAGCCCGAGTGACGAAGCTCTTCTCCTTCCAGGGACTGGAGCGTGTAGAGGTGGAGAGAGCGGTGGCCGGCGATATCGTGGCCCTTTCGGGAATTGAAGGGGTGGAGATCGGCCAGACCCTCACCCACCCTGAGCATCGGGATCGGGTGCGAGGGATCAAGGTGGAGGAGCCGACCCTCTCGGTGGACTTCACAGTCAACAACTCCCCGTTTGCCGGGCTGGTGGGCAAGTTCGTCACCACCCGTCAGCTCCGGGATCGACTCTTCCGGGAGTTGGAGCGGAACGTGGCTCTCCGGGTGGAGGACACGGAGCAACCTGACACCTTCTCCGTCTCCGGACGTGGAGAGCTCCACCTTTCCATCCTCATGGAGACCATGCGGCGGGAGGGATACGAGTTCCAGGTGTCCCGACCCCGGGTCATTGAGAAAGCCGGGGAGGATGGGACCCGGCTGGAGCCCTACGAGGAAGTCCTTGTGGATGTCCCAGACGGGCTGGTGGGGACTGTCATGGAGCGGCTGGGACCCCGCCGCGGCGAGCTTCAGGAAATGAAGCCGTCGGGGAATGGAATCACCCGCCTTCGCTTTCGGATCCCTGCCCGGGGGCTCTTCGGCTATCGCTCCGAGTTCCTCACCGACACTCGTGGGGAGGGAATCCTGAACCATCACTTCCTGGAATATGCCCCCCATGCCGGACCCATCCAGGGGCGGAAGAGGGGTGTACTGGTCGCTGATCGGGAGGGGGAGGCTGTGGCCTATTCCCTCTTCAATCTGCAGGAGCGGGCAACCCTGTTCATCGCCCCCGGGACGTCGGTCTACACCGGAATGATCGTAGGGGAGCACGTCCGTCCCGGTGATCTGGACGTGAATGTGACCAAGGGGAAGAAGCTCACCAACATGCGGGCTGCCGGGTCCGATGAGAACATCAAGCTCGAGCCCCCTCGGGAGCTGACCCTGGAGTTGGCCCTGGAGTTCATCGACGACGACGAACTCATCGAGGTGACCCCCGATGCCATCCGTCTCCGGAAGAAGGAGCTGGACGCCAACCGGAGGAAGAAGGCACAGAAGGCCATGGCGGCTGGACGATAGAAGGGATCGGTTCCATGCCCACCCTCTTCAAAGACAAGGTCCCTTCCAACACCCATCCCCTGAACGTGGTGCCGGACGTGTCACCTGAAGCGGCGGAGGCCTGGACGGTGACGCGTCCGCCCCTCTTCGAGGTCTACATGCGCATGGCCGAGGAGCTGGCCAAGCGGAGTACGTGTCGCCGCCTCTCCGTTGGGACCGTCATCACCGACTACCAGTTGGAGAACGTGGTGGGGATCGGGTACAACGGAAACGCCCGAGGCTTTCCCAACGACTGCGACTCGCCCACCCCGGGAGCCTGCGGCTGCATCCACTCGGAGATGAACGCCCTGGTAAAGGCACCGGGGCAGCTCGAGGACAAGGTGGTCTTCGTGACTGCTTCTCCCTGTCCCGCCTGCGCGAAACTCGTGATCCAGGCCAAGGTCCGGTTCCTCTACTACCGGGTCCCCTATCGTCGGCCTCAGGGGTTGGAGATCCTGGAACAGGGAGGAGTCACGGCGGTCCGCTATGACCAGTGGACCCACCACTGGCGAGGGGAGTGACCGCCCCTCACCAGGCAGTGTCGACTTTCAGTCGATCCCTCAAGGGGTGGGCCCGCCGAGTAGGCTGAACCCTGACGAGGGCCTCTGGGCGTCAGGGGATCCGGCCTGCCTCCTTGAGAAGTCGCTTCACATCCTCCAGGGGGACGGCATCGGCCGTCGTCCCCCCATCGCCTTGGACGGTGGTGGCCTTGAGGACCGAGTTGATCACTGCCTCCTCGGTGGCTTCCACCACGCCCTGGAACAGTCCTGAGGTGGCGGCGTTGGGGAGGTCCTCAACGGAGGGAATGGGAGCGTCACCGGTCCGGCGAACTCCATCGGCTGTGGAGAAAGCGATGACGTAGTCTCCCGAGCCGTTCCCGGCGAAGGAGCCTGTCCGAGCCAGTCCCATGATGGCCCGGGCAGCCAGCCGTTCCAGATTCCGGTCCGACAACGGTGCGTCCGTGGCCACCACGATCATGATGGAACCTTCTCCCTCATCGGCCTCCACTTGGCTCTGGAAGGAGTACCGACCCAGGGCCTCCCCCACCCGGACGCCGTCCATCATGAGGAGGCCCCCGAAGTTGGACTGGACCAGAACACCCACCTTGTAGCCCCCCAGGGACTCGGGGAGGACCCGAGAAGAGGTCCCGATCCCCCCTTTCCACCCGAAGGCCCGCGTCCCGGTGCCGGCCCCCACGGACCCCTGAGCCACCGGACCAGAGCTGGCTGACTCCAGGGCTTCTACCACGTGATCGGGGGTGATGGGTCGGGAGCGGATATCGTTCAGCGCGCCGTCATTGGTTTCTCCCACCACGGGGTTGATGGAGCGGACATCTTCCATCCCGGGCTTCGCAAGGAGCCAATCCACCATGGCGTTGGCAGCCTGCCAGACGCAGAGGGTGCAGGTCAGGAGGATGGGGGTCTCCAGCTCACCCAGCTCCTGAACCTGGGTAATCCCCGCCAGCTTCCCGAATCCGTTCCCCACATGGATGGCCGCCGGTACCCGGTTTCGGAAGAGGTCCCCGTCGTGGGGCAGGATGGCGGTCACCCCCGTTCGTACGTTGTCCCTTTCCCACACCGTGGTCTGTCCGACCTGTACCCCGTCGACATCCGTGATGGCGTTGTTCTCCCCTGGGGCGAATATCCCGATCTCCAGCCCCAGATCTCGGGCAGAGAGACGGTCGTCGCCGGTCATTCCGGCCTCTCCGGTCTGGCCCAGGAGGGAAGCGGGAAGGAGGAAGACGATGGAAAGGAAGAGGAAGGAACGCATTCGGGACCTCCCGGTCGCAGGGTAGGTGGCCGCTTGGGGCCGGAGTATTTGAAGGTCCCCTGGGCAATCATCCGAGGGGGACGGTGTCGATGAGCATGAACCCCAGAAGGAGGGGCTGGTAGGCCAGGGAGCCCAGGAAGACCTTTCGGATGGGCCCCCGGTCCATTGTGGTGCCGGCCTTCACGGTCCAGAAGAAGAGGACGCAGCCCAGAAAGAGGGCGCCGGCGAAATAGATCCATCCCGTGAGCTGGATGAGGGTCGGGACCAGGCTCAGCGGGACCAGCAATCCGGTGTAGAGCCCCATCTGCCGGGCGATGACCTTCCCCTCCGGATCGGCCGGGGGCGTCAGGAGGAAGCCGGCTCGGGCGTAGTCCTCCCGCAGGAGCCAGGCCAACGCCAGTACGTGGGGGAGCTGCCAGAGGAAGGCAATCCCGAAGAGGACCAGGCCGCCCAGGGTCACCGTTCCCGTGGCTGCGCTCCAGCCGATGAGTGCTGGCATAGCGCCGGGAATGGCCCCGGCCAGGGTTGCTGCATAGGAGCGGGACTTGAGGGGGGTGTAGATGAAGTTGTAGGCAATGGCCGAGAAGAGTGTCAGGGCCGCCGGAAGCCACCCGACCGTCAGGAAGAGGTAGAGGCATCCCCCTCCGATGAGGATGAGTCCGAAGGCCAGGGCCTCCCAGGGTCGGAGGCGCCCCGACGGAACCGGACGTCGCCGGGTCCGGACCATTCGGCTGTCCACCTCCCGCTCCAGATACTGGTTCAGGGCCAGGGCACCGGCCGTGGCCAACACCGTCCCCAGAAGGGTGTGGAGGACCGGGACCAGTTCGGCCGTCCCCCTGGACCCAACCCAGTACGAGACCCCGGTGGTGATCATGACGAACCCGGCGATGCCAGGTTTGGTCAGTTCGTAGAAGGCACGGATCCGGGAGTCGGATCTACTCTGGCGCAGGGCGGAGCCGTGTCCTCCCTTGGGGATGGCTCGAGGGTCGATCCTCTTCTTCCGCTGGGAGTCAGCCGTTGGCATGTAGGGCCGGAGTCGAAGTGGCAGCGGAGGGAGGGACGAAGGCAGGCCGTCAGCGTGTCTGCCACTGTTGGTGCACAGCAAGCTGGATCGGAAACTGACGAATAGAAGTTGTTCTCACGCGGGAGGGGGCGCAACCGTCTGGCCCAAGGGAGATTGGCTGAGGGACCCTCAGGAGGGTAGGGGTGGGCCGTTCCGTCTCCCTCGGGACACCCTGGCCGTGTCGTTTCGTCCCATTGCAGGGGATGGGGAGGGGACGGAGGGCTCATGGCGTTGGGAGCTCAAGGAGGCACGGGGTTGGCAGGAAGTCCGGGGGCCGTGTAAGATGCTTGCGGTGTGGGGATCTGGATGGGTATGGTCCTTGCGCCGGGCTCCCACCGATGCGTTCCGGGACCTCAACGGAATCGTCGTGGAGCGAGCCATCTAACGCTGCTGAACGTGAACCCAGTCCGGAGACCCGAATCCATGACCGACCGAGAGGATGGCGCCTCACCGGAGGTGTCCACTGGCCAGTTGGCTCTCGTTCTGGCCGTCTTCTTCATCCTGGGATCAGCAATGACCCAGTTCATCTGGGCGACCTTGAGCGACTTCCTGGCCGGCCGGTCCATGGAGGGCGGGATATTCCTCCTGGCTCTGGCCATGCTGGGGGTCTTCGCCGGCTTCGCATGGCTTCTTGCCAGGTATCTACAGAACCGGATTCCCTGGCAGTGATGGACCTTTGGATTCCACTCTCCGGCAGCTCGGGCACCCCGCCCTTGGAGCGTGCCAAACAGATTCCACCCCACCGAGAGGTGTCTGCATGAGTTCCGACCCAGCCTCCCATCCCGAGGTCGGGGAAGAGGACGAACTCCCACCCCCGACCGGGACCCTCTTCCTTATGATGATCTACATCATGGTCATGGCCGGGATGTGGCTTTCCATCTACTTCGAATTCGTGGGGAGGTAGGCCATGAGTCCGAAAAAGATGGAGGCGGTGTTCCTGTCCCTTTCCGCCGCGATGCTCCTGGTGTTCCTCCTGGCCCTCTTCTACTCCGCCTACGGGATGGGGATGCACCTCCCGGATCGGGATGATGAGGTGATCCCCACACAGGTGCGGGAGACACCTCCCTTCGACGAGCCTGGACTCAGGGAAGTGGGGCCCAACGAGTACGAGGCGGTCTTCCTGGGAATGGCTTGGGCCTTCCAGCCCAACGAAATCACTGTCCCGGCAGGCGCGGAGGTCACCTTCGTCGCCACCACCACCGACGTGATCCACGGATTCCATGTGGAGGGGACCCGGGTGAATTTCATGCTCATCCCCGGACAGGTTAGCCGTCAGAGCTACACCTTCAACGAGCCCGGAGAGCATCTCATCATCTGCCACGAGTACTGTGGCGCCGGACACCATCTCATGTATGCCAGGGTGATAGTCGAATGAACGCTCCCGTCGTAGCCAGTCCGGAGGGATACGACCTCTCAGAGGGTCATCGCAGAGTCATCCGATGGATGATCTACCTGGGCTTTGGTGCCCTGGCCATCGGAATTCTGAATGGCCTGGGTCAGGCGCTGAACTATGCCAACGTGGATATCCTGCAGTACTTCCCGGGGATGCGGGACTACTACCAGGGGCTGACGGTCCACGGGGTGGTGAACGCCATCGTCTTCACCTTCGCCTTCACCAACGGCTTCCTGGCCCTGACCACGTCGCGAGCCTTGGCCCGTCCCTTGAACCTGACAGCGCTCTGGGTGGTCTTCGGGATGATGGTCACCGGGTTCCTACTGGCGGCCTACGCCATCGCCAGCGGCCAAGCCACTGTCCTCTTCACCTTCTACGCGCCCCTGCAGGCCCATTGGGCCTACTACCTGGGGCTGGCTCTCCTGGTGGTGAGCACGTGGGTCACGGCAGGGATCCTCTTCTTTGCTCTAAGGGGTTGGCGGAAGGAGAATCCCGGGAAGCGGATTCCCCTCATGGCCTACATTTCCATTGCCACCTACGGGATGTGGGTTCTGGCGTCGCTGGGGATTGCCGTCTCGGTGGTGGCCATCCTCCTCCCCTGGTCCCTGGGGATGACGGACACCACGGATCCCCTCCTGACCCGGACCCTCTTCTGGTTCTCGGGTCATCCCATCGTGTATTTCTGGCTCCTGCCTGCCTACGTGTCCTGGTACGTCATGGTGCCGAAGCACGCAGGAGGGAAGCTCTTCAGCGACCCCCTGACCCGGGTGGTCTTCATTCTCTTTCTTCTCCTCTCCATCCCGACTGGATTCCACCACCAGTACACGGATCCGGGGATCGGAACCGGGATGAAGGCCCTCCACGCTACCCTGACCTTTGGGGTCTTCTTCCCCTCCCTCGTCACGGCGTTCTCGGTGATGTACGCCCTGGAGATCGGTGGGCGGAGAAGGGGAGGGGGCGGGCTGGTGAACTGGTTCACCAAGCTGGACTGGAAGAATCCGGTCCTGGTGGCTCAGATCCTGGCCATGCTCACCTTCCCCCTGGGGGGGGCCACCGGACTCATCAACGCCTCCTACAACCTGAACCAGGCCATCCACAACACGGCCTGGGTGCCGGGGCACTTCCACATGACGGTGGGTTCGGCGGTGACCATGACCTTCTTTGGGATCGCGTACTGGATGATCCCCTACCTGACCCGACGTGAATTGGTGGGCAAGGGATTGGCGGTTCTCCAGTCGTGGATCTACTTCATCGGAGTTTTGATCATGGCCCGGGGGCTCATCTCCGGCGGGTTGGACGGAATGCCCCGTCGGACCCTGATCATGGAGGCGCCGTACTCGAAGGAAGGTTGGGAGTTGGCCGGTCTTCTCACTGGGCTCGGGGGAACGCTGATGTTCATCGGTGGCGGTCTCTTCTTTGCCGTCCTCGTCGGAACGGTCCTCTTCGGGAAGAAGGTGGACGAGCCTGAGGACGTGCCCTTCACGGTGACCCATGACGCGCCATCGGAGAAGGGTTGGGAGCTGAACCTGGACCGCTTCCGGTACTGGATCATCGCAGCCATCGTCCTGATTCTGATTGCCTACGGGCCCTTCCTGGTCCAGTATCTGCCCGGGGCGTTCACTTCACCTCCCTACCGCTTCTTCTGATCCGGGGGAAGGGCTTTCAGCTCCCTTGGAATCGGAGGTCAGGAGGGAAACCGCCCTGGGGTGACCAACCTCGGGGCGGTTTTTCATGTGACCTGGGCATGGCGCCCAGATCCGGATCGGGTGGGGCGAAGGTGAGGGAGAGGAAACCTCCAGCCCCATCCGCTCGTACAAGGAGAAGACGGGTTGACGAGTCCAGGGCACTCCTGGGGTCACCCGTGGACCTGAAGTGCGAGAGGTGAGAATGGACCGCCAAGGAAAGCCGGCTGAGGCCGGCACGGGGGAGAAGCCCTCGTTGGAAGATCGGCGACAGGAAGATCGCCAGATCCGGACGGCGGCCTTTGTCATCTCTGTCGGGCTTCACCTTCTGCTATTTCTCCTATGGCCTTCCGGCGGGGGCCCGGTGTCGCCCTTTTCAGCCCCTGGGCCTCCCGAAAGTGACGAGATGGCGGCCGAGGGGATCATGCGCGCCGTGTCGCTGAGTTCGGCGCCGGCAGACCCCATCCTTCCGCCCCCGGCGCCCACCCTGGAGGTGGATCTCCCGGAGCCGCCAGAAACCGAGCCTGACGCCACACCCGAGATGGCCATGGATGAGCCGGAGGTACCGGAGCCTGGTCCGGGGAGCGTGGCCGGCGAGGGCCAGGAGGAGGAACCCACCGGCCTCCCGGGCGCCTCCGGCTCAGGAGACGCCGGGACCGGAGAGGAGGGCTTGACCCGGCTCATCCCACCGACTCCGCGGGGGATGATCATCCCTCCCACCAACCGGGGTCTTCGCGGTACGGAGATCGAGGTGTGGGTCTTCGTGGATGAGGCCGGTCGGGTTGTGGCCGATTCCACCCGCCTGGAGCCCCCTACCTCGGACCGTAGCTTCAATGAACAACTGAAGCGGGAGGCGGCCCAGTGGATCTTCCAACCGGCTCGACGGGGGACGGAGGTGGTGGAGGCCTGGTTCCCCTATACCATTACCATGTAGAATTCCCGAACATGCCGGAAAGTAGAAGCCTCCGCCCTGACGGTCCTGTGGACCGGGGTGGCGGCTTCCAGCCTTGAACTGAACCCCACTTCCAAGTCCAGCGCCCATGATCTCCGCTTCCAACCTGGCCATGGCCTACGGGGAGCGCACCCTCTTCTCCGGTGCTTCCTTCCAGCTCAATCCAGGAGAGCGATATGGACTGGTGGGTGCCAACGGATCAGGCAAGACCACCCTCCTGAAGATTCTGGCTGGAGATCTGGCTCCCACCCAGGGCTCGGTCTCTGTCCCTTCTCGAGTCCGGCTGGGCGTTCTGAGGCAGGACCAGTTTCTCTACGAGGGAGAATCCATCGTCGGCGTGGCCATGATGGGGAATCCCGAGCTGTGGAACGCCCTGGTGGAGCGAAAGACCATCCTGGACAACGCCCAGGAATCCTTCGACGCTGATCGCTATGCCCAACTCGAGGAAATTGTCGAGCTCCATGACGGTTACACTGCCGAGCCACGGGCCTCCGCGATTCTGGAGGGGCTGGGGATTCCCAGCGAGGTTCACCACGAGGACATCAGCACCCTCTCCGGTGGTTTCAAGCTCAGGGTCCTCCTGGCCCAGGTACTGGCCTCCAACCCTGACGCGCTTCTCCTGGATGAGCCCACCAACCACCTGGATATCCTTTCCATCCGGTGGCTCGAGTCCTTCCTCGTTGACTTTCAGGGGCCCGTGGTGGTGATCTCCCACGATCACCGGTTCCTGGACACCATCTCGACCCACATTCTGGATGTGGATTATGAGACCGTTCGACTCTACCATGGGAACTACTCCCACTTCGTGACGGCCAAGGCGGAGGAGCGGGAGCGCCGGGAGAAGGAGATCGAGGTTCGGGAGAAGGAAATTGCCCATCACCAGAAGTTCGTGGACCGATTCCGGGCGAAGGCCAGCAAGGCTCGTCAGGCCCAGAGCAAGCTGAAGATCATCGAGAAACAGGCAGCGGACCTGGAGGAACTGCCGGCCAGCTCGCGAGCCTATCCCACCTTTCGGTTCGAGCCGGCTCGCCCCAGCGGCCGGGAGGTCCTGAAGCTGGAGGGGATCAGCAAGTCCTACGACGACAATCGAGTACTGAATGGGGTGGACCTGGCAGTGGAGCGAGGGGATCGAGTCGCTGTCATGGGCCCCAACGGGATCGGGAAATCCACCCTCCTGAAGATCGCCATGGGCGAATTAGCCCCTGATGCCGGGGAGGTGGAATGGGGTTACGAGACCCACCCGGGCTACTTTTCCCAGAACGTCCGGGACCGCTTCGACGACGATCAGATGTCGGCGGAGGAGTGGATCTGGCAGTTCTGCCCCGGGAAGGATCGAGGATTCGTCCGCGGGCACCTGGCCCTCATGCTCTTCTCAGGAGACGATGCCCTCCGGCGGGTGGGGACTCTCTCTGGTGGTGAGGCGGCTCGTCTGGTCTTCAGTCGCCTGGCTCTGGAGCGGCCCAACGTCCTGGTGCTGGATGAGCCTACCAACCACCTGGACATGGAGTCCATCGAGGCCCTGGTGGAAGGGGTGAAGGCCTTCGACGGAACCCTCATTCTGGTCTCTCATGACCGCTGGTTCGTGGAACGATTGGCCACCCGGATCGTGGATATCCGCCAAGATGAGATCGTGGATTTCCCCGGAACCTACCCCGAGTACGTAGAGGCCCGGGGGGAGGACCACCTGGACCATGACCAGGTGGCCTTGAAGGCGAAGGCGGCGAAGCAGAGTCAGGAGAACGCAGAGGGAGGAGGGCAGAAGGCATCGTCCCGGGACACCCGACGGCAGCGACAGTCATCCCCAGCCAAGAAGCGACGCAGGTTGGAGGAGAAGAGCCAGAAACTCACCGGTAGGGTGGAGGCGGCCGAAGCCCGGATCCAGGAGATCGATGCCCTCTTCCTGGAGCCGGACTACTTTGACCGGACCCCCCCGGAGGAAGTGCGAGGGTTGGAGGAGGAACGGAGTCGGCTGGCCGCGGAGCTGGAAGAGCTCATGGAACGATGGGAGAGGACAGAGGAAGAGCTGGTGGCCCTTGGGTAGGAAAGGAGCCTCCACGGTGGGACATACAGAGACTGCGCACGGCGTGAAAGGAGGTTGACCTCATGCTGGGATCAAACCTGTTTCCCTGGCTCGGGGTCCTGGTGGGCATCGGGGCAGGGTTGGGAGCAGGGCTGGACGCCCATGACGGGATGGCGCCGGTCCACCTGGGGATGGAGGCACCTGTCGCTTCCATCGAACCGGCCACGGAGTCGGCTGCAACGTCCGTTGGCTGTTCCGAAGAATTGGCTGCTTCTTCCCCTGCGGTTCCCTGGGGCCTGTTTGCACGCCCCGATACCACTGGCCTCCCCTCTACCTGGCCCCAGGCCTTTCCTTCCCCCCCTCCTGGGGGCCAGATTGCCGGCGTGTCCCAGGTCCCGGCTGACCAACTCCGCGGAACCCGGGGAGAGGGACCCTACCACATCGTCTTCGTGACCCTTCCCGAAGGGATGCTCGACGGGTTCCATTACTATCGGGATGCCCTCTCCCGGGCCGACTGGGAGATCCTGGAGCCCTTGACCCATGATGGAAGCCGGGTGGGCCGGCCCACCATCGGATTCCGGGGTCACGGCTTTGCTGGTGACATTCGCTTCGAAGAGGCGTTGGATATGGTGTTGGCTACCATCCACCTGTACACGGACACTCCCTCCGAAGCCGACCCCCGGGGCCGTTGAAGGCTTCCCCACCGACGGTCCCGGCGCCGGTTCGGAGATTCCTCCGGACCGTTGGCCTCTCTGCCACAGAGGTGGGGAGCTACTGGCGGGAGGAGCGAACGGCCCTGCGGAGGGGTCTGGCGGCCATCCTCCTGACGGCCGTAACGGGGATGATCGCCGGACTCACCCTGGCTGCGGCCGAAGAGACCCTGGAAAGACTCCCTGGTCTCCTACTCCTGGTACCGGCGGCCATCGATATGCGGGGAAACATCTACGGGGCTTTGGCTTCCCGTCTCTCCACCGCTTTGCACATCGGGACGTATGACCTCCAGCCACGCCGCAAGAGCTTCATGGGACGGCAGGTAGAGGCCACGACCCTCCTGACCATCGGCACCTCGGTCATCATTGCTGTTTTCGCCTACTTTTTCGGGGTGGCCTTCGGGCTGGATCCCATCCCGATCTGGAAGCTGGTGGTCATCGCCACGGTGGGGGGGGTCCTGGCGTCTGCGGTACTGCTGGTGGTGACCATCGGGCTGTCCTGGGTGGCTCAGCGGCGGGACTGGAACATGGATGACGTAGGTGCCCCCACCATCACCGTTTTCGGGGATATTCTGACCGTTCCGGCTCTTCTCCTGGCGACCATCATCGTGGACTACGAGATGGTGGCCCTGGTCCTGGGCCTCCTTCTGGCCGCTATTGGCGTCTGGGCATTGGTTCTGGGGTGGATCCATGCGGACGAGGTGGTAGGGAGGATCGTCCGGGAGTCAGTCGTTCCCCTGGCCCTGGCCGCCGCTGTCGGGGCCATGGCCGGGACCATCCTGGAAGTGAGGATCGAGGCATGGATCGCTGCTCCGGTCCTCCTGATCATGATCCCATCCTTCATTGCCAACTGTGGCTCGCTGGGAGGAATTCTCTCCAGCCGCCTTGCCTCCAAGCTCCACCTGGGCCTCATCGAACCCCGGGTGTTACCAGGCCGGTTGGCGGCGCTGGACGTTTCGGTAGCCTTCTTCTTCGCCATCTTCGCCTTTACCGCCATCGGGACGGCGGCATGGACTGTGGCCACCCTTTTTGGATACGATCCACCGGGTCTTGGGGCGGTGGTGGGACTCTCACTCCTGGCAGGTCTCATCTCGACGGTGCTTCTCTCGGTGGTGGCCTACGCCACGGCAGCGGCGTCCTACCACTTCCGATTCGACCCGGACAATCAAGGCATTCCCATCGTCACCTCGGCGATGGATCTTCTCGGACTACTGACCCTTGTGGCAGTGACAGCTCTCCTCTGGGGGGGATGAACATGGAGATGGAACGAAGGACGGTGAAGGACCACCTGGTCCTGGCCAAGGACGTGGCCGAGCTCATGGTGGACCTGGCCTATGCTGCGGTCTTCTTCGACGACGAGGATCTGGCACGGGAGGTGTTCCGGTTGGAACACGAGATCGGTGAGGTGATCAACGAGCTCCGGATGATCTGCCTCATCGCGGCCCGGACCCGGGAGGATGCCGAGGGGCTGGCCGGAGTACTGGCACTGGCCGCATCCATCGAGACCATTGCCGATTCCGCAGAGGAGGTTGCCCGGGTGGTGGTGAAGGATCTGGGGGTTCCCCGGCAACTGCGGGAGGATCTTCGCCACGCGGCAGAGGTAGTGACCCGACTCCGTATCCAACCGGAGAATGAGATCGAGGGTTCACCCCTGCGGGACATTGCGCTCCCGGCTCGGACCGGAATGTGGCTCATCGCCATCCGACGGGACATCCAGTGGATCTTCGGGCCTGGCGGGGATGAGATCCTCCAGGAGGGGGATGTGATCTTCCTGCAGGGGCCGCCCGAAGGGGTGGACCGGGTGCGAGAGATGGCAGGGATGGAGGCCCTGGAGCCTCGTCCACCGATGGATGCACCCGTCCTCTCCAAGCTCGACCGGGCTGTGGATCTGGTGGTGGAGCTGAAGAATACCAGTGAGATCGCGGTGGGTCTGGCCTATTCGGCCATCCTCCTCCGGGACCGGAAGCTGGCTGCTGAGGTGTCCGTCATCGAGGAGGCTAGCGACGAGCTCTACCATGACCTGGAGGGGTGGGTCCTGCGGGCGGCTTCGGAGGTGGCAGATCCGGACGACCTGCGGGGCCTGATTCACATTTCTGCCGCCTCCGAACGGATCGTGGATGCCGCCAAGTCCATGACCCGACTCATCGAGGTGGATGAACTGCCCCACCCCATCATCGCACAGGCCCTGGCCGAAGCCGATGAGATCGTGGTGGAGGCCATTGTGACTCAGGGATCAGATGCTGCGGATCAGAAGCTCGGGGAGCTTCGACTCCATACTGAGACAGGGATGGAGGTTCTGGCCATCCAGAGGGGACCTCGATGGGTGTACAGGCCCCGGGCGACCCGAACCCTGGTGGCCGGCGACCGGCTCCTGGCCATCGGACCGGAGGAAGGTGCCGCCATGCTCCGGGATCTTTGCGGCGACAGGCGGCCGGAGGGCGAGGAGGGATGGTTCGAGCCCGAGGAGGGGGAGGAGGGGTGACCGCGGGAAGGCTGTTGAAGGAGTGCACGGTGTACCCTTTTGACCGCAGAGGCCTCCGACGGCCCATGGGGGGGCAAGAGGAGCCAGGAGGGAAGACCCGATGTGGACAGGGTCCTTCCTACGGTCGCGGGATTCACCTCTCTATCCGTCGGTGGGGGTTGGTGACGATTGATCCAGTTCACTTGTAGGTACTGCGACCCCCAGAGCCTCTCCGGCAGCCTGGAATTCCCGGACCCACCACCGGGCATCCCCATCCCCTGCTGCAGCGTCCTGGGCACGGCGGGGGAACTCGGCCTCCAGGAGTCGGAAGAAGGTGTTCTGGGCTTCCCAGAGGTCGGTGGAGAAGGGAAGGGATCGGACGAATTCGATGACGTGGCGTGCCACTCGAGTCCGGTCCAGGTCCTCAGGGGTTTCTTCCATCTGTTTCAGGAGCCGTTCCAGGGCGGAGCCGGCGGCATGGCCTAGCATGTCCCGGTCCACCCGGAGACCGGTGAGGCGGGCCTCATGGAAAAGGGATTCAAGGGTCACCGGATCCGGCTCGGGAGCTCGGAAAGCCCGTTCCAGGCGGGTGTTGAGAACGAACTCCCCAGCGGCCCGGAACGGCCGGGGCTGGGCCATCTGAAGACCTGCCAGGAAGCGCATGAGAGGCATCCGACTCTCGTAGAGGCTTCCCATGATCTGTTCGGCATCCTCCAGTGAGGTCTGGAGAATTCGATTCACCACTCGTTCCTGCTCGTCCGGGAAGAGGGAGTGGAGTGAGTAGCTGGACGCATCGAACGCCCGGTCCAGGAGGCGGACGATCTCCAGGGTTGCCCCCCTCTCGAACTGCTCGACCATCTGTGAGGTCAGATCCTGGTACCCTGCCATCTCGTCGAATGCCCGCACCCCGCCTACGAGGTGGTGGTCACCCATGTGGAGAACGGCATAGCTGAAGCGACCGGCGCTCCGTGTGATACGGGAGACCACCCGAAGGCGCCCGTGATCGAAGCGGACCCCTCCTGCGGATAGGTGCCGGTGGTCCTCCACCTCCACGTCGTAGGAGTAGATCCGATGCAGTCCGTTTCCAGGCCCATCCCCGTCCTTGAAGAGGGAGGATACGGCGAAGTGGGCTGCCACCTTGGCGAGGCCGATCCGTTCAGGGGCGACCCGTTCCCTGTAGAGATCCTCCCCAGACCCCAGAGCCGGTACACTGCTCCGGGCACTGGCCAGTCGGGTCAGGAACTCCTCCTCCACGTCGTCCTCGAAGAGGATCTCGTAGAGGTGAATCGTCCGTGCCGCATAGCGGAGAACCTGGAGGGTCTCGATGCGGGCCAGGTCATCGAAGAACCAGCCGCAGCTCGTGTACATGAGCATGGCGTTCCGTTGCATCTCCAGGAGCTTCAGGAGCCGGACCTGGGCCTGGCTGTCCAACTCAATCGATGCCTCGGCATGGAGGAACCTCTCCACATTGTCCGGTTCCCGATTCAGGATGACCTGGATGTAGCGGTCTCGCGCCCCCCACGGATCTTTCACCAGCTCTCCCATGGCCTCCTCGTATCCGGGAGCGATGGTGTCTCTGAGATGATCCAGAGCCGCCCGGAGGGGCTCTCGCCAACTCTGCTTCCACTCCGAATTGCTTCCGGTGCTGCACCCGCAGTCGGAGCGCCAGCGCTCCACCCCGTGCACACAGCTCCAGGACGAGTTTTCCACGATCTGGGCTTCCCGCGTGGGTGGATGCAGCTCCAGATACTGGGCGTAGTTTGTGAGCTGAACACCTGGCTCCTTACGCAGCAGCTCCAGGGCATAGGAGAGGGCCATCTCGCCATGCCGGTGGTGATGGCCGTAGGTCTCGCCGTCGGTGGCGATGTGGGTCAGGGAGCCGGGGCCCCTGGATCCGCCCCCGGCTTCCAGGAGACGTCGAAAGAGGGCGTTTCCGTCACTCAGGAGCCGATCAAAGGCCACCGCTCGGGAGAGCC
Source organism: Gemmatimonadota bacterium (assembly GCA_003562075.1). Taxonomy (GTDB): domain Bacteria; phylum Gemmatimonadota; class Gemmatimonadetes; order Longimicrobiales; family Gaopeijiaceae; genus PWLA01. The sequence continues at coordinate 16,687 of PWWP01000301.1, forward strand.
CTCCATCGTAGAAGAAGACGGTAATGCTCCGACCTGACGGGAGGTGGACCCGGTAGGGGTGACTCGGATCTACCTGTTCCCCACTCACGTCGATCCACTCCTGGTCGCCTTCCTCACGAGTCGATCCTGCCTGACGGGGCGCCAGGATGGTGAACTGGATCCCTTCTCGGGCCATGAGATCCAGGCTCTCCAGGTCCACCGCCGTTTCGGGCAGCCACATCCCCATGGGGTCTCGCCTGAATCGTTTCTGGAAATCAGCCACGCCCCAGAGGATCTGGGTCTCCTTGTCCCGCTGGTTGGCCAGGGGCATGATCATGTGACCGAAGGCCTGGGCCATGGCCGAGCCGTGCCCTCCGAAGCGTTCCTGGCTTCTCCGGTCCGCCTCCTGGATAGCTTCGTAGGTTTCGGGGGCGTGCCTCTCCATCCAGCGGAGGAGGGTGGGACCGAAGTTGAAGCTGATGGAGCTGTAGTTGTTCACGATCCGGGCGATGAGTCCGTCATCGTTCAGGATCCGGGAGAATGCGTTGGGGGCGTATGCTTCCTTCTTGATCCGCTCATTCCAGTCGTGATACGGATGGGCCGACTCCTGCCGAGCGATCTCCTCGAGCCATGGGTGTTCTCGGGGAGGCTGATAGAAGTGACCGTGGATGCAGAAGTAGCGGTGTGGCACTGGATTATCCTTCGGGCATGAGGGCCAGAGCTCCCAGCGGAGGGAGGGTCAGGACCAGGGAGTGATAATGTCCGTGGGAAGGGACCGGTAGGGCGTCCACGGTGCCCAGGTTCCCCACATCACTTCCACCGTATGCCTGGGAGTCCGTATTCAGAAGCTCCGTCCAGGAGCCGCCCATCGGGATGCCGATCCGGACGTTCTCCCGGGGGACCGGGGTGAAGTTGAAGATGGCCAGGACGGGAGGATGATCCGTTTCTCGAGGCGAAGTCCGCAGGAAGGCCAGGGCGCTCCGGTCCCGGTCGTCGGCCATGATCCAATGGAAGCCCTGGGGATCGAAGTCGGTGGCGTGGAGGGATGGTTCCCTGCGATACAGGGCGTTCAGGTCCGTGACCAGGCGCTGGATCCCTCCGTGGGCTGGATCATCGAGGACACCCCAGTCCAGTTCGCCTTCGTGGTTCCACTCGGAGGGCTGCCCCAGCTCACCACCCATGAAGAGGAGTTTCTTGCCAGGCTGGAAAAATTGATTGGCCAGGAGGAGCCGGAGGTTGGCTCGTTTCTGCCAGGCATCGCCCGGCATGCGATTCAGGAGGGACCCCTTTCCGTGGACCACTTCGTCGTGGGATAGGGGGAGCATGAAGTTCTCGTTGAAGGCGTAGATGGCCCTGAAGGTGATCTCGTCGTGGTGGTGTCGGCGGTGGATTGGTTGCCGGGCCAGATACTTCAGGGTGTCGTGCATCCATCCCATGTCCCACTTCATCCCAAATCCGAGTCCCCCCAGATCGGTGGGTCGGGAGACCATGGGCCATGCCGTGGATTCCTCGGCGATGGTATGGGTATGCGGATACGCTCGGTAGACGTCCCGATTGAATTGCTGGAGAAACCGGATGGCATCCAGGTTCTCCCGGCCTCCATACTCGTTGGGAATCCATTCCCCATCCTTCCGGGAGTAATCCAGGTAGAGCATGGAGGCCACGGCGTCCACCCTGAGCCCATCCACATGGTAGCGGTCCAGCCAGAAGTGGGCGCTGCTCAGGAGGAAGGAGCGGACCTCCTCCCGACCGTAGTTGAAGATCAGGCTCTCCCAATCGGGGTGGAAACCCTGTCGGGGATCAGCGTGCTCGTAGAGGTGCGTGCCGTCGAAGAAGCCCAGCCCATGTTCATCGGAAGGGAAGTGGGACGGAACCCAGTCCAGGATCACTCCGATCCCAGCCTGGTGAAGCTGGTCCACCATGGCCATGAAGTCCTGGGGGGAGCCGTACCGGCTGGATGGTGCAAAATATCCGGTGGTCTGGTACCCCCAGGAGCCGTAGAACGGGTGCTCCATGATGGGAAGGAGTTGTACATGGGTGAAACCCAACTCCGTCACGTATCGGGCCAACTCCGGGGCCAGCTCCTGATATCCCCGGAGCCGGGATGGATCGTCCGGGTCCCGTCTCCAGGATCCCAGGTGGACTTCATAGACGGAGATGGGTTGTTCGAGGCCCTGACGGGTGCCCCGATTGGCCATCCAGGATTCGTCCTGCCACTCGTAGTCCAGGTCCCAGATCATGGAAGCTGTGGACGGCGGTTCCTCGTGCCGGAATCCCATGGGGTCGGCCTTCATGACCTGATAGCCTCCGACCCGGGATCGGATGAAGTACTTGTAACGGTTCCCCTTCCGGGCAGACGCTGCGAAGCCCTCCCAGATTCCGGAGTGACCCCTGGGGTGAAGGGGATCGACTTCACCGTCCCATTCGTTGAAGTCTCCCACCACCGAGACGGACTGGGCATTGGGCGCCCATACGGCGAACCGGACTCCTGGTTGATCCGAGTCTTGAGAGAGGTGTGCTCCCAATTTCCCGTAGAGACGAGTGTGGGTCCCCTCATTGAAGAGGTGGAGGTCGTCCGGGGTGAAAATCGATGAGTGTCCGGACGTGGGATCTTGCGGGCGGGCTTCATTGGTCACCGGATTTCTCCTGGCTCTGGCTCGGATGCTCGGCGGGTGTCAGCCCGGTGTCGGACGAAAGGGTTTTCCGGCCCCGATCCACCTCTTTCAAGAGGTCCAGGACCCGAGGGTCGGTGCGCATGCGCTCCAGCGGGAGCTGAGCCTTCCGCACCCAATTGCTGGGATGGTTGGTGCCGGGCCGGTTCTGTGGCTCCTGTTCCAGCCAGAGATCCTCCAGGTTGACCATGACCAGTCCGGCCCGGCTTCGGGCCAGAGTGCTGAGGGCTGCGGTGAGACCCTGATACGGGGCTGGGTCTGCCGCCTCTTCTGCATCCAGGGGGGACGGGCCAACGGATCCGGCGCAGGGGTCGGGTGGAGAAGACGGAGTGGGGAGGAAGGCCGATCGAAGATCGACACGCTCCTCCCAGAGGCGAGCCCAGGTGGGCGTATCGTGGGTACCCACGCCTGCCACGGCTCCGCCCGGTACCGGGTTCAGGACCTCTTCTCGGTTCGCCTCCTGACTGATCTGTTCCTGGCTCACCTCCGCTTCGTCCTGGTCAGGGGCCGTTCCGATCTCATTCTCCTTCGCTTCATCCGATCCGCCATGAGATCGGATTTCGAAGGGTACGACGAACATTCGTCGCAGACCGTGACGATCCATGGCCTCCCGGACCTCCGGGGGAACCGTGCCCAGGTCCTCGCCGGCAAGGATGGTCCGGTGCCTGTGGGACTCCACCGAGAGAATGGCGTAGTGCTCCCGGGCTGGGTACCGAAGGTAGGCGCCCTGGTTGGCCTTCATCCCCGACGGAATCCAGTACAACCGGTGCAACCCCATGACATGATCGATGCGAAGGTAACGCGCGAAAGGAAGTATGGTGCCCAGAACCTCCCGGAGGTGGCTGTGTCCCCGGACCTGGGCGGTCTCCGGTCGGAGTGGGGGGAGGCCCCAGTCCTGGCCCTCGGGATAGAACCCGTCAGGTGGAGCACCAAGGGAGGCCCGGGGGGCGAACAGTCCCGGGTTGGCCCAACGGTCATAGCTCAGGGGATGGGCCCCAAGGGGGAGGTCCAGGTAGAGCCCCGGGCCCGGGGCCGTTCCATCCCCCAGGATCTCTTCCAGTGCCTGGGTGAAGCGAAGCTGGACGTAGAGGTGGCGTCGGAGGTCGCTACCCCGGTAGGCATCCCGGGGGATCCCCTCTGTCCGCCACTGGTCGGGCCATTGGGTCCACACCTGGGATCGGGACGCCATCGTGGCCCGGAAAGCGGCATAGGTCATGGGGGAGGTCGGTCGAGCGAGGAAAGCTCGGAATTCCGGGGTCCGCATGCCCCCTTCCTCCTCCCAGGTCTCAGACAGCCCGTCCAGGAGAGACCGTTGGAGGCGATATGCTTCCCGGTAGTCCACCGACGGTGCCCAGTGGAGCCAACGCCCTCGGCGTTGAAAGGCCCTGGAGCTGGCCTGGGCCCGGGCATCCGGTGATCGCTCCCACTCCGGGAGTCGTTCCGGATCCAGGTACAGTTCGTTCCAGAAAAGGCGACTGGCCGGAGCGTAGGGGCTGGGATCGAAGGGCTCCTCCAGGTAACTGGCCATGAGAGGAAGAACGCCTACGGCAGCGCCACCCAGCCCTGCAGTCCATTGCAGGAGCTCTTCCAGCTCCGTGAGGCTGCCGACTCCCCGGGTCCGGGAGGAGTGCAGGGCGTAGAGGGGAAGAAAGGTGCCCCACTCCCGCTCTGGTGCTCTTCGGTTGCGTGCCTGCTCCTGTGCAGCCGGTGCCGGCAGATCCGCTGGGGTGGCCAGGGAAGGAGCGGTTTCGGAGCTGGAGTTCGCCGGAGCCCCGTAGACTCGAGGTGGCGCCACGACCAGGAGCGTAGATCCCCGTCCCTCCTTTGTCGTGACTGTCCCGTGGTAGTAGCCGGGCGACAGGTCCGCTGGGAGGGGGAGGGCTCCTCCGGCGCTCCGGGCAGCCAACTCGGTCAATCGCTCGCCCTCTAGTGCTTCTTGGAGGTCCAGGTGACAGTGAGTGCCATCAGGAATAGCCCGTCCCAGAGAGAGTCGAGGCTCCGAGCCCTGCCAGTGCACACTCACGGGAGGGACGATCTCCTGAAGCTCTTCCGCCTTCCGTTTCCTCAGCTCCCTGCGGGCATCGGCTTCTGTCTCTACCTCCAGCCCCAGCGAAGGGAAGAGGGCCAGGATGGTTTCCCGGTCCACCTTCACTGACTGGCCGAGCCCGTCCCGATGGTGCCGCTGGATCCCCACGCTTCTGGCCAGGGCGGCAACGGCATCCTCTCGAGTACTGGAGTGGTTACCCTCCATCGTCAGCGCCCCATGCGTCAGCGTCTGAAGGAGGTGGGTCACCTTCGGGAGTCTCCACGGTGCTTCTTGCCGGACCCAGCAGGCCCAGGATCCCCGTCAGTGGGATTCGAGCCCACTCGGGGCGGTTGTGGATCTCATAGCGGAGTTCGTAAAGGGCCTTTTCCAGGATGAAAAGATCCAGGAGGTGACGCCGAGAGTCCTGGTCCCGTGGGAGGAGAGGTGGGACTCCAGGGGTCCCCAGGTAGCCGTTCAGGTACTCCACCGATACCCATTCGGGCCAGAAACGGGCCAGCCGAAGAGCCTGCGGGTCCTGGACGTCACTGATCAACCCATGCTCGGGGAGGTCCCTGAGGACCGCCCGGGAGGCATAGTCGAAAGAGCGGACCATGCCTCCCACGTCCCGGAGGGGGGATCGCTTGATTCGCCGTTCTCCCAGGGCCCGATCCGGTTCTCCTTCGAAGTCGATGATCTGGAAGTCCTTTCCGGTGAAGATCACCTGACCCAGGTGGAAGTCGCCGTGAACGCGGATTCTTCGACCATCGAATCGGTCCTCCAGAAGCGCCTCGAAACGTCCCAGGAGCCGGGGTCTGGCTTGCAGGATGGTCTGGGCCATCTCGCCCTCTTCTGGACCCAGGTCCTCCATGCGCCGGGCCAGGCTCTCCAGGGAGGTGCCCAGGAGATTGCGGATGGACTGATAGAGGGACCGCTGATAAAGGGTCGAGAAGGGCTCGGGCCGGAACGCTTCCAGGTCATCACGGGAGGCCAGGGCATGGTGAAGTTCACCTGTGCGACGTCCCAGAAGCCGTGCCGACTCCAGGTACGGACCGATGAGATGCTGGGCCAGATCCGGGAGAGGCTCGCCCTCCAGTCGCCCATGGGCCGCATTCAGAATATGGTCAGGGAGGGGGAGGGCGTGGCGAGCTGGATCGGAGGCCAGGCCGTCCTCGTAATAGCGACCCAGGGAATCCCTGGCGTGGGCCCAGGCATCGCCCTGGTTGGGCACGAATCTGTGGACGATGGCGCAAGCGGCACTCCCGCCCCTCTCGTTCCGGAACTCCAAGGCCCCCATCATCTCTGGGGTACCCACAAATCCTACGTCGTGGAGGAACGTTCCCACCTCCAGGTCCGGGTTCGACCCTTCCTCCACCCGCCGGAAGAGCTTCAAGATCCACTCCTGGCCAAAGATGATGGAGCTATTGCTCTGCTCCGCCCGACCCGGTGTGGGTGTCAACTCGCTCTGCTGAGAGAGGGACAGCTCGGCCCCGGAGCTCCGGGGGTGTCCCAGGAGGGTCGTGGTATCGCCGCGGACGGCAGCGCCCTCACCCACCATCTGGAGAAGACGTCGGGGGAGGGTGTCGTCGCGGACGCCGTCAAAGACGATGCCCTCTTCGGCATCTGCACCAGTCCGGGTATGCCAGGCTACACTTCCAGGATCTTCTTCCAGGATTCTTCTGGACTGGGCACCTCCGGCCCAGGTCAGAGGGATGAGGTAGGTTTCCGGCGTCTCTGAGACGTACTCGACCTGGAAGAGGACCAGGACTCCTTCCCCTATTTCCGGGGCGACCGGGATCACCTCCTGGATCGTTCCCGATCGGACCGACTTGCCCTTTCCCGGATACCATCGCTGGGCCTGAACGAAGTTGAGCAGTGCAGGCTCCACCTTGCGCCGCCGCCGGCCCTCCAGGGCCTCGGTCCATTCTCGTCCAGACGTGACGACGGGTAGATCCTGAGGGTCCCGCTCCGATGCAGGGGTGAGGATGCGCCGGTCCTGGATGCTCTCCTGGGTCTCCATGGAAAACCAGAGGAAGCCGTGGGCAGGGATGGTGAGGGGATAGTGGCTGCCCATCACCCGAGGGAAGGGGGTGTGACCGAAGAGCTCCAGGGGGACTCGACCCTCCAACTCGCTCAGATCCAGATTCACGGGTTGAGCGAAGCGGGAAAGGTTGGCCACGACCAGAATCGTCTCATCCTCGTGACCGCGGAGGAACGCCACCACCTTCGTATTGTCGTGCTCAACCCAGTCCAGCGACCCTCGCCCAAAGGCCGGATGGCGTTTCCGAAGGGCCAGGAGCCGGCGCATCCACCAGAGGAGGGAGGTGGGATTCTGCTGTTGGGTCTCTACGTTGACGGTCTCGAAGTGGTACTCCGGGTCGATGATAACCGGCAGAAAGAGCTTCTGGGGATTGGCTGTAGAGAAGCCTGCGTTCCGGTCGCCGGCCCACTGCATGGGGGTTCGGACGCCGTGGCGATCTCCCAGGTAGAAGTTGTCTCCCATCCCGATCTCATCCCCGTAGTAGAGGATGGGTGTTCCGGGGAGCGAGAGGAGGAGTGAGTTCAGCAGCTCCATCTGCCGCCGGTTGTTCTGCAGGAGGGGAGCCAACCGGCGTCGGATGCCCAGGTTGATGCGGGCCGTAGTGTCCTCGGCGTACACCCGGTACATGTAGTCTCGCTCCTCGTCGGTCACCATCTCCAGCGTGAGTTCGTCGTGGTTCCGCAGGAAGAGTCCCCACTGGCATCCGTCGGGGATGCCCGGCGTCTGATCCAGGATGTCCCGAATGGGGAAGCGGTCCTCCATGCGGGCCGCCATGAAGAGCCGGGGCATGAGGGGGAAGTGGAAATTCATGTGACATTCATCGCCGTCGCCGAAATAGGCGGCGGCGTCCTCGGGCCACTGGTTGGCTTCGGCCAGGAGCATGCGGTTCGGAAAGCGCTGGTCCACGTGGGCCCGGAGCTTCTTCAGGAAGCCATGGGTTTCAGGGAGGTTCTCACAGTTGGTTCCATCTCGCTGGTACAGGTAGGGGATGGCGTCGAGCCGGAGGCCGTCCACACCCATCTCCAGCCAGAAGTCCAGGATCCGGAAGAGCTCGTCCTGGACTGCAGGATTTTCGAAGTTCAGGTCGGGCTGATGGTGGTAGAAGCGATGCCAGTAATAGGCCCCTGCCACCGAATCCCAGCTCCAGTTGGAAGGTTCGAAGTCCTTGAAGATGATCCGTGCATCGGAGTAGAGCTCCGGGTCGTCGCTCCAGACGTAGAACTCCCGCTCGGGGCTCCCAGCCGGTGCTCTTCGAGCCCGCTGAAACCATGGATGCTGATCTGAGGTGTGGTTGATGACCAGCTCCGTGATGACCCGGAGTCCTCGCCGGTGAGCCTCGTTGAGGAAGGTCTGGAAGTCCTCCAGCGTCCCATAATCCGGATTCACCTTCCGGTAGTCGGCGATGTCATACCCGTCATCCCGGAGGGGGGATGGATAGAATGGGAGGATCCACAGAGCGGTGACACCCAGCTCCTCCAGGTAGTCCAGCTTTTTCGTCAGCCCCTGGAAATCGCCGATCCCGTCTCCATTGGAGTCGAAGAAGGAACGGACATGGAGCTCGTATATGATGGCATCCCGGTACCACTGGGGATCATCGGATAGGAGGGGGGCTTCGGTGTCGATGGAGTTCATCGCCGGTGGGTCCTTGGGGTGGGGCGGTCCAGGCCGCCAAGTTGGGATCTCGATCCGGTGGGCGGTTCTGGAAAAGTCATGCCAGGGCCAGGAGGGTCGGCTCAGAAGTACTCGAAGTCCGCTTCATTCCGGTGTCGACTCGAAACCTGAAAGATGTGTGCCGGGGACACCTGGGGATCGAGCCGGACGAAGTTCCGGTCCGGTTCCCACAAGTACTGCCCTCCGGCAAGGAGATCCTGGAGTCCATAGGATTGTCCCGCTTCCAACCCCAGCCTGGCGTGATCCACCTCGACCCATCCGCTCTGGGTGTGATGGGGGTCCAGGTTCACTACGACCAGGATCCTGTTTTCTCCACTCTGATCCATCTTGCTGTAGACGATGAGCCGGTCATTGTCCACGGAGTGGAAGTGAAGCGTTCCGTTCCGGTGGAGGGCCGGGTTCTCCTTTCGGATCCGGTTCACCCGGCTGATGAATTCCCGGAGGCTGTCGGGCCGATCCAGATTCCAGTGTCGGAGCTGGTACTTCTCCGAATCCAGGTACTCTTCGCTACCCGGCTCCCGGGGTGTGTGCTCCACGAGCTCGAAGGGTGGGCCGTAGATTCCGTAGTTCGCCGTCAGGGTTCCGGCCAGGACGAGTCGGAGCATGAAGGCCGGGCGTCCTCCGGTCTGGAGGAATTCGGTGAGTATGTCCGGGGTGTTGGGCCAGAAGTTGGGTCGGAAGAAGTGGCGGGCCTGGGTCCGTGTGAGCTCGGTCAGGTAGGCCTCCAACTCCTGTTTCGTGTTCCGCCAGGTGAAGTAGGTGTAGGACTGGGTATACCCCAACTTGGCAAGACGATACATGATCCGGGGCCGGGTAAAGGCTTCGGAGAGGAGAATTACTCCCGGGTCCCGATCCCGTAGCTCCCGGATAGCCCATTCCCAGAAGGGGAAAGCCTTCGTGTGCGGGTTGTCCACCCGGAAGATGCGGACACCCTCTGCCATCCAGTGAAGGAACACCCCCAGGAGGGCATCCCACAGACCTTCCCAGTCCTCGGTCTCGAAGTCCAGGGGATAGATATCCTGGTATTTCTTGGGGGGGTTCTCAGCGTAACGGATGGACCCGTCGGGTCGGTGGCGAAACCACTGCGGATGCTCCTTCACCCACGGGTGATCGGGCGAGCACTGGAATGCGATGTCCAGCGCTACCTCCATCCCCAGCCCCTCGGCCTTCTCCCGGAAGCTCCGGAAATCATCCAGAGTGCCCAGCTCCGGGTGGATGGCAGTGTGCCCCCCATCCGTGGCTCCAATGGCCCAGGGGCTTCCCGGGTCGTCGGGGTCGCACACGGTCTGGTTATTGGGTCCTTTTCGGTTTGTTGTCCCGATGGGGTGGATGGGCGGTAGGTAGACCACGTCGAAGCCCATTTCCTGGATGTAGGGAAGGTGAGCTTCGGCATCCCGAAAGGTACCGTGAGTCCCTGGTCTGGGCGCGGTGGATCTGGGGAAGAACTCGTACCATGCACTGAAAGCGGCCCGTTCCCGATCCACCCGGATTGTTCGGAGACGAGGGGGGCGGGTGGCCAGGGAGCGATCAGCCCAGCGAGTCATGAGCTGGGGAAGGTCTCCCTTGAGAAGGCCCCGCTCCTTCAGGAGAGGGGATGGGTCCTGTGACAGTTCAGGGGTGCCGGCCCAGCTTCTGAGGCGGGCCGCCCATCGGGCCAGGGCGCCGGCATAGATCTCGTCGGCTCGATCCCGAGCCTCCTCTACCAGTCGGGCACCCTCCTCCAGTTCCAGCGAGACATCCACGCCGGCCTGGATCCACTTTTCCAACTCCGTTCGCCAGGTGAGGAAGGGATCGACCCAGGCCTGGATGGTGAACTGATGGGCTCCCAACTCCTCCGGCGTGAAGGTTCCCCGCCACCGGTCGTTGCCCAAGGGGAGCATGGCAACTTCCTCCCACTCCCGACGTCCGAGCCGACGGTGGAGGAGACGGGCCTCGATCCGGTCATGCCCGTCGGCAAAGATGTCGGCTTCCACCGGGAAGGGGTCGCCCTGGATCCCTTTGGCCGGGAACCGCCCGCCATTTACCGAGGGCGCGATTCCTTCGATCTGGACGCGATGGCGTCCATCCCGGGGCTTGGGCGTCCTGATCTGCGGGCGATCTGTACTCACGACGATGCTCCTGGGTCGATGGCCGGATCCCTGTTCACCGGAAGGGGGGGATACGGGTGGAAAGGTGAGGTCCTGAACGGCTCCAGGGCAACGGCACGCTGCTGGAGGGCCCTCTGCGCCTTCAACAGTCTTCTGGGTTCCGGGGGGTGGACCGATGGCATCCAGGGAGGGGTAACGTGCCATCCACGAGGAGACACGAACAGGTCCGGGAACTGGCCGGTTCGAGTCGCTGAAGGTCTGTGCCCAGGGGCTCTCGAGAGCGAACTGTGTGCTCCTTCAATGGCTGTTCAGGGGCATGACCGAGTCTCCGAACCGGCCGGAAAACCAACTGCGGAGTCACATATATGTCGAATGAATCGCTGGTGGATCGAGCTGAGATTGCGGCGTTCACCATGGAGATCGGAGTGGAGAACGAGCTCCCCACATACAGCGGTGGCCTGGGCGTTCTGGCCGGCGACACGGCCAAGGGGGCAGCCGACCTGGGTCTTCCCTTCGTAGTGGTGACTCTGGTGCACCGGGAGGGCTATCTGCACCAGGGACTCGATTCGGAAGGGCGTCAGACCGAGTCAGCCGACCCGTGGGACCCGAGCCAGCATCTCCATCCTCTGGATCTTCGCGTACAAATCACGCTGGAGGGAAGGACGGTCCATATCCGAGGGTGGGAGTATCGGATCGAGGGTGTTCGAGGACACGAGGTCCCCGTGTATTTCCTGGACACGGATCTGGAGGAGAACCACCCCGAAGACCGGAGGATCACCGATCGGCTCTATGGTGGTGACGAGACCCTCCGCCTCCATCAGGAGGCGGTTCTGGGGATGGGTGGCGTGCGATTTCTCCAGGCCCTGGCGATGAACGGTCTCCATACCTTCCATATGAATGAAGGCCATTCAGCTCTCCTGGCCCTGGAACTCCTCCGCCAGGAGGGAGGGGGTGGGGAGATGGAGCCGGCCGAGTTGGTTCGGAAGGTGGAGGCGGTCCGGAAGCGCTGCGTTTTCACCACCCACACCCCTGTCCCGGCAGGACACGATCGGTTCCCCCTCTCCCTGGTTCAGGACGTCCTTTCTCCTGAAATCGTAGCGTTGCTTCAGGAAACCGGATGTGTCCACGAGGGAGAGGTGAACATGACTCGGGTGGCGCTTCGATTTGCCCGCTTCACCAATGGTGTGGCGCTCCGGCATGCCATGCTTTCCCGGGAGATGTTTCCCGGACATGAGATCCTACCCATTACCAACGGTGTCCACGTCGGAACCTGGACGGGACCTGCCTTCCAGGAGCTCTTTGACGAGCACCTGCCGGGATGGAGGGAGAATCCCTTCCTCCTTCGCCATGCCGTGGTGATTCCGCTCAAGGAGATTCGCGAGGCCCATGCACGGGCCCGAACCCGACTCCTGGAAGAGGTGGAGGGCCGAACGGGTCGACGGCTGGATCCGGAGAAGTTGACGGTGGTCTTTGCCCGGCGAGCGGCGCCCTACAAACGGGCAGATTTCCTGGTGTCCCAGCCGGAACGACTACTGGAGGTGGCACGGAAGGGAGGAGGGCTCCAGGTCCTCTACGCAGGGAAGGCTCATCCTCGGGACGAGAAGGGGAAGGAGCTGATCCAAAGGGTCGTGCAGGCCGGAAGAGCTCTGGGTGACGAAGTGCCACTGGTGTACCTGGAGGACTACGACATGGAGCTGGGAGGGCTTCTCACCGCCGGGGCGGACCTCTGGCTCAACCAGCCCAGGAAGCCGTTGGAGGCTTCGGGGACCAGCGGAATGAAGGCCGCTCTGAACGGGGTGCCCTGCCTCAGTATCCTGGATGGATGGTGGATCGAAGGCCACGTGGAAGGAGTCACCGGGTGGGCCATCGACGAGGGCTGGGAGGCACCAGTGGATGATGAGGGCGAATTCGAGTCCACCCTGAAGAAGCTGGAGGAGACCATCCTCCCTCTCTTCCACCAGGATCCGGATGGGTGGGCAAGGGTCATGCGCTGGAGTATTGCCCTGAACGGAGCCCACTTCCACACTCGGCGGATGCTCCAGGAATACATGGACCTGGCTTTCCGGCAGTAACCCCCTGCAGGAGGGGGTTTCGGTTGGCCAGGTTCTACGTCACAGCGCCGAGGCAATCCCTCCCTGGACGGGAGAACTCCGACCAGGACCGGAGGATGTCAGGGGTCGATTCGGGGGAGCTCATACCCCTGCTCCCGAAGCTCTCCCCTGTGGCGGTTGGCGAAGCTACGGATCGTTTCCACAGGCACGGAGAGGGTGATCCCGTACTGGATGCTCCGGCTCTCTTCTAGGAAGATGGGGCCTTCGTAGGGCCGCCATGGATCCTGCGTTCGGTGGGCACCCTCCTCAGGGACCAGGCGGTGTTCACTCCGGGCCGCTGCAGCCCGAGCCATCCCCACCCACTCCATCCCCGAGCCGTCTCCGCGAACGGCCAGGATGAGCCCCCCGCTCATCCCCTCATTCCAGAGTCCGTCCACCACGAAGGACCCTGACTCCTCCCCCCTGGGGTCGCTGACGATCCCTCGCGTTACCATGGGATATCCGGCGGGGAAGCCCAGGACGTAGACGAAGGAGCCCAGAGACAGTCGGTTCGGCCGTCCCACGGCTGCCGGTAGGACCCGAGGCCGGGGCTCGCCCTCCCGGGCCTCGTACTCCACGCCAAGAAAGGCCAGGTCGTTCTCGTCATCCCGGGCCAGGACCTGAAAGGGATCAAGACCCGGTAATCCGACAATCCAGTTGGTCCGCTGGCTCAGGATCGAGATGCTGCGGATGGTTCGTTGGGGCTGGCCCGGAAGGGGGGCGGCCCGGCCCTGGTGGTACTCCACGATGGTATCGGGGAAGTGTACTGCGTGACCGGCTGTGAGTAGAACGAGACGACCTTCCTCCTGGGCAATGAGAACGGCTGTGGCGGCCCGGGAGCGATCCACTCGGGTGGTGTCCACCGCCTGAGCCAGGAGGGTGGGGGAGCCAGACCGGCTCTCCGTGGGCGCATCCTCCTCAGCGAAGAAGTACGTCTGGTAGACAGAGGCTACCCGGATGCGGTGGACTGCCTCCTGGATCTCCTCCAACTCCTCTGATGTGTCGTGGATGGGGAATCCAGTCTGGTAATAAGCCTGGGGACCCCGGTCCGCCTCCACGTAACGTGTGCACCCCAGCGCTCCCAGCCCCAACAAGAAGAAGACCAGGACCATGCGGCTGCCCAGGAAAGCAGGTGGCGGGGGACGTTCAGGCTGTTCCCGGCGGAGGATCATGAGAGGGTGGTAGTCGGGTAAACGGCAGGCAAGAAGTTGCATCTTGACGGTAGCGTCATGATACGGAGCTGTCCCACCGGTCACAAGAAGGGAGGGGGGAGCGGTTGGGGTTCGCCCGAAGGAGGGCTGGACGGGAGCTCCGGAAAGCGACCCTGTCCGATGTGGACCGGGGTTGCAAGGGCCGGGGAAACCGACTGAAGCCATGTCGAGTGGCACAACCGGAGAACTCGGATGTATCTGGTTCGGCGGATGGGGATGGGAAGCCACCCCAGGCCGAACCCCTGATCGACCCTGACTCTTCATGACATACGGTATGACCTCCACCGACCCCACTCCCACCGCCACTGGAAGTCCACCCCAAGCCGGGTCCGGTGCTGATGGTGATGACCTGCCGCCCTGGCATTCCATGGAGGCTCGGGGGGTAGGCGAGAAGCTGGAGACGGATCTGGAGGGGGGGCTTTCGCCGGAAGAGGCAGCACGGAGGCTGGAGGAACATGGTCCGAACCGCCTGCCCGAGGAGGAGGGGGAAAGCTCCCTCGTCCGCTTCCTGAAGCAGTTCCACAACGTCCTGATCTACATCCTCCTGGTGGCGGCTGTCTTCACCGGCTTCCTGGGGGAATGGATCGACACAGGCGTCATTGCGGCAGTGGTCCTGGTCAACGCCATCGTGGGCTTCGTCCAGGAGGGGAAGGCGGAGGCGGCGCTGGAAGGGATCCGACAGCTTCTCTCCCCTGAGGCCACCGTAGTCCGGGGAGGGTCTCGCCAGACCATCGATGCCGAGGAGCTGGTCCCTGGGGATGTGGTCCGTCTGGCGAGCGGGGATCGGGTGCCTGCAGACCTGCGGGTGGTGAAGGCTCGGGATGCCCGGGTGGAGGAGGCCATTCTCACCGGAGAGTCGGAAGCGGTTCCAAAGGATCCGGAGCCCGTGGAGGAGAAAGCCCTGGCCGGTGACCGCTCGTCCATGGCCTTTTCCGGCACCCTGGTGGCTGCCGGCCGGATCACGGGGATCGTGGTAGCCACGGGGAAGGACACGGAGATCGGCCGCATCGGTGAGATGGTGTCCAGGGTGGAGGGGGTCAGCACCCCTCTTCTGCGTCAGATCGACCGATTCGGGCGCCACCTCTCCATCGCCATCGTGACGGCCAGCGTGGCCATCTTCTTCTTCGCCTGGCTGATCCGGAACTTCACCCCCACGGAATCCTTCCTTGCGGTGGTGGCCCTTGCGGTGGCGGCCATTCCCGAGGGGCTTCCAGCCATCCTCACCATCACCCTGGCTCTCGGGGTGCAGCGGATGGCTGAGCGGAAGGCCATCGTTCGGCGCCTTCCGGCAGTGGAGACGCTGGGATCGGTCACCATCATCTGCACCGACAAGACTGGGACGCTGACGCGGAATGAGATGGCGGCGGAGCGGATCCTCCTGGCCCACGGGGAGTGGGAGGTTACCGGCTCCGGATTCATCCCGGATGGGGTGTTCAAGTGGGAGGGCGAGGAGGAGGACCCCACTGCGGATTCGGTCCTCATGTCCCTCATTCGGGTCGGGCTATTCTGCAATGAAGCCGAGTTCAGCCCAACTCCAGAAGGTCAGGATGCCCCGGTTCTGCAGGGAGATCCTACGGACGGCGCCCTTCTCGTCCTGGCCCAGAAAGCCGGCCTGGACCGGGACGAGGAGGAGAAGGCCAATCCCCGGCTCGACCTCATCCCCTTCGAGTCTGAACGTCGATGGATGGCTTCCCTCAATCAGGTGGACGGGGAAACTCCCCGAGTCCTGGTGAAGGGAGCGCCGGAAGCCATCATGGAGATGTGCGAGACGGTCCGAACCCCGGAGGGGGACGAGGAGCTGGATCCGGACGTCTGGATGGATCGGATGGAGGAGGTGGCAGGCAAGGGCTTCCGACTTCTGGCGCTGGCGGAAAAGGATGCTTCCCAGGACAGCCGAGAACTGAAGCTGGAGGATGTGGAGTCCGGGCTGACCCTCCTGGGGGTTACCGGTCTCATGGATCCGCCGCGGCCTGAGGCCATTGAGTCAGTGGAGAAGTGCCGGGCTGCCGGGATCCGGGTCATGATGATCACCGGTGACCACGCCATCACGGCTCGAAGCATTGGCGACCGGATGGGCATCGGTGACGGGACGAGCGCCGTCACCGGGAATGAGCTGGAGGCCGCTGACGAGGAGGAGTTCCGGGAATTGGTTCGGAACCATGACGTAATGGCCCGATCCAGTCCGGAGCACAAGCTACGAATCGTCCAGGCCCTCCAGGAGGATGGTGCGGTCTGTGCCATGACGGGCGATGGGGTCAACGATGCTCCTGCCCTGAAGCAGGCCGATATCGGGGTGGCCATGGGGATCAAGGGGAGTGAGGCGGCCAAGAGCGCGTCCAAGATGGTGCTGGCCGATGACAACTTCGCCTCCATCGAACGGGCCGTTGAGGAAGGACGGACCGTCTACGACAACCTGAAGAAGACCATCCTCTTCATCCTCCCGACGAACGGTGCTGAGGCGCTCATCGTTCTCACCGCCGTGGCACTGGCCCTCTCCGAGTTTCCCATCACCCCGGCCCAGATTCTGTGGGTGAACATGATCACGGCTGTGACCCTGGCTCTGGCCCTGGCCTTCGAGCCGTCGGAAAAGGGAATCATGGAGCGGCCTCCTCGGGATCCGGATGAGCCCATCCTCTCTACTTTTCTTCTGAGGCGGGTCCTCTACGTTTCCGTTCTGGTGGCTACAGGGTGCTTGCTCCTCTTCAACTGGCAACTCGGCCGGGGTGCGGAGTTGGGCTATGCCCAGACGGTGGTGGTGAACTCCCTGGTAGCTGCCCAGCTCTGGTACCTCTTCAACTGTCGCTTCCAGTGGCGGCCATCCATTGGGTGGAACGCTCTGGTGGGGAACAGGGCCGTGCTGGTAGCCGGTGGACTTCTGGTGGTATTTCAGGGGCTCTTCACCTATCTCCCGCTATCCCACACTCTCTTCGGGACTCAGCCCCTGACCCTCACGAGCTGGGGGCCGGTCCTTGCCGTGGGTCTGATCCTGTACATGGTGGTGGAGGCCGAGAAGGCATGGGGACGTCGCCAGATGCGGAGCGGGAGACGGGACTCTTCCGAGGAGTCGTTGAACAGCCAGTAACCCGCGGGGGGCGGGGATGGGGGAGGAGTGGAACCACCTCGCCATCTTGTCTTACGAATTGAACGTTCAGTCTGTACAGAACAAAGCGATCTATTAGAATCATTCATTGCCTTCCTTTCAGCTCGGGGTCTTCAGTTTGTGGCCTGGCCCTGTTGTTGGCCCGAGGAAGGAGTTTCTCGTGGATGAATTGGATGGATGAACTGGCATGACTGAGACCTCTCAACCTCCAGGCACTGAGCCCCGGACCGATCCAGAACTCACCCCCGCCCAGGAAAAGTTGGTTCAGCGGTTGGGCATCCACTATGAGCGGGAAGGATTCCCCAGGATTGCCGGGCAGGTTTTCGGGTTGCTCCTTCTGTCCCGCGAGCCACTGACGCTGGATGGCCTGGCCTCGAGGCTCAACGTCAGCAAGGGATCGGTCTCCACGAATGTGCGGCTTCTGGAGCGGATGGGTTCGGCTCGGCGAGTGAGCCGAGCCGGTGACCGGCGAGACTGGTGGCAGATCCGGGAGGATCTCACCCAGGCTCGTTTCCGGGTGGCCGTGCAGGGAATCCAGGATATGCAGGAGATTCTGGAAGAGACGCTTCCGGTCCTTCGATCCGAAGGGGAGGGGGGCGTGGAGCGCCTGGAGGCACTTCACGAATTCCATTCCTTCGTATTGAACGAACTGGCAGCCATGATGCGGCGATGGGAGGACCGGAGGTCAGGGGAGGAAGATTCCCTTTCCTCAGGATCCGGGAGGATGGCATGACCTATCCTGCCCGCTGGGGCGGCAGCCTCCTCCCGTTGCTCGTGCTGACTGGCGTTCTGGTGGGGCTCGGGGTCGGAGCGGCTCCGGGGATGGCCGCTTCCGGGGCAGGGAGTCAGGACTCCGGCGATCCCTCCGAGTCCTCCAGCCCTTCCGAGCCGGCCAGCGTCGGCGCTACGCCGGAACCGGACACCCTCATGGTCTCCCTTCCCCTCCAGGATGCGGTGGACCAGGCACTGGACCGGGGACAGGCCGTGGGACTGGCCCAGGAGCAGATCCTCCGTGCCGAGGAGGAGATCGATCAGGTCCGGGCCGGAGCCCTTCCCCGTGTCACTGGAGACCTGAATTACAATCGTGCGCTGAGAACCATCTTTGATGACCTGTCCGCTCCACCTCCAGCCAACGAGGAGGACGGGGAGGAGAACCCCTTTGCAGACCTTCCCTTCGGTCGACCCAATACCTGGATCGCCTCGCTGAGGGTGACTCAGCCGCTCTACGTGGGGGGACGGGTGCGGACTGGCCTGGAGATCGCAGACCAGGTCAGGGAATCCCTGCGGCACAATCTTACCGAGACGGAACTGGAGACTGTCATGGAGGTCCGGGACACCTACTTCCAGGCCGTCTTCGCTGAGCGACTCCTGGAGATTGCGGAGGGATCCTACGAACTGGCCGAGGCCCAACTCCGTCAGGTGGAGTCCTTTGCAGAGCAGGGGACGGCCTCGGACTTCGACGTCCTGACGGCTCGGGTGGAGCGAGACAACCTGGAGCCGGAGATCGTCCAGGCCCGGAACGCTCGGGACGTGGCGGTTCTGAACCTCAAGCGCCTGGTGAACCTTCCAGAAGACGCGGAGCTGGATCTCACCACGCCGCTCGACGTTCGGGTTGCCGAGGTGGACCCGACTCCCCTCCGGGAGGCGGCCAGGGATCGGCCGGTTGTCCGGGCTGCCCAGGAGCAGATTTCCATCGGCCAGGGCCAGGTCCGGATCGCTCAAGCCGATTACCTTCCCACGGTCTCGGCCTTTGCCGAGTTCGGCTGGCAGGCCTTTCCCGAGAGCGTGTCTCCCTTCGATGACAACTGGAGAGAGGACTGGAACGTAGGTCTGCAGGTCTCCATTCCCATCTTCAATGGCTTCGAGACCCGGGCACGAATCCGGGAAGCCCAGTCGGGTGTCCGGTCGGCTGAACTGGAGTTTGAGCAGCTCTGGCAGTCCCTTCACGTGGAGCTGGAGGCCACGCTGGGTGAGTTCGACCGGGCGCTGGCTCAGATCGAGGCGCGCCGGGCCACCGTGGGAGAGGCGGAGCGGGCCGTGGAGTTGGCCGAACTTCGGTTCGCGGCCGGCAGTGCCACCGCCCTGGAGCTTTCCAATGCCCGTCTACTTCTCCAGCAAGCCAGGGTGAATGAGGCCCAGGCCCTTCTTGAATACGTCAATGCCCTGTCGCGCCTGGAGCGGGCGGCCGGAGGCCAGGTCCCCCTTCTGAACGATCGACTCACGACCCCGTCCCCCGCCCAGCCCGGTGACGCGGGCGGATCTCAAGAGCGAGAGGAGCTGGAACGATGAAATTACGGATGAGCCGCACCGCCACGATCCTCAGCGTGCTGGGGCTCCTGGTGCTGATCCTCTCCTTCTGGCGGATCGTCCAGCTCGTGGCGGAGGAAGAGCCCGAGCCCACGGTGGAGGAGATCCGGTCCGAAGCCGGCGTTCCCGTTGTGGTAGCTCAGGTGGAGCGGGGGAACCTGGACGTCTGGCGTTCCATGAGCGGCACCGTCTCCGGTGATCGTGAGAGCATTGTCCGGGCCCGCTCCGATGATGAGGTGGATGCCGTCAACGTCCAGGTGGGCGACCGGGTCCAGGCCGGCCAGATCGTGGCAACCCAGAGAGGTGAGGCCACGGATGCCAGGGTTCGCCAGGCACGGACAGCCCTCGGGCAGGCCGAGCGGAATGTGGAGCGGCTCCGTCCCCTCTGGGAGGCCGGCGCCCTCTCCGATCAGGACTGGGAGGAAGCGGGTGCTGCCCTTGAGCAGGCCGAGGCCGAACTGGATGCCGTAACCGATGTGACCCGGAGCACGGCCCCCATCGCCGGGGTGGTGACCTCCGTGCCGGCGCGGGTAGGACAGATCCCATCCCTCGGCGACCCCCTGGTCCGGATTGTGGATGTTTCCACCTTCGTCGTCACGGCGCAGGTAAGTGCGAGCCGAGCCGAGGAGCTGGGCGAGGGTCAGGAGGTCAGGATCAGTGGTCGGGAGGAGAAGGGGGTGGTCCGGCGCATCTCCCTCCAGGTGGATGAAGCGTCCAGGCTCGTAGAGGTGGAGGTGGCCTTCCCGCCTGAGACCGGGTTGCGTCCTGGCAGCTTCGTTCGAATGGAGTCGCTTGTCGCCTCTTCGGAGAACGCTCTTCTCATCCCGACACAGGGGCTTCGCGACGGTGGCGTCTGGGTGGTGGACGACGACCGGGAGGCCCGCTTTCGTGAGGTGGAGGTAGGGCTCCGGGGACGTGATCTGGTGGAGGTCGCCTCCGGGATCGAGGTCGGAGAACGGGTGGTGGTACAGGGGGCAAGCCTCCTGGCAGATGGCACTCTCACGCGCATCGTGGACTGACCGGGGGACATCATGCTATTCCGTTTCCTGCCCCGACTGGCGGTCCAGCGACCCGTTCTGGCCACCATGCTGGTGGTGGTCTTCGTGGTCCTTGGCGTCTTCTCTTTCTTCCAGCTCAACACCGACCTCTACCCGGACGTGGAGTTCCCGGTGGTGAGTATCACTACCACCTACCCAGGTGCCGGACCGGAGGAGGTTGAGCGGCAGGTCACTGAGCCGATTGAGGACGCCGTCTCCAACATCGCGAACCTGGACGAACTCACGTCGTTCTCCAGGGAGAACATCTCCATCGTCATCCTCATGTTCGACCTGGAGGTGGACGCAGATCTGGCGGCCATCGATGTGAAGGACCAGGTGGACGCGATCCGAGCGCTACTTCCGTCGGACTCGGATCCGCCCACAGTACAGAAGTTCGATGTGGACGCCTTCCCCATCATGAACCTGGCTCTCTCGGGGCCCCAGGGGGTGGATGCCCTCTACGAATTGGCTGACGAAGAGATCCAGGAACGGCTTTCCCGCGTGGATGGGGTGGCGGACGTGAGTGTGGTTGGAGGCCGGGAACGAGAGGTCGAGGTCCTTGCCGACCCTGACCTGCTGGAGGCCTTCGGCGTGACCCTGAACGACCTGGTGGACCTGATCCGGGCCGAGAATCTGTCGGTCCCGGGAGGGCGCCTGGCGGACCCCCTGAATCGACTCCCCATCCGGGTGCTGGGCGAGTACAATGACCTCCGGCAACTGGAAGAGCTTCCGGTACTCCTTCCCGACGGCGGGTCCATCCCCCTTGGTGAACTGGCAATCATCCGGGATGGATACGAAGATCAGGAGCAGCTGGCCCGCTTGAACGGTCAGTCGGCCGTGTCCATCTCCGTTCAGAAGCAGGCGGACGCGAACACCATCGAGGTGGCGGACCAGGTCCTTGTGATGCTGGATGAGATCCGAGCGGACCTTCTGCCCCCGGGCTCGGAGATCAGTGTGGTCCAGGACGGCTCCGAGTTCATTCGGGACGCCGTTCTGGATGTGCTCCAGGCCATGGCGATCGGGATTCTCCTGACCACGCTGGTTCTCTTTCTCTTCCTCCACTCCATTCGGGCCACCATCATCGCCGGTATCGCCATGCCGGCCACCATCCTCTGCGCGTTCCTCCTCCTGGATCAGGCCGGCCTGACCCTGAATGTCATGACCCTCCTGGCCCTGGGAGTCACGGTAGGGATCCTGGTGACGAACACCATTGTGGTCCTGGAGAACATCTACCGATTCCTGGACCTGGGGTACTCCCCGGAGGAGGCGGCCGAGGAGGGAACGGCCGAGGTGGGGGTGGCCGTAGCCGCCTCGGTCCTGACCAATGTGGTGGTCTTTACCCCGATCGCCTTCATGGGGGGGATCATCGGCCAGTTCTTCTACGCCTTCGGGTTGACGGTGGTTTTCGCCACGGTCTTCTCCCTTTTCATCTCTTTCCTCCTGGCTCCTCTCATGGGGGCTCGACTCCTCCGGCGACACGAGACCAAACTTTCGGGTAAGGCTCGGATGGCCCCCGTGTGGAAGGCCTGGGATGGGGGCTATGACGGGTTGACCTCCACCTACCGGAACGGGCTGAAGTGGGCCCTGGCTCGACCACGGAACGGATGGATGGTGATCGGGATGGTCTCTGTCTTCTTCGTGGGCTCTTTGGTCCTCTCGGGGAACTTCGTGGACGGAGAGTTCATGCCCACTGCCGATGAAGGGATCATCGAGGTGAACCTGGAACTCCCGCCGGGCGCCTCCCTCTTCCAGACGGAGAACGTGGTCATCCGGGCCGAGGATCTCCTGGCCGACGTGGAGGACGTGGAGTCGGTCCTGGCCACGGTGGCCGGTGGAACGGGATTCATGGCGGTGGCCGAGGCCGAGAACCGGGCTCAGGTCCTGGTGACCCTTCGGGAGGATCGGGCCCGCACATCCCAGGAGGTGACCCGGGAGATCCGACCCCTCATGGCCCAGATCCCCGATGCCGAGGTGACCATCCAGTTGGCGAGCTCGGTGGGGGGGCCAGGTGCAGAAGCGCCCATCGTGGTCGAGATCACAGGTCCCGACCTGGAGCTGGAGACCATTACCGAGTCCCTGACCCAGGTGGTGGCTTCGGTGGAAGGGCTCACTGATGTCAGGAATACGATCGAGGACCCCCGGCCCGAGCTCACCTTCCGACCGGACAGGGAGGCCCTGGCCGACCTGGGGCTGACGGTGGGTCAGGTGGGAGACCTGGTCCGGGGAGCCGTCCAGGGGACGGTGGCCGGTGTCTTCCGGAGTGCCGGGGACGAGATCGACATCCGAGTCCGCCTCCCCGAGGAGGAGCGGCTTCGACCGGAGCAGGTGGCCCAGATCCGGGTGCCTACTTCGGCTGGGTTGGTTCCCCTGGAGATCCTGGGTGAGGTAGTGGAGGAGGAGACCATCCCTGCCATCCGGCGAGTCAATCGTCAGCGGGCCTACGACATCGAGGCCGAACTCGCTTCCGGTGCGTTGACTGAGCGGGTGGGACAGGTTCAGGAACGCCTGGGACAGGAATCCCTGCCACCAGGCTACAGCTGGCACGTGGGTGGGGAGTTCGAGGATTTCGGTGAGGCCTTGGCTGAGATTCTTCAGGCCCTCCTCCTGGCGATCATCCTGACCTACATCGTCCTGGCCATGATCCTGGAATCCTTCATCCAGCCCATCACCATCATGCTTACCCTCCCCCTGGGCGCAGCAGGGGCCTTCCTGGCCCTCATGCTGGCCGGTGTGCCACTGAACATCTTTGGGATGATGGCCATCGTGATGCTTGTGGGAATTGTGGTGAACAACGCCATCCTGATCCTGGACTATGCAGGCCAGCTTCGGGCCAAGGGCAAGAGTGCGGTGGAAGCCCTCATGGAAGCGGCGCCCGTCCGCCTCCGGCCCATCCTCATGTCCAATGTCGCCATTGCGGTGGCGCTCATTCCCCAGGCCCTGGGGACGGGAGCCGGTGCCGTCTTCCGAGTGCCCATGGCTGTGGTCACCATCGGCGGCGTGGTGGTGGCCGCCGTCCTCACCATCTTCCTCATCCCTGTGATCTATCTGAAGATGGATCGGGTGGCGGTCTGGCTCCACGAAGTTGGTGATCGGCTGAAGGAGGCCACCGGAGGAAACCTGGAGTGGAGCCCCGAGGCGGAGGCCGAGGCTGAGAGCTGATGGCAGGGGATGAGCACCTGGAGAGAGGGAGGAGATCCCGACGCTCCCCCCGCTCCAACTCGTCCCAGTCTGGGTGTACCGCTTGGCCTGACTGCGGCCATTCCGTAGCTTCCCCTCCATGACCAGGCCTCCACGACGTATCCTGTGGGTCGATGACGAGATCGACCTTCTCCGTCCCCATTGCCTCTTCCTGCAGCAGCGAGGCTATCATGTGGACGCCATCTCCAATGGGGATGATGCGCTGGCACTCCTGGCAGAGCACCCCTACGACCTGGTCCTCCTGGATGAGCAGATGCCTGGACGGAGAGGGTTGGAGGTCCTGGAGGAGCTGCGACGGGAGGACCCCCTGGCACGGGTGGTCATGATCACCAAGTCGGAGGAGGACCGGACCATGACGGAGGCCATCGGCCGCCGAGTGGACGACTACCTGGTGAAGCCTACCAGTCCCCGCCAGGTCCTCTCGGTGGTCACCCGGATCCTGGAGGGTTCATCGATCCGCCAGCAACAGGTAGCACAGGACTTCGCGGCCCGGTTTCCCCGGCTGGAAGGACTTCGGCAGGAGGCTCGGACACCGGAAGATTTTGCCTCCCTCTACAGCGAACTCGTGGATTGGCACCTTCGTCTCCACGGAGCCGGCGAAGCCGGGCTTCTGGACAGCGCGGAAGCCCTCCTGGGCGAGCTGCGCGGGGATTTCGGGGAATGGATCGCCCATAGTTACCCTCAGTGGATGCGAGGAACAGAGACGCCGCCCATCCTCTCCACCGATCTGGTGGAGTGTTTCGTCCTGCCTCTTCTGGGCGATGAGCCGGTGGTCCTGGTGGTCCTGGACTGTATGCGGCTGGACCAGTGGCGTGTTCTCCTCCCCCTCCTGGCTGAACACTTCGAGGTACAGGAGGATCTCCACTACTCCGTCCTTCCCTCTGCCACTCCGTTCTCCCGGAACGCCATCTTCTCCGGAGCCTTCCCCGATGAGTTGGCTCGGCGCTACCCAGAGTGGTGGAGCCGGCAGAACGAGGAAGGGAGTCTCAACTCCTTCGAGGACGAGCTTCTGGAGGAGCAGCTTCGCCGGCTCACCGGTCGGGATGTAGCAGTCCACTATGACAAGGTCTTCTCGGACCGGGATGGGGATCAGGTTCGAGCCCGGGTGAACTCCGCCATGCAGAAGGGCGTCGGGGTGGTGGCCCTGGTCTTCGCCTTCATGGACCTGCTGATCCACTCCCGCTCCGAGTCCCCCGTCTTCATGGAAGTGGCCCGGGATGAGATCTCACTCCGGGAACTGAGTCGAAACTGGTTCGAACGGAGCGTCCTCTTCCAGCTCCTGAAGGACGCTGCAAGGCGGGATCTTAGCGTGGTGGTGGCCACTGACCACGGCTCCATCCTCTGCGACCGGCCCACCACCGTCTTTGCTCGCCGGGATGCCTCGTCCAATCTCCGGTACAAGTTTGGCCAGGACCTCCGGGCTGAGGATCCCAGGACCGTCATGAGCACGTCGGACCCAGCGGACCTCCGCTTTCCGCCGGGGCGACTGGGGTTGAGCTACGTCATTGCCCGAGAGGACTACTTCATGGTCTATCCCACCAAGCTCCGGGAGTATCAGAATCGATACCGGGGATCCTTCCTCCACGGCGGGATTTCGCCGGAGGAAATGATCGTTCCGGTCGCTACCCTGAGGCCCCGATCCCGCTGAAGGATCGGCCCACCGCCCCGGACGGAGTTCAACGTTGAGTCTGTACCTCCGGATCCTCTCGTATCTGAGGCCCTATCTCGGGGTCTTCCTCATGGCCGTGGTGGCGACCTCCATCTTCGCTGCCCTGGACGCCTTCTCCCTGGCCCTCCTCATTCCCTTCCTGCAGACCCTCTTTGCGGACATCGATGGCCAGGAGGCTGCCGGGGGCGCCGGAGGAGGCCAGGAGGCGGAGGGCTTGGCCGGAGTTCAGGAGCCAGAGCTTCCTGCCGACGAAATGGCCGGAGGGAGTGATCTCCTGGGAGCTCTCCTGGATGGAACGCTGGGCCGATTCGTGGACATGTCGGCTCCTCCCGATCAGGCCATCCAGGGGATCATCATCTTCCTTCTGGGCGTCTTCCTGGTGAAGAACGTCTTCGACTTCTTCCGGAACTACCTGGTAGCGTGGATCGAGCAGGCGGTGACCCGGGACCTCCGGAATGAGGTCTATGATCACCTGGTGGACTTGGATCTGGCCTTCTTCGGTCGAACCCGGGTGGGACAGATCATCTCGCGCCTGACCCACGACGTGGAACAGCTCCGGACCCTGGTGACGAAGGAGCTGGCCCGGATCCTTTCATCGGTATTTGAGCTTCTGGCGGCCGTCACCATCATGGTCCTGATCTCCTGGAAGCTCACGCTGGCGGCCTTCATCGTCCTACCCGGGGTGTTTGCCATCTGGGGCCCACTTCTACGGCGGGTCCGGCGGGGGGACCGGACGATCCTGAACCTGGCCGGTGAGGTGAACAGCCATATCCAGGAGACCCTCTCGGGGATCCGATTGGTAAAGGCTTCGGCAGCCGAGACCCACGAACGGAAGCGATTCCGTGGCCTCACCTGGTCCTATTTCAAGGCATTCATCCGGACTGAGCGATTCCGGGCCCTTTCCCATCCCATCACCGAGATGGTGGGGGCTCTGGGGACCGTGGTGATCCTCTGGTACGGAACCCGCCTGGTCCTCACCGGGGGAGAGCTCAGCGGAGAGGAGTTCATCGGCTTCCTGGCCCTCTCCATGAAACTCTATTCGCCGGTGAAATACCTGGGGAAGCTCCCAGCCATCATCCAGCCCGGGTTGGTAGCCTCCGAGCGGGTTTTCGAGTTCCTGGACGCCCCCATCGAGATCACCGATCGGGAGGGGGCCCGGGCGTTCCCCGGCATTCAAGAGGAGATTGTCTTCGATCGTGTCACCTTCGCGTATCGGGCCGGAGACCCGGTCCTGCGGAATGTGAGCCTCCGGGCCCCGGCCGGGACCGTGACGGCGTTGGTGGGGCCCAGTGGTGCTGGAAAGACGACCCTGGTGGACCTCCTGGGTCGCTTCTATGAGGTGACGGAGGGGGCCATCCAGATCGATGGGGTCGACATCCGGGAGTTCTCACTCCGATCGCTGAGGGATCAACTGGGCATCGTGTCCCAGGAGACCGTCCTTTTCCACGACACGGTTCGCTCCAACATTGCCTATGGCCTGGAGGATGTGGGCGAAGAGGAGATCCGAGCAGCGGCTCGGGCAGCTCATGCCCACAGCTTCATCGAACGCCTGCCCCACGACTATGACACGGTGGTGGGGGAGCGTGGCACCCAGCTCTCGGGGGGGCAGCGTCAGCGCATCGCCATCGCACGGGCTATCCTTCGGGATCCGCCCATCCTCGTCCTCGATGAGGCCACCTCAGCCCTGGACTCGGAGTCGGAGCGCCTGGTCCAGAAGGCCATGGAGCGACTGCTGGAGGGGCGGACGGTCTTCGTTATTGCCCACCGGCTTTC
>PWWP01000117.1 GCA_003562075.1 Gemmatimonadota bacterium
CAGAGGCAAGATCCTCAGGGCCGGAGGCTGGGGACCCCTCCTGGGGGATGAAGGAAGTGGCTATAGCCTCGCTCTCAAAGCCCTTCGATCCGTGGTCCGGGGGATGGAGGGGCGAGGCCCTACCACCGCCCTGACCTCCCACCTCCTGGAGGCAGTCGGGGCCGCCAGCCCCGAGGGTCTCCTGAGCTGGATCCAGGCCGCCGAAAAAGGGGAGGTGGCCGTCCTGGCACCCCTGGTGGTGGAGATGGCCAGGGAAGGGGATCCGGTGGCGGCCAGGCGGGTGGAGGAGGCCGTGACCGCCCTGGAGTCTCACGTTCAGGCCCTTCAGCGGAGGCTCCGGGAAGAGTTGGCGAAGGATGGCGCCCCCCCTGACCCGGAGGTACCCGTGGCCCTGACCGGTGGACTCATCGGACCAGGCGGGAGCCTTCGCGACCTCCTTCTCCCGCATCTGGAAGGGGCGGGTATTCCTCTCCATCCTGAGGCGGTGGATGGGGTCCGAGGCGCCATCCGTTCGGCCGTGGCGCTTCTCTGACCGCACGGCCGTTTGACCTCTGCCACCCTGTCCAACCCGGACTGGGGTACGTCACTCTGACAGACTCATAAAGTCTCCAAGTCCCTGAGGTCAGACGAATTGACAGGGATCAAGCCCTCGGGGCTGGCACGTCCCCTGCAACCTGAAAGGGGCGAGTCGCAGCGCCATCCCCGGCAAGCCGGAGGAGCTGGGGAGCCGGCCGAGAAGGAAACCTCCGGAGCGCGATCCAACGAGGATCAAGGAGGGTTCGCATTATGGCTATTACACGGTATCGCACGCGAAACTGGCCATCGCCCTGGCAGGAGCTGGAGGAGATGTCCAGTCGGCTCAGCCGGGCTTTCAACGATGGCGGCACCGCCGAGTCGGGAGGACCGGGTTGGGTTCCAGCCGTGAATGTGGAGGAGACGAAGGACGAGCTGGTCCTGACAGCCGAACTCCCGGGGATGAAGCAGGAGGACGTGGAGATCGAACTGGAGAACAACGTCCTGACCATTCGGGGGAGTAAGGAGCACACCCGGGAGGAGAAGGACGAGGAGCGGCGCTACCACCTCTGGGAGCGTCGATGGGGCAGCTTCCAGCGGTCCTTCACGCTCCCCCGGTCGGTGAGTCCCGACCGGATCGGCGCGAGCTTCGAGAACGGAGTCCTGACGGTCCACATGCCCAAGGTGGCGGAGGCCCGGAGCCGCCGGATCGAGATCGGTGAGGGCAGCGCCAACACCCGGGAGGTCACGTCTGGAGAAGGTGACTGAGGCCGGGGACGAGGACTGAGCCGGGAAGGAGGGCTGCGCACCCTCTTGCGGAGCTGAGCCCGCTGTTCCGGCTCCGGCGTTGACCACCGTTTTCCGGATTCGCCCTCCTGGCCCCCACCGGGTCAGGGGGGCGAATCCGTTTCTCCACCTGAAGCAAGGCGAATCCGAAGCTCCTCCTGGAGCCGAGGGGAGTTGGCGGCCAGAACGCTTCCCTTGTGGAGGAGGTCCATACCCGGAGCCTCGATCCGACGGAAGCACCCGCCGGCCTCCTGCAAGATGATGAGTCCCGCCGCAATGTCCCAGGGGCTCAGCTCCAGCTCCCAGAAGGCATCCAGGGAGCCCTGTGCCAGGTAGCAGAGATCCAGCGCAGCCGAGCCTCCTCGCCGGACCCCGGAAGTGGTCTCCAGGACCTGTCCGAACTGCTGGAGATACCGGGGAAGTTGGTCCAGGGCCTTGAAGGGGAATCCGGTACCCACCAGGGCGTGCTGGAGCCGATCGGTCCGGGAGACCCGGATCCGGTCCCCATTGCGGAACGACCCCAGGCCGCGAGCCGCCCACCACCGTTCCCGGGTGGCTGCAGCCACCACGGCGCCGGCCAGTGGCTCATCACCTACCACCACCCCCACCGAACTGGCATAGGCCGGGTGACCGTGAAGAAAGTTGGTGGTCCCGTCCAGGGGGTCCACGACCCAGGTGGGCCGGCCCGTGTCCGTCCGGTCCACCACCCGCCCTTCTCCGTCCTCCTCCTCGGCCAGGATCTGATGATCGGGGAACGCGGCCCGGATTCTGGAGAGGGCGGCCTCCTGGGCCTCCAGGTCCACCTGGCTCACGAAGTCCGAGTTCGTCGTCTTCTCCGCCGCCTCTTCGGTCCGGATCCGTCCGGCCCATCGGCCATGGACCTGGGCGGCAGCATCTGCGGCGGCCAGGGCAGTCTCCAGGAGGTGGCGCATGGGAACCTCTTCATTCCAGGGTAGGGGCGGGCTAAGTTAGCCACTTCCACAGACGTTGACCACGAAGTCCAGGCGCTCCCGGTCCAGGTGGCGCCCGAGGGGAAGGCCATGTCGGAGAAGTCGGAGCAGACAGGGGATGGAGGCGCAGCCAACCGCCGGATCTTCAGCGGAATGCAGCCGTCAGGAGAGGCCCACCTGGGCAACTATCTGGGGGCTCTTCGCCAGTGGGTGAAGCTCCAGGACGATCACGAATGCTTCTTCTGTGTGGTGGACCAGCACGCCATCACCGGTGATTTCAGCCCGGATGAGCTGCCGGCCCGGATCCTGGACCTGGCAGTGAGCTTCCTGGCTGTGGGACTGGATCCGGAAGAGAGCACCATCTTCGTCCAATCCGACGTTCCGGAGCACACGGAGCTGGCCTGGCTTCTCAACGCCGTGACCCCGGTGGGCAACCTGGAGCGCATGACCCAGTACAAGGACAAGTCGGCCAACATGGAGTCCATCCCGGCCGGCCTCCTGAACTACCCCATCCTCCAGGCCGCCGACATCCTCCTCTACCGAGCCGGAGCCGTCCCCGTAGGCGAGGACCAGCTCCAGCACCTGGAGCTCACCCGGGAGATTGCCCGGAAGTGGAACAGCCGCTTCGGTGACCTCTTTCCCGAGCCCCAGGCCATCCGGGGCGGGGCAGGCCGGATCCTGGGGCTGGACGGGAAGGCCAAGATGAGCAAGTCCCTGGGGAACACGGTGGGCATTCTGGCTGAACCGCCGGAGATCTGGGATCGGGTCCGGACCGCTGTCACCGACCCCCAGCGGGTTCGAAGGGACGATCCAGGCCGCCCGGAGGTCTGCAACGTCTTCACCCTCCACAAGCACTTCACCGATCCCGAGCTCATCCCGGACATCGAGAGCCAGTGCAGGGGCGGGACCCGGGGGGGCGTGGACTGCAAGCGGATCCTGGCCGACTCCATCGATGAGCACTTCCAGGAAGCCAGGGAGCGGGCCGCCGACCTCCACGCCCGGCCCGGACGGATTCAGGAGATCCTGGAGGCCGGCGCCCAGCGGGCCCGGGCCGAGGCCCGTGAGACCATGAACCAGGTCCGAGAGCGGATGGGGATGACCTGGCGTGCCGCCGTGGGGTCCGGTCGGTCGGCGGCCACCTGAGTGATCGCAGTGGCGCCTGCAGGGGAGCCCTTCCTATCTTCCCCTTTTCCAAGCCCCCTGTGTTCCCAGCACGTTCCCATGAGGAAGTGAGTCCTCCATGACGGAGATCTTCAAGGCTGCCATTCAGCGCGGCGCCAGCGACATCCACCTGAAGGCCGGGGATGTGGTCCGCGCCCGGATTCATGGCCAGCTCGTGCCCCTGACCCAGCAGCGGATGAGTCAGGATCAGGTTCGATCCCTGGCGTTGAAGCTCATCCCTCGGGAGTCGGATCGGGAGCGGATCGACGACCTGACGGACTACGACTGTTCCTGGGGAATGGCGGGCCTGGGACGCTTCCGGGTGAACATCCTCCGGCAGCGGGGCTCCCTGATGATCGTCATGCGGGTGATCCCCTTCGAGGTCCCCACCTTCGAGGAGCTTCGCCTCCCCGAGGTCCTGAAGAAGATCTCGGCCCACGAGCGAGGACTGATTCTGGTCACCGGTGTCACCGGGTCGGGGAAGAGCTCCACCATGGCGGCCATGGTCCAGCACATCAATGAGAAATGGGCCCGGCACGTGGTCACGCTGGAAAACCCCATCGAGTTCCTGCACCGGGACCGGAAGAGCTCCATCACCCAGCGGGACGTGGGCACCGACACCATGAACTTCAACGATGGTCTCCGGGCCGCCCTCCGACAGGACCCGGACGTGATCCTCATCGGAGAGATGCGGGACACCGAGACCATCGACATCGCCCTGAAGGCGGCGGAGACGGGCCACCTGGTCATCTCCACCGTCCATACGCAGGATGCGGTCCAGACCATCTCCCGCCTCATCGCCGTGTTCGATCGGAGCGAGCAGGAGATGGTCCGGATCCGGCTCTCCGAGACCCTGCAGGCCATCATCTCCCAGCGACTCCTCCCCATGGCAGACCGGAGCGGTCGGGTGGTGGCGTGCGAGGTCATGGTGGTGACCGGAACGATTCGAGACTGCATCCGGGATCCGGACCGGGTTCCGGAGATCGTGGACCTCATTGCCGAGGGGCGGGACCACTACCAGTCCCAGACATTCGATCAACATCTGGCCGAGCTGGTGAAGGCCGAGATGGTCCAGTTCGGAGTGGCCAAGGCCGCCGCCAGCAACCCCTCTGATTTCGATCTGAAGATGAACTTCCTGGGTGACAGCCCGGAGCCGGGCTCCGGGAGCGCCGACATCTCCGAGCACATATCAAGCGACCCTTCCTTCACACGAGACGGCTGAACCCATGAGCCACCGCTCCATTGATCTGGATGGGATCCTCATCCCCGGCGCTACTCCCTTCGATCCCGAGACAGGTGATGTGGACGTGGTGGCGCTTCGAGCCAACGTCCGACGGTGGATGGCCACCCCTGTGCGAGGGGTCGTCATCGGAGGCTCCACAGGCGAAGCCGTCCTCCTGGATCGGGACGAGCGCCAGAAGTCCCTGGACGCCGCTCGAGGGGTAGTTCCGGAGGACCGGCTCCTGGTGGCCGGCACCGGGGCCGAGTCCACCCGCATGACCCTGGCCCTGACCCGGGACGCCGCCCAGCGAGGGGCGGACGCGGTCCTGGTCCAGCCGCCGGCCTTCTACAAGGGGGCCATGACACCGGAGGTCCTTCGGGAGCACTACCTGGCTCTGGCCGATGACAGCCCGGTCCCGGTCATCCTCTACCAGGTTCCCCTGCGCTTCAGCACGCTGGAGCTGCCCTCTGGTCTCATCGGCGAGCTCTCCGAGCATCCGAATGTGGTGGGAGTGAAGGATTCCCGGGGCGACCTGGGGAAGTTGGCCGAGTACGTGACCGGGAGTCGGGACGATTTCCAGGTCCTGGTTGGTAGTGGCTCGGCCCTCTACGCCTCCCTGGAAGTAGGGGCCACCGGGGGAATTCTGGGGGTGGCCAACCTGGTTCCGGGATGGACGGCGGAGCTGCACCAGGCCTTCCGGTCCGGAGATCAGAGCCGAGCCGGTGCCCTCCAGGAGAAGGTGGCTCCGCTCCACAACGGGATCATCGGAGCAATGGGCGTGCCGGGTGTGAAGTTCGCCCTGGATCGGTTGGGCTATCATGGAGGCGAGCCTCGCCGGCCCCTCCGCTCCCTGGCCGCACCGGGGCAGCAGAAGGTGGAGGAACTCCTGACGGCGGCGGAGCTCCTGGGTCAGGACTGATCCACAGGCATGGGGCCAGGGGCTTCCCCAGGGCGACCCCTTCGAATCCACCCTTCCTTGACACCCCTGCCACCCCCGGGTAGCTTCAACCCAAGGATCCAGCGGCGATCCTGTGTTCAGCCCAGCCCTCCCCCCGGGAAGGGCTTTTTTCATGTACAGCAGGAGCATAATGAAGGTGCACGTACCAGCCGGATCGAGCCAGTGTGCCGTCGTCGTCGGTTGTCAGTGGGGCGACGAGGGAAAGGGGAAGATCGTGGACGTCCTGGCCGAACGGATGGACGTGGTGGCCCGTTATCAGGGGGGTGCCAATGCCGGCCACACCGTCCACGTGGGGGACCGGGAGTTCATCCTCCACCAGATCCCTTCGGGGATCCTTCACCCGGAGAAACGGTGTCTCCTGGGCAATGGTGTGGTTCTGGACATGATCCAGTTCTTCCAGGAGTACGATGCCCTCCTGGAACGGGGGGTGGATGTGGCGGATCGGGTGGGGGTCAGCCTCCGTGCCCACCTCCTCCTGCCCTATCATCGGATCCTGGATCGAGCAGTGGAGGATCGGGCTGAGGAGAAGATCGGGACCACGGGACGGGGCATTGGCCCGGCCTACGAGGACAAAGCCGGACGTCGGGGCCTCCGGGTGGCCGACCTCCGGAACGAAGATCGATTCCGGGAGCTCATGGATCGGGGGATCCAGCGGGCACGGGCCCGTCTCCAGGCTCTTGGAATGGAAGGGGATCACGGGTTGGAGGAGGCGCTGGAGACAGTCCTGGCGTTGAGAGGCCGCCTCCTGGAGTTGGCCACGGACACGGGTATCGAGGTTGAGGAGGCCTTGGCCCAGGGCAAGCAGGTCCTCCTGGAAGGAGCCCAGGGGACGGCGTTGGACCTGGACCACGGAACCTATCCCTTCGTCACCTCCTCCAATACGACGGCAGCGGCTGCCGCCACCGGGGTTGGCGTGGGGCCCACCCGGATCCAATCCGTCCTGGGCGTGGTGAAAGCCTACACCACCCGGGTGGGGAATGGGCCCCTGCCCACCGAGTTCGATCCGGAGATGGACGACCGCATGCGGACCCTGGGCGGAGAGTTCGGGGCCACCACCGGGCGCCCCCGGCGGTGCGGATGGTTCGATGCCGTGCTGGCCCGGCATGCGGCTCGGGTCAATGGTCTCACCGGGCTGGCTGTCACCAAGCTGGACGTGCTGGACTCCCTCCCCCAGATCTCGGTGGCCACCGGATACCGGACCCCGGAGGGAGAGGTGGAGGAATTCCCGGCCGATACGGCGGGGCTGGAGGCGGCGGAACCCATTCTGGAGACCCTTCCCGGCTGGGAGGCGTCCACCGGAGAGGCCCGTTCCCTGGACGACCTTCCCACCAACGCCCGGAAGTACCTGGATCGGGTGGAGGAGCTCACCGGGGCCCCCATCGAGATGGTCTCCGTCGGGACCCGGCGCAGTCAGATCATCCGGGTGGCCTGAGCTGTCGATGTCAGGTGACCCGGACTCCAGGCCTCCCGTCCTCTTCGCCCGGCGTGACCTTCACACACGCAGAGGGGATGATTAACTTGAAAAGCTCTGCGTCCGATTGGATGGACCGGACCGTGAATACCACGTCAGGGGACCCATTGGTCAATGTTCGATGAATTGAGCGAAAAGCTGGACTCCGCCCTGGGGCGGCTGCGCCAGCGTGGTGTGCTCAACGAGTCCATGATCAAGGAGGGGCTCCGGGAAGTCCGAAGGGTCCTCCTGGAAGCCGATGTGAACTACCGGGTCACCCGGGAGTTCCTGAAGCGGGTGGAAGAGCGGGCCCTGGGCGAGGCGGTCCTCAAGTCCGTCTCTCCGGGACAGCAGATCGTCAAGATCGTTCACGACGAACTGGCCGAGCTCCTGGGCGAAGGCCGGCCCACCATGGCGTGGGCGTCCTCTCCACCCACTGTGGTCCTGGTGGTGGGACTCCAGGGGTCCGGGAAGACCACCACGGCCGGAAAATTGGCTCGGCGGTTCATCCGAGAGGGACGGGAGCCCATGCTGGCCGCCTGCGATCTGGTCCGGCCGGCGGCGGTGGAGCAGCTCACGACCCTGGCCAATCGCCTGAAGGTGCCCATTCACGCCGGTGACGCCGGTGGGGACCCGGTGGCCACGGCCCGGGAAGCGCTGGAGGCGGCTCGGAAGAAGAACCGGGCCGTCCTCATCGTGGATACGGCCGGACGGCTCCAGATCGACGAGCCCCTCATGGACGAACTGGGGCGGATCCGAGACGCCGTGTCGCCCGACGAGATCCTCTTCGTGGCGGATGCCATGACGGGGCAGGAGGCGGTGAAGATCGCCCAGGGGTTCGACGATGTCCTGGATGTGACCGGCATCATCCTGACGAAGATGGATGGTGATGCCCGGGGCGGTGCCGCCCTCTCCATCCGGAGTGTGGTGGGGAAGCCCATCAAGTACATTGGTGTGGGCGAAGGGCTGGACGACCTGGACGAGGCCGATCCCCAGCGTCTGGCGGGACGGATCCTCCAGAAGGGGGATGTGGTAGGTCTGGTGGAGCGGGCGCAGCGGGCCGTGGACGAGGATGCCTCGGCCCAGCTCGAGCAGAAGATGATGGGGAAGGGGAAGTTCACCCTGGAGGACTTCCTCCTGGCCATGCGCCAGGTCCAGAAGATGGGTCCCCTGGATCAGTTGGTGAAGCTCATCCCAGGGTTGGGAAAGAAGCTCCCCATCGGGGACATCGACCCCAAGAGGATGAGGCACACTGAAGCCATCATCCTCTCCATGACCCCGGAAGAGCGTCAGAAGCCGGAGATCATCAACCGGTCCCGCCGCGTCCGGATCGCCAGGGGAAGTGGTCGGTCCGTAGCCGAGGTCAATCGTCTCCTGAAGCAGTTCAAGGAGATGCGGAAGATGATGAAGAAGATGAAGGGGATGCAGGGGGGAATGCCGGGAATGGGAATGCTGTCCCGCTGAACCCCCCATCCATTTCGATCCCCGCCCGCAGTGGGCGGGTCCCTGTGCCCGTCGCACGGACGGGCCGGAACGCAGTGTAGAGCGAGAAGACACATATGGCCGTTCGTATCCGTCTCCGGCGTATGGGCCGGAAGAAGAAGCCCCACTACCGCGTCGTAGTGGCCGATCGAAAGAAGTCCCGAGATGGGGGCTTCGTCGAGAACCTGGGCTACTACCAGCCCCTCACCGACCCGGCCCGCGTGGTCCTGGACATGGAGCGGGTGGACTACTGGCTTGAGCAAGGTGCCATCCCCTCCCACACCGTCCGGAACCTGGTTACCAAGGTCCGGAAGGGTGGGGACGACAGCCTGGTCGTCGGTCCGGTGGACCAGGAGGAGGAGAAGGCGCGGAAGGCCGAGGAGCTGGCTGCCAAGCGGAAGGTCGAGAAGGAAACCAAGGCCGCCGAGGAGAAGGCTGCCAAGGAGGCTGAGGCCGAAGCTGCTGCCAAAGCCAAAGCCGAGGCGGAAGCTGCCGCCAAGGCCAAGGCCGACGCCGAAGCTGCTGCCGAGGCCGAGTCTGCCGGTGATGCCGATGAGGCCGAGGCTGACAGCGGCGACGAGAGCGAGGAGAAGAAGGAGGGCTGAGCCCCTCTCTCTTCTCTGAACAGATCTCGCTGGAGAACAGGGTCTCGCCGTGACCAAAGGCGCTGATCCCCCCTTCGTCGTTGTGGGGCACCTGAACAAGCCCCATGGGACGGAGGGGGAGTTTTTCGTATGGTCCCTCACGGACCGGCCTCATGAGGTGTTCCGGCCGGATCGGGAACTCCGCATCTCCGATTCGGACGGCCGGTTGCCCGACGAGTTCTTCCCTCCCATCCGGATTGCCGAGACCCGGCCCTACAAGAAGGGATTTCTGGTCCGGTTCCACGGCGTGGAAGATCGGAATCGGGCCGAGTTCCTCCGGGACCGGTATCTCCTCCTTCCCTTCGCCGAGGTGGAGGAGCTGGAGGAAGGCGAGATCTTCTACCACCAGCTCCTGGGCATGGAGGTCCGGACGGTGGAGGGGCGTCTCCTGGGGACTGTGCGAGAGGTCTACACCGTGGATCCGGCCGACCTGCTCCAGGTCTCCGACGGCCAGGAGGAGTATCTCATCCCCTTTACTGAAGCCATCGTGGTGGAGGTAGATCGGGACGAAGGCACCGTGACGGTGGACCCACCGCCCGGGTTGCTGGACCTCTGACGCCAGGCCGTCCGCCGGATGCCAGGCCGTCTGCCGGTTTTCGAGGCGGGTCTTGGCGGGCCCGGGACCCGGCCTCGCTCATCGCCATCCAGGGCTCCGGCCTCGCTCATCGCGATCCTTCCCACCCCGATGGGAACGTCCCATGCAGATCAATATCGTCTCCATCTTTCCGGACTTCTTCCGCGGGCCGCTGGCCACCAGCATTCCTGGTCGGGCCCGGGAGGCGGGACTGGTGGAGTACAGGGTGGTGGATCTTCGGGACCATACCCATGATCGCCACCGGACCGTAGATGACCTTCCCTATGGGGGAGGTGCCGGGATGGTCATGAAACCGGAGCCCTTCTTCGAGGCCGTGGAAGCGCTGGACCCGGAGGGGCCTGTGGTCCTCCTCTCGCCTCGAGGCCGGGTCTTCACCCATGACGATGCCGTCCGCTTCTCGGTGGAGCCGGGGCTCACCCTCCTCTGCGGGCACTACAAGGACGTGGATCAGCGGGTGGCCCAGGAGCTGGCTACAGACGAGATCTCCCTGGGCGACTTCGTTCTTTCGGGGGGAGAGGTGGCGGCCCTGGCCGTCACCGACGCCGTAGTCCGGCTCCTCCCCGGCGCCCTGGGGGATCACGATTCGGCCGCGTCCGATTCCTTCTACGAAGGTCCCCTCCTGAGCCCGCCCTCCTGGACCCGCCCTGCCGAGTACCGGGGGATGGACGTTCCGGAGGTCCTCCGGAGTGGGGATCACGCACGGATCCAGACCTTCCGGGAGGAACTTGCGAGGAAGCTCACCCGGGAACGACGTCCGGACCTGTGGGCACGGGCGCGGACGCTGGGATTGGTGGAGGACGAGTAACGCGGGGATGAGGGAACCATCCCTCCGAGACGAGGAAAGAGAAGGGCCCCAGCCCCCTTCCTCCAACCACACATTTTAATTATTCTTGACGTCTGCGTTTGTCCCGCGAGGGGGCAGACGAGCGAAGGCGTATGCACGAGGAACACCATCATGACCGATCTGCTTCGGGAACTGGACAAAGAACAGCTGAAGGACGACATCCCCGCGTTTTCACCGGGTGACACGGTCCGGGTTCTCTACCGGGTCCGGGAGGGTGAGAAGGAGCGGATCCAGGCCTTCGAGGGCGTGTGCATCAGCCGTCGGGGGACCGGGATGGGTGAGACCTTCATGGTCCGTAAGATCTCTTCGGGGATCGGCGTGGAGCGGGTGTTCCCCCTCCATTCGCCCTTCATCAAGGGAATCGAGGTCGTCCGCCACGGGCGGGTCCGCCGGGCCAAGCTCTACTACCTGCGGGGCCTCCGCGGGAAGGCAGCCCGGATCCAGGAGCGTCGCCAGCGCTGACCGGGAAGCCCGGCCCATGGCCCAGGACCCTGCGTCCCAACGGCTCCAGAATCCCCTCCATTACGAGGAACGGCTCTGGAGCCGTGGTCTTTCCAGGGTGGCAGGGGTGGACGAGGTCGGTCGGGGACCCCTTGCCGGTCCGGTGGTAGCCGCCGCCGTAGTCCTCCCTCCCGGCTGCCAGGTAGAAGGGGCCTGCGATTCCAAGAAGCTCTCCGGAATCCGCCGAGAATCCCTCTCCCGGCAGATCCTGGAAGTAGCCCAGGGGGTGGGCATCGGAGCTGCCTCGGTCCGGGAAATCGACCGGGAGCGGATCGCCGCCGCCACGGCCCTGGCCATGTCTCGGGCTCTGGCGTCCCTTCCAGAGGCACCGGACCATGTGGTGGTGGATGGGCTTCCGGTCTCACGGTTGAACTGGGAGCACGATGCAGTGGTGGGTGGCGATGACCGAATCCACTCCATCGCGTGCGCCTCCATCGTCGCCAAGGTCTGCCGAGACCGCCTCATGCGACACCTCCATCAGCGCTACCCGGCCTACGGCTGGGTCACCAACGTGGGCTACGGCACAGCGGCTCACCTGAAAGCGCTGCAGGAGTTTGGCCCCTCGCCCCACCATCGGAAGAGCTTCGCCCCCGTCCAGATGGAGCTGGGGCTGGAGGAACCGGGACAAGAGGGCTAATGTAGGGCCCGACGGGACCGATCTCCCGGGTGAAGGAGCGGACGGGAGTGGGTTCCCATGATGGTGGCAGCGGCACCACAAATGAGCCGGTAGCTCAGCTGGTAGAGCAACGGACTTTTAATCCGTAGGTCCTGGGTTCGATCCCCAGCCGGCTCACTGCAGGACAATGGTTCGCGGCCTCTCGGGCAGTTGCCCGGGGGGCCGTTTTCCTTTGGCGGCCCCGATCCTGCCGACGGAGCGCCCGGAAGGGTATGTGATTTCATTATAATCACCCCTCTGCCCGTCCAGGATCGTCTGGGAAGTGCCCTGGGATATGTGATTTTATTATATCGCCCTCCCCGCACCATCGCTCTCTCCGCACCATCGTCCTCCCGGTCCCGATGATCAGCTCGGCACGCCTGAGCGAAGATGGGGCCCACGACTTGCGTAGAGAGGGTGGATGCGGGGCAGGGTGAAGGGGGGCGGCGCCCGGGGAATCCACGCACCCGGGGTGCTGGCACCGGCCCGATGGCGAACGTCCGAGGCCAGGGCTGTGGACCTCACCTGGGCTCACAGGTGAACGCAGGTGGACCCTCAGTTGAACGGAGGTGGCGGGCATGGGTTGCTCAGGCGGAATCGGGAGTGGACGAGAGCTCGCGTCGGGGTGGTCCGGGTGGTTTTCCCACCCGCTGGTCCGGCTGTTCGCTCTCCATTCCCCCATCCTCTCTGGCCGGATCCTCCTTTTGCAGATCCTCCCTGGCCGGATCCTCCCTGGCCGGATCCTCCATCCCCTGATCCTCCTCCCCCTCCTCCTCCTGGGGACCCTGCTCCCTGCAGGAGGACAGGCCCAGACCCTCTCCCTTCCTCCCATCCCCGACGACGGGTTCTTCGTCCAGGATCTGGCCCACGTACTGGATGGTCGGGCCCGCTACGAGCTGGGCCTGATCCAGGAAGAGGCGTTCCAGGCACATCACACCCCCATCATCGTGGTGACCATCCCACGCCGGGCGGAATTCGGGGGTGGCGGCATGTCCATGGAGGAGTTCGCCACGGGCTGGTTCGATCACTGGGAGATCGGTGCCCGAGGGCCCGACGGGGCACTGCGCAACCAGGGGATCCTCCTCCTCATCAGTGTGGGAGACCGGGAGGCCCGCATCGAGCTCGGTGCTGACTGGGGCCGGCGATGGGATGCCCATGCCGGAAGGATCATGGATGAGCGAATGGTCCCTGCCTTCCAGGAGGGCGACTACGACAAGGGGGCTGTTGAAGGGGCCTGGGCTCTCCTGGCCATGGCCGAACTGGGCCCGGATGCCGCCCCACCCCGGGACCCCCGCCGATGGGTCCGGAGCCTGGGAGACAGCCCCCTGGACTCCACCCCCCTGCCCCTCTGGGGAACGGGGATCCTCATGGTCACCGGGCTGGTCCTAATCGGCCTTTCCTTTCGGATACCGGAGCACCGGACGGTCCTCCTGGTGGCCGGCGTCGTCCTGATCATCGGGGCCCTCTTCATCTGGTTCCTCCTGGCCATCCTGGCGGCGCTGATCGGACGTCGGTTCGATAGCGGCGGCGGATCGGCCGGCGGGGGATTCCGGAGTTCAGGTGGGTTTGGGGGTGGAGGGTTTTCCGGAGGAGGAGGCGCCACGGGCCGGTGGTAGGCGCGAAGGCGCCCGAAGCCCAGGAGGCGCCAGGCGGATCAGTCCCCCAGCACCCTCCGGAGAGCGTTCCGGACCCGAGCCATGACGGGGCCGGCCATGGGCGGGCCGGCATCTGAACCGGTCGGGTCTCCCGTCACCCTCGCCTCCGGATTTCCCGTCACCCCCACCGGGAGGGCCTCCAACTCCCGGACCGTGACCACCGCGTGAGGGTCGAAGTCCCCTTCGCCTCCAGCCTCCCTCAGGAACCGGTTCACCTGTCCGGTGGCGTGGGCCATGTCTCCGCCGACGAAGAGGGTCATGTGGGCCAGGATGAAGCCCTTGCCCACCGGGTGGCCGGGAATCCCTCCCTTCCAGCGCTGGCTGGTGCCGGCCACCTTCCGGCCCTGGGCCACCAGATTGAACCGCCCGTCGCAAAAGGAGTTGGGAACCACACCGTACCCAGCCTCCACCCCCAGCAGGGCCAGGGCTTCCCGGACAGGCTCGCAGAGGAAGGTGTAGACCCGATCCGTTCCTGGTTCATCCCCCTGGATCCGGGGGAGCAGGAGGCTCAGGTGGAGGCTCTCCCGCAGGTGGGGAATGGTGGTGCCGCCAGAATCCCGGACAAAGACAGGCCATCCCCGGGCCCGGGCGGCCTGGGCTGCCGCTTCGAACCTGGGAAGGCGGGCCTCCCGACGGGTCGTGACCAGGCAGGGTTCATTCACCCAGATGCGAAAGAGGGGAGAGGGAAGCGATGGGCTCCGGGCTGACTGGCCTGCCACCTCCAGGGCGAGCTTGCCGGCCAGCTCCACGTCCCTGCGGATCCGGGCGCCGGCCCGCTCCTCGGCCTCCCATTCCTCCTCGGAGGGGGCCAGAGCACCCTGACCCTCCACACTCTGCCTCGCAACCGACGTACCCTGGCCCTCCGGTAGCTCCGCAGTGTCGTCCACCACCTGCCACGGGCTGTAGAATCGGCTGAACTCTTCCCGCCACTCACTCATGCCACTGGAAGGCTGTTCTTCAACAGCCTTCTGATGGGACCGTCGTATGTGTGACCTTCGCATGCGTGAGCATCATCGGTTCAGGATTCATCGATTCATCCCTCCAGGTACCAGGGCTCAACGGGGGCAGGACCCTGAGTCCTACCCCGAAGAGGCTCCTTCCGTCAACAGCCCTCGGAGTCCGCCGCCTCCTGCCCACTCACTCCAATGTCCCGATGACGGTGCCAGGGGTGACGGCTTCCTCGACCGCCACCTTGATGGAGAGTGTCCCGGACGCCGGGGCCGGGATGTCGTACTCCGTCTTCTCGGCCATGACGGTAGCCACTGAACTCCCCTCGGTCACCTCCTCCCCGTCCTCGAAGAGCCAACTGCTGACTGCACCCTCCGGGACCTTCTCCGTGTCCCAGAGGTCGTCAGGGATCCGGATCTCCGTCATGTCCCTGCTCCTGCCCGTGCCCCGGCCCCTTCCGTAGCGGCCCCGGCCATGGTCTTCCGGGCGGCTTCGGCGATCTTCTCTCCGTCTGGGAGGGCGAACTTCTCCATGGGTGGGGTGAAGGGGATTGGAATGTCGGGGTACGCCACCCGGCGCGGAGGACTGGTCAGCGACACTCCGGCTTCCACCACTGACGTGATGATCTCCGCCGTCATCCCGTAGCTGGAGTAGTCCTCGTCGGCTACCACCAGTCGCCCTGTCTTCTCCACCGACTTCCGGACCCCCTCCCGGTCCAGCGGCACCAGGGTCCTGAGGTCGACGACCTCGGCTTCGATCCCCTCCTGGGCCAGGGTCTCGGCCGCTTCCAGCGCCCGGTGGACCATGAGTCCCAAACCCACGATGGTCACGTCCGATCCCTCCCGGCGGACAGCCACCTCACCGAAGGGGACCGTATACGACTCCTCCGGCACGTGGGTGGTGGCACCCTTCACATTCCACATCCAGCCCAGGCCCTGCAGCCCCTTGTGGAACATGTAGACGACGGGATTGTCGTCCCGGATGGCCTGGATCATCATTCCCTTGGCGTCGTAGGCGGTGGACGGATGGACCACCTTCATCCCCGGCAGGTGGGCGAAGGTGGCGTGGAGGCACTGGGAGTGCTGCCCCGCATCCCCGTAGCCGCCCCCGGTAGCAGTCATGAGGACCA
The DNA here is from genome assembly GCA_003562075.1 of Gemmatimonadota bacterium. Classification (GTDB taxonomy): domain Bacteria; phylum Gemmatimonadota; class Gemmatimonadetes; order Longimicrobiales; family Gaopeijiaceae; genus PWLA01. Next base: position 15,494 of record PWWP01000117.1, read on the forward strand.
TGGGGACCTTGGATCGTCCCCCTGAAAAATAGGTGTTTTTCGCCATCAGGTTGTAGATGGCGTCCATGCAGACCCCGAAGAAGTCCACGAACATGAGCTCCACGATGGGACGGGAGCCGGCCATGGCCGCTCCCACTCCGGCGCCGATGAACGCCGTCTCCGAGATGGGCGTGTCCCGGATCCGCTCCGGTCC
>PWWP01000022.1 GCA_003562075.1 Gemmatimonadota bacterium
GCTTGGCTACTCTGATTATCGACCCCTCAGAAATATTCATTACAGGACCGGACGCAACTGACTTTACACTGAATAATCTTACCCAGCCCGTTGAGCTCGAATTAAACGAAACCGCAACCGTAGGAGTTGTTTTCACCCCCGAACTGGAAGGAGACAAAGTGGCATCACTAATGGTAAAGGATTTTGAAGTATCACTTACAGGTTACAGTTACAACCCAAACATAACTTCGCTTCCCCACCACGAAGATTTTAGTGATGTAACACCACCTGCTTTGCCTTTCGGCTGGACCAGTTATCTGGAAACCACTTCGGGGCAAGCCACCGTTCAGACTTCCAATCTCATGAGTCCCAATTCCCCTCCCTATCATATAAGGTTCGGTAACTTCATCGATGCCAACGCCAATCTCATCCTCATTACTCCTGAGATTGAATTTGACCTTAACATGCTCAGGGTAGGTTTCTATGCCAAGGTGAATACTGCCGGTGCCACAACTATGGAAGTCGGAACATGGGAGCCGGAAGCTGCTGATAGTTTTACCCCGCTTGCATCTGTTTTACTTACCACAGAGTATACTTACTATTTTTTCGAGTTTGAAGATTATGACGGAGATGCAGTTCAGTTTGCTTTCCGCCCGGTGTTTGACGCCACCTACCGTTGGGTAGCACTGGATGATTTTTCGCTGGACTACGCACCACAGATACCCATACTTACAGTAACACCCGACTCATACTCTTTTGAGCCGCTTCAGGCCGGAACGCAATCGGCACCTCAACAATTCACACTTTCCAATGCCGGCGGTGATACACTGGTTATAACTCCATCTGATATCAGCATTTCCGGACCCAATGCTGATGACTTTATACTTGAAAACATTACAGAAGAAGTACAACTGGCTGCAGGAGAAACAGCCCATATAAATATAACTTTTTCACCGGCTGAAGTGGGCGATAAGCAGGCAACTCTTCAGGTAAAAAGCACTGATGTGCCCATTGATGGCCAGGCTTTTGATGCTACCATAACTGATTTCCCGTGGCAGGAAGATTTTTCAGGACTCGGCACCGGAGAGATCCCTTTCGGCTGGCTCAGAGACAGCCAGAACTGGGGCGTTTCCCTTACTGATAATGCAGGCGGGCAGTTGCCCGAAATGCGCTTTCATTTTGTTCCTATACTGGATGGGGCTTTTTACCTTAGAACCCCTCTGATCAACACCACCGGTTTTGAAACGTTGGATTTTTCTTTCCGGCACATGGTCAACAACTATTCCGAACCGGGCATCTATACCCTCAGAATTGTCACCCTTGTGGGGAATGTAGAATACCATGTGTATGAGTGGGTTGACCCGGATGATATGCCGGCGCAGGAATTTTCTATCCGCCTGACGGCCGCCGACCATGGTATTGGAGCTGAAGATCTGCGCATTGCTTTCGTTTTTGATGGAGCCACCGAAGATATAAATCATTGGTTTATTGATGATATTTTAATGCAACATGTGCCTGAATATTACACTGCAACTTTTGTAGTGAGTGATGAGGATGGCAACGAAATCACCGATGCAGTAATCACTTTCAATGGAAATGAAGCAGCTGCCGGTGTTTATGTATTTGAAGGTCTTGAAGCTGGTATTTACAATTATTCTGTAAGTCGGGAAGGTTTCTTTGATTTTTCAGATCAGGTGGAGATTACCGACCAGGATGTATTGGTAGAAGTGGTGTTGGAGAGTGATGACACATCAGTTTATGAACTGCACATGGATCAAATAACAATTTTTCCCAACCCGGCAAGCAAACGTTTTACCATAAGTGCAAATGAGACCATCAAAGAAGTGAGCATGGTAAATATTTCCGGGCAGGTGATTGCTACTATTCATCCCAATTCTGAAAAATGTGAAATAGATGTTTCTGCACTTTCTGAAGGTATTTATTTTTTAAGAATTCAGAATAAAACCGGTTTTATTTTTCGAAAGGTACAGGTGGTAAGGTAATTAATAAGGGTTAGCTGTTTTGTAAAATACCAAAACTTAGTTTTGCATGGCTTTTTGAAGCAAATATTCCTTTTATCTTTGCTCAAAAAGTCCATGCAGCACAATCCGCAAATCTTGTTAGATATCATAACCACAAAAATGCCCTTCGGCAAATACAAAGGGACTTTGTTGTACCAATTGCCGGTGTCGTACCTCGAGTGGTTCCAGCGGCAGGGTTTCCCAAAAGGAAAACTGGGAGATCAGTTGCAAACCACTTATGAGATTAAGATCAACGGATTGGAACATTTGTTAAAACCATTACTGGATAGAAAAAAATAATTCAGACTAATGAATCCTGCCACAATCAGCGAAATAAAAAAAGCTCTTTCCCAATTTAATAAAGATGAGATTATTGAAATGTGTCTCCGTCTTGCAAAACTTAGGACAGAAAACAAGGAGTTGCTTACTTATCTTATCTTCGAAGCAGATGACAAAGTACTTTTCATTAAGCATGTAAAAGAAGAGATAGATCATCAGTTCAGGCAAATGAATCATAGCAATATTTACCTGGCAAAAAAAACCATACGCAAGGTTTTGCGCAACACAGACAAATACATCAAATTTTCAGCATCAAAACAGGTTGAGGTGGAACTCCTGATGTACTTTTGCAAAAGCCTAAAGGATAGCGGCTTGCCATGGCAAAAACACCCTGTGACATACAATATTTTTAACCGGCAGATTGTAAAAATTGAAAAGGCAATTCAATCCCTCCACGAAGACCTGCAATATGATTACGGGCAGGAACTTGAAATGCTTCTGAAAGAGTAATCCCTTCTATTGTATCAGGAACATTTCCTGCGGCACAAGGCTTTTATCATTGGCCAGGTCAAAAACTCCAAGAAAGAGCAATCGTGCTACATCTCTCATAATCTCCGGTACAAGATTTTCCGGAACATCTCGCGGATCGTGATAGTAAAGGGGATTTACCCTGTCGGTTGTACCAACATGAAATGTCCTGAAGCCATATTGCATAAACACCAGTCCGTCGGTGCGGGGTCGCCCTACAGGCATACGTCCTTCGTTAGAGCGCAAAGAACGGCCGATATATTTTTCATTGTTTTTTTGAAAATGCTCTAAAAGTTCAGGGTAAGATTCACCGTGCCACAAAGCAATGCCTTCACCATTGCCTACCATATCAAGGTTCATGAACAGTAATGTTTGGTCAGGTGAGAACGCCGGGTTGTCACAATATACCGTGCCTCCAACAAGACCCACTTCTTCGGCGCCAAAAAATATAAAGACCACCGAGCGCTTCATCTGCCCTTTTGATCTTGCCAAAGCTTTTGCAGCGGCCAGAATATCCGCCACCCCTGATGCATTATCCAATGCACCCGGGAAATGCATACCCAGGTAGCCCTGCCCGTCAAGATGAGCTCCAAGAATAATAGCTTCATTTTTCAGCTCAGGATCATTCCCTGGAAGGTAACCGATAACATTGGCCGTTACACCACTTTCATAATAACGGGTTTCAGAAGCTATTTTTGCAGTAAAACCGGTTGGGAAAGATGCCGGTGTAAACTCACTGCGAATATCAGCAAGCATGTCGGCAACAGGTTGACCCAGAATTTTTTCAGTAACGTGGGAATCAATATGAGCATAGAAAAAATCAGGATGGTAAGGAGTTCCCGGGCTGGCCAGTTTATCCAGGTACAAAACACCTCTTGCTCCCTTTTGGTATGCAATCTCCATCTTTTTTCTTCCGCTGCTGTATGGGCCCCATAGGTTGAGTGTATCGATATTGCTACCTGTATAGGGAGTACCTCCTGCAATCATAACAATCTTGCCACTGACATCAATATTTTCAAAATCATCATAACCCAGATGCGGTGCACTTATGCCGTATCCGGCAAAGATTACTTCAGCAGTTATACTACCATTGGCAGAATTTGCTCCCGGAAAATAATCTTCTGGTGCAGAAAGCGTGAAAACCTCACCATCACGATAAAGATTTACCTCACCTTTGCTGAATACCTCAGAGTAAGGCCATTCGAAATACTGGAAATAGGTACCATCGTCGCCCAGGGGTTCAATGCCCCATGTTTCGAGCAAACCGGCTACATATGCCGCCACTTCCATATATTCAGGGCTGCCGGCAAGGCGACCTTTATATTTGGGGTCTGTAAGTTCATAAACATATGACATTACCTGTTCGCTGGTTATGCTTTCAAGTAAAGTTCTTTTCAGCACTTCATTATCTGCTGAAGTGATTTGTGGCCATAAAAAGCCTGTGGTAAAAATGGAAATGATAAAAACCCGGAGTAAACGCATATTAAATAAATTATTAA
>PWWP01000251.1 GCA_003562075.1 Gemmatimonadota bacterium
AGCGTTGTCAATTGATTCCTGTGAGCTACATGCAGCGATGGTTTCATCTCCCGGACAGTCAACGTTGAGTACGGGAAGATCTTCAACATAAAATGTACTAGTACATTCTTTTACCTGGCCACAAACGTCTGTAAGGATCCAGGTTACTTCCGTTGAGCCACCTGCTGCATCGGGGGCCTGCGGGTTTTCGGGATCTGTAATTAGTGTTGGATTACAGCCACCTGTCCAGGTTACCGTTCCAAGCCACTCGTCGAAGGCGGCATCAATGGCAGCCTGAGTTTGCCCGGGGTCTTCCTGGTCATTCTTCGGACATGTCAAGGCAAGCGGCGGTGCAGCGGTTACTTCGAATGTTGCGCTTTTCACCACTTCAGGTTCGCAGCCGCTTGTCACGGTCCATGTAACCGTAATCTCTCCGCCGCAAGCATCAGGTGCGTCGGAAACATCTGCTGAAACTGTCATTGTCGCTGAACAGCCACCCTCAAAGCTTGCCTGCGCCAGCCAGGCCGCGAATTCATCATCCACGTGTTGTTGGTCATTACATGCAGCTATGGTCTTGCCGCCGGGCACATTAAGTTCAACAACCGGTGCCTTGGGAATAGAGAATACCCTTGTTTTTGATACCGGATCTTCGCAAAGGCTGTTAACCGTCCAGGTGACTGTATAAGTACCACCGCAGAAGGATGGCGCCACGCTTGGTGCATTATCGCTGATTGTGCTGCCGCAGCCGCCCGTGAAACCGGCTTCATCCAGCCAGTTTGCGTAGGCATCATCTACCTCTTGCTGTGTCATGCATATCGTGCCCGTGTAATCACCGGGCACAGTGATATCTACCACCGGAGCATCGGGTATGGTAAAGTAACGGGTTTTAATAACAGGCTGTTCACAGTCGCTTGTCACGGTCCAGGTTACCGAAATCGTGCCGCCGCATAAGCCCGGTGCTGTGGGAGCGGCAGGTTCCATTGTAGGTATTCCGCCGCAGCCTTCATTTACCAGCTCAGCCTCTGCCAACCAGTTATTGAAGGCCAGGTTGATTTCGCTTTGGGTCATGCAGGCAGTACCGTCGGTATAATCTTCAGGCACTTTCAGTTCAACCAGCGGCGCTTGCGGTATAGTGAAGGTACGGGTTGCACCCACATCGCCTCCACAAGTATTGGTGACATTCCATGTCACGGTGGTGACACCGCCACAGAAATCGGGAGCTGTAGGAAAATCGGGCATCTGGGTAAAGTGTACATTTAACCCGCCTGCGTATGTGAATTCGGCCATCCAGGCATCGAATGCATCATCCGCTTCTGACTGATCGGCGAAAGCACAAATATCTGCAACAAAATTATCCGGGAATGTAACCGTGAGCGCCGGGTGGAATTCTACATCCACGGTAGCCTCTACCGGGCTATCGCAGTTATTAAATACGAAGTTTTTGGTTTCCAGCTTCCAAGTGAGGGTGTATTCTCCTGCCTCATCAGCTGTAATGGTTGCAGAAGCGGATCCGAGATCGCTGAAGTTGATCATGGCCTGATCGATCCAGCTTCCGGTCACATATACGATTTCAGCACCTGTTGCCAGGCCGTCTTCTCCGTATTTTGGGACGCTCTGCAGCGGGTTACCCTGCAGTTGGATGACGTCGCCAAGACATGCTTCGTCGGGCTGGGCCTCTGCAGTGGCGACCAGGGGTTCGGTCACATAAACAGTTACCACATTGCTGCTGTTCCATAAGGTGCTGTTGCTGGCTCCTTCTCCGCAGGGCAGACAGTTTATACCCCTTGCCTGACGACGATACTGAACGGTGGTTTCATGTCTTGGCAGATCATAGGATGATGTGCCCGGCTCACCTGCCACTTTCCATGGTGACCACACACCGTCATCAAGGGACCTCCACTGCCATCTGTACTGAATGATCAGGTCAAGGTTGTCTTCGCCACCGCCATATACGACGGTAGGCTGCCCGTCTCCGCCTATGCGAACAATGGTAGAAGGTATCTCCGTACAGAAAACGGTTTTGACCTGGTTGGCCACCTTCGGCTGGTCAATCCTGTTGTTTGCTATGAAGGGTTTGGGGAATACCTCGATGGTAAAGTGATAAGCTTCGAGGTCGGTTTCCTGGCAACCATTGGCATCGACGAGTGAGAAATTGGTGAATGTATATACACCTCCCGGGAAGTCGTTGTTGCCAAGCACATCTTCCACGACGAATACATCTCCCACTTCCCCGGCGATCTGCGCTCCTATGATGTTGTCGAACTGGAAGTCTCCGCTGTAGAGAACATCGTATGTTAGCGTAACAATACCTAAACCTTCTTTTACCTCCAGCCTGAAGTCGAAGCGGTCGTTATAGCAGTATTCAAAATGCTGCCCGCCGGCGTCCACCCAGGGTTGTGTTTCATTGTCACGAAGCTGTATTACGATATCCGGTGCGGGATATACATGGATGGTCAGTGTGTAGATGGTTTCCGGATCATCGACCACGCAATTGTTGCCATCGGTGATGGAAGTTACGGTGACGGTATATGTTCCGACATCCAGTCCCGGACTGTCAAACAAGCTGAAAGGCAGCGGGTCGGTATCTTCGATGGTAACGGATCCTCCAAGGTGTCCCGGACCTTCCACATCCCATGTAATGGTGAGGGGGAATGCGCCATTGCCTTCCCAGAATTCGGTGAATTCAAGCGTTACTGCATCGTTTGAACAAATAAATGTTTCCAGGCCTCCCAGTGGCAGTTGCTGACCGTTGAGGGCGAATACGGGTTCGGGCTTGGGATGGACAGTGATCTCCATCTGATAATGAGAATAATCAACTACTGTACATCCATTGACATCCTCTACCGAAGTTACATTTACTGTATAAACACCCGGTTCTAGCGTCTGGTTTGGAAGCAAGGTAAACGGCAATAAAGCTTCTGACCCGATGAAGGCTGTGCCGCCTAAATCGCCGGGACCATCTACTGTCCAGGTAATGGTTACAGGATAAGAACCAAGATCATCGTAGAATCCGGTGAAGGTCACTTCTACCTCTTCGTTCCAGCAGAATTCCTCTGTCACGCCGCCCAGGGGCAGTTGTACGCCATTCAAGGCAAATACAGGCTCCGGAGTCGCGTAAACAGTGATAATCATTTCATAGTTCGAGTAATCAGTAATTGTACAACCATTGGCGTCTATTACCGAGGTTACGTTTACTGTATATACACCCGGTTCAAGTGTCTGGCTGGGAAGCAAGTCAAATGGCACTTCAGTTTCTGACCCGATGAAGGCTGTGCCGCCAAAATCGCCGGGGCCATCTACTGTCCAGGTGATGGTTACAGGATAAGACCCAAGATCGTCATAGAATCCCGTGAAAGTCACTTCTATGGGTTGGTCTGAACAGAAAAACTCTGAGACACCACCCAAAGGCAGCTGTTCCCCATTCAGCGCGAATACAGGCTCAGGCTTGGGATGGACAGTGATCTCCATCTGATAATGAGAATAATCAACTACTGTACAGCCATTGATATCCACTACCGAGGTTACATTTACAGTATATACGCCAGGTTCAAGTGTCTGGCCGGGTAGCAAGTCAAACGGCACTTCATTATCTGATTCAATAAAGGCTGTGCCGCCAAAGTCTCCGGGGCCATCTACTGTCCAGGTAATGGTTACCGGATAAGAACCAAGATCATCGTAGAATCCGGTAAAGGTCACTTCTACTGTTTCGTTCCAGCAGAATTCCTCTGTCACGCCTCCTATAGGCAGTTGTTCGCCATTCAAGGCAAAAACAGGCTCCGGATTCGCATTAACAGTGATAATCATCTCATAGTTTGAGTAATCAATAATTGTACAGCCATTGGCATCTATTACCGAAATTACTTTTACCTCATATACACCCGGTTCAAGCGTCTGGCTGGGAAGTAAGTCAAATGGCACTTCTGTCACTGATTCAACAAAGGCTGTGCCGCCAAAATTGCCGGGGCCATCTACGGTCCAGGTGATGGTTACCGGATAAGATCCAATATCGTCATAGAATCCGGTGAAGGTCACTTCTATGGGCTGGTCTGCACAGAAAGACTCTGAGACACCACCCAAAGGCAACTGAATCCCATTCAGGGCAAAAACAGGCTCCGGCCTGGGATGGACAGTGATCTCCATCTGATAATGAGAATAATCTTCTACAGTACAACCATTGATATCCACTACCGAGGTTACATTTACTGTATATACACCCGGTTCAAGCGTCTGGCTGGGAAGTAAGTCAAACGGCACTTCTGTCACTGATTCAACAAAGGCTGTGCCGCCAAAATTGCCGGGGCCATCTACGGTCCA
>PWWP01000205.1 GCA_003562075.1 Gemmatimonadota bacterium
CCACCTCGCCCGGCGTCACCTTCCCAGCCAACGGCGAAGAACTGAGCCAGGCCCATGCCGCCTACCTGAGGGCATGGAATGCAGACGCTCCGGAGCGACTTCTGGCTCTTCTGGCGTCAGAAGTCCGAGGCCTGGTCCGGACTGAGCTCCTGGATGCCCAGGACCTGAGGGCCTTGCTGGAACTGGCTGTGCCGGAGTTGAATCTGGAGGCATGCTCGGTCTTTCTGGTGGAAGACGTTGGAGAGTGGGTGTCCGTCGGAACGTATGTGCAGGTGGGATCGAAGGCAGGGACTCCCCAGGAGTGGGTGACTGGAACCATGACCACCGTATGGACACAGGGTTCCGACCTGCAGTGGCGGGTGGTTTTCGTGTCGGCCCTCTGGTTGGGAGCGGAGCCCCGCCCGCTCCCTGCGGTAGCCCGTGGCCCCAGCAGACATTGAGATGGAACCGATGGGGTCTCCTGGCCCCATTGTCCGAAACCTTTTCCTCTGGACCCGTGGTTCCCCAGTACCGCACTCAGGAAAAGTGATTGCCATTCCAGGGGGTGACAATAACCTTCAAGGTAAAAGAATCCGATTGTTCTCATCCACTGGCGGACAGTCGGGCTCGTCGCCTGTTGACTGATGTTGCTTCGTTCCGGTGGCTCGGGGGGAGACGATGCCGTATCTGAGGTTTCTCGGCGGAGCTTCCATTGAAACCGAAGACACGCACATCTCTGGGCCTGTTGGTCAGCGTCACCGCCTCGCCCTTCTGGCCCTCCTGGCCGTAGCCGCGCCTCAGGGGATCTCTCGAGACAAGCTCCTGGCCTATCTGTGGCCAGAGCGAGGCGAGGATCGAGCCCGCAATCTGCTCAACCAATCTGTACACCACATCCGGCGGGCCATCCATCGGGACGCCCTCATCTCCGAGGGAACCGAGCTTCGCCTGGAACCGGAGATCCTTCCCTCGGATGTCTGGGACTTCCAGAAGGCCGTCGACGAGGGTCGGTGGGGTCCAGCCCAGAAGATATACGGTGGACGCTTCCTCGATGGCTTCCACCTCCCCGATGCAGGGGCCTTTGACCGGTGGTTGGACGTTCAGCAGCTCAGGTTCGACGAGCGATACCGGGAGTGTCTGGAGGAGTTGGCCAACCAGGCGGAGTGCCATGGGGATTGGCTGACCGCTGTCCGCTGGTGGAAGTTGCGAATGGTGGAAGAACCCCTGAACTCCCGAGTGGCGTCCGGTTTGGTGAAAGCCCTTGCAGGGGCAGGGAATCTCCCCGGGGCGATGAAGGTTGCCCGGCAGCACGACGCCCTCGTTCGTGAGGAGCTGGGGATCGCTCCCCCGGAAGCCTTTCGGCTATTGACCCACCGGATCCTGGAGGGCCAGGCCGGGACGGAGGAGGGAGCCGGTTCTCACCGGTTGCCGGCGACAGGTCCAGTGGGAGAGCCCGAACGATCTGCTCCTCCACCAAGGACGACGGAGGCTGGGATGGATTGGTCCCCCTCCATCCGGGGAGACGGAGGGGTGGAGAGTGAGGAGCCCTCCGTGTTGCCCGCGGACGACCAGGATGTTCCCAGAGGTCCTGCTGCCGCTTCCTCGCTGGGGGCTGTCCACTTCCGGCGTTATACCCAGACGGCAATCCTGGGGATCTCCGTGGCAGTGATGATTCTTCTTTATCTCATCATCGGCGGCCCCCCTCCAGGCGAGGATCTGCAGCGAGGGCTGGGAGGCGATGGATCCCGAGGAGACGGGACGCTCTCCATTGTCGTCCTTCCCTTCGAAAATCTGGGCGCACCGGAGGACGCATACCGGGCACTGGGCGTTACCTATGAACTCACCCATCGCCTGGCCGCCACATCAGACCTGACGGTGATCGAACGCTCCAACGCCATGGAGTATGACGAGTCGGACCTGAGGGACGGGCGCGTCGGGGCGGAGCTGGGAGTGGATTACGCTCTCGTGGGGGCGGTGCGCTGGGCTCGGAGCGGATCAGAGCCGGCCCGAGTCCAGGTGAGTCCCGGTCTGGTCCGCACCTCGGATGGCGTCCGGGTCTGGGATGCCCATTACGAGCGAGCACCCGAAGACATCTTCCGGATCCAGGAGGAGATCGTAGACCAAGTGTTGAGACATCTTCTGGGGTCGTCCATGCCTCCTTCGGGTGGGGTTCTCGGCCAGGGGCGAATCCCCGACGTGGCGGCATATGAGCATTTCTTCCCAAGGAACGCCCACCCGGGTCAGGATAGCACCCTGAGGCGGATCCCCTTCTGGTTGCGAGGCCCCCAGGGGCCGACTACTCTCCTTTGGACGAGGGCTCTTGCTCACGATTCAAGACCGAAACGGTAGATTATGGTTGAACTGATGGAGCGGGTGGAGGGACGGGCAGGGCTATTCCTGTGAACCCCTTCGTTTCGGGCGCGATCTGGCTGTCCGTCTACCTGGGGATCGTGCTGGCGCCGGTCCTGGTCCTCCTCCTGGCGCCCACCCCGGCCAGCGGTGGGTTCTGGTGGGATGTGAGCATGGGGCTGGGCTATGCCGGGATCACCATGATGGCGGTCCAGTTCGTCCTGACCGCGCGGTTCAAGCGGGCCACGGCCCCCTTCGGTATCGACGTGATCTATGCTTTCCACCGATACCTGGCCTACGCCCTCCTGGTCCTGATCCTCCTTCACCCCACCATCCTGGTCATCCGGGATCCGGCCCAGCTCTCGGCCATTCTGACCCCGTGGACCGTGCCGTTTGAGGTGTCGGCTGGAACTGCATCTCTCCTTCTCCTCCTGTTCATTGTGGGGGTATCGGCGTTCCGAAAGCCCCTTCGCATTCCCTACGAGCCCTGGCGTGCGACCCACCTCCTGTTGAGCATCGGTGCGGTGGGCTTCGCCTTCGTCCACATGTTTGGGATCGGGTACTACACCGAGGCAGCGGCCGTCCAGGCGATCTGGGTCCTCATCGGCTTCTCCCTGGTGGCCATCGTCTTCTATGTCCGACTCCTACGACCCTGGCGTCTCTTGCATCGTCCGTTCCGGGTGGCGGAGGTCCAGCCGGAGCTGGCAGAGAGCTGGATGCTGGCCGTGGAGCCGCTGGGTCACGAGGGCTTCGACTTCGAACCAGGGCAATTCGCCTGGTTGACGGTGAGAAAATCGCCCTTCACCATGCACGAGCACCCCTTCTCCATTGCCTCCAGCCCCGATCCCCATGGGCGGATCGAGTTCGTCATCAAGGAACTGGGTGACTTCACCCGAACGGTGGGGCAGATCCCGCCAGGGACTGTGGCCTACGTGGACGGGCCCTACGGGTCCTTCTCCATCGATCGGCATCCGGAAGCTGCCGGATACGTCTTCCTGGCCGGGGGCATCGGGATCGCCCCCATGATGAGCATGATGAGAGCGCTGGCTGAGCGAGGGGACGCCCGGTCCCATTTCGCCTTTGCGGCCCACAGCACCTGGGATCGGATACCCCTTCGGGATCAGGTGCTGGCGTTGAGGAAGGAGCTGGACCTGGAGGTGGTCCACGTTCTGGAGGAGCCGCCGGAAGAGGAGGAATGGGGAGGGGAAGAAGGGTGGATCACCAAGGAACTCCTGGATCGGTACCTGCCTCCCGAACGGGCGGATTACCACTACTTCATCTGTGGCCCGGTCCCCATGATCCGCGCCATGGAGGCCTTCTTGAAGGAGTTGGGCATCGAGCCCGGGAACGTGCATACCGAACTCTTCGACATGGTATGATCCGGGAGATGCCATGAATCGAGAGACAGCGGCTGCCGTCACGGCGTGGAATACCGGGCTTGTCATCTTCTTCGCGGTCCTGCTCTTCGGGCTCCTGAACCATCCGGGGGCACGGGATGCAGTGCCGGCCATCTGGGACTCGGTGGCTGAGCTCCACGACGATCCGGATGCGGCGGTGGACGAGGTAGCGGAGCGGGGATGGGCCGTATACCAGGCAGAGCGCTGCTCCTCATGCCACGCCATTGCGGGGGTCGGAAGCCCCCGGTACCCCCTGGACGGAGTGGCCGACCGCTGGAGCTCGGAGGAGCTCCGCCTCTGGGTGGTGGATCCCCAGGAAGTGAGCCCCGGAGTCCGAAAGCGTGCCTATGACCACCTGCCTGACGAGGATGTGGAGGCCTTGGTCACCTTCCTGGGACTCCTGATTGAACCTTGAGGTTTGAGGCAGCCGGTCACACCGGAGCCCATGGGTGCAGGAACCCCTGGAAGCACCGCCCCCGGGAGACGGTTGGCGCTGTTCCGCTTGAGCCCAGATTGAGCCCAGATCACATGGAGGAATCGCATGGATCGGATTGCC
>PWWP01000143.1 GCA_003562075.1 Gemmatimonadota bacterium
CCTGGATCTCCGTGATCGCAGCCGTCAGCGTCGTCTTTCCGTGGTCCACATGTCCAATCGTTCCCACGTTCACATGGGGCTTCGTTCGCTCGAATTTCGCCTTGGCCATCGTCCGCCTCTTTTCTTGCGATCTGCAGGGTTTTGAACTGACTCCGAACTTGGGCGCCGGTCGGGATCGCGTGAGCGATTCGATCCGGAGAGCTCCGAGAGGGAATTGAACCCTCGACCTCTTCCTTACCAAGGAAGCGCTCTACCACTGAGCTACCGGAGCGGCGCTGCCCGGGAGGGCGCCTTCCACGGCCCTCCACTTCGACTCCTGTTAGAGCGGGAGACGGGACTCGAACCCGCGACCCTCAGCTTGGAAGGCTGATGCTCTAGCCAACTGAGCTACTCCCGCAAACATCCTGTCACATGAACGCCCTCCGACCCCTCACCTTCGAAGGGCGAGAATTCTGAAGGGTGCCATGCCCGGGTTGCGCCTCTTTTACCAATGGTGGGGGAAGGATTCGAACCTTCGAAGGCATAAGCCAGCAGATTTACAGTCTGCCCCGTTTGACCGCTTCGGTACCCCACCTGCGTTGTACTCGTGCCCCCACCTACTCATGGCCTCTTACGACAGTTCGCCGCACCCCGGAAGCGCGGCGAAGGAGCTGACGGAGGGACTTGAACCCTCAACCTGCCGCTTACAAGGCGGCTGCTCTACCAATTGAGCTACGTCAGCAGAAACAGAGCTTTCAAGTGTAATCCAGCCCTCCATGGGTGTCAACCGTGGGTCTCGCTGCCCACGCCCACCCGCTTCCAGTGGGTTCCATCGGGCCCATCCTCCAGGACGATGCCCTTCTCCGCCAGCTCATCCCGGATGGCGTCGGCCTCATGCCAGTCCTGGCGCGTCCGGGCCTCGTTCCGGGCCTGAACTCGATCCGCCACCCATTCGGCCAGCTCGTCGTCCACCTCCCGCTCCCGTCGGCCCAGCTCCAGGAGGCCCAGGACCTGATCCAATGACTCGAGGAGCTCGAGTGCGGCCTCCCTCTGGCTCCCGGCGATGGACGGGTTCCGGTCCAGGATGGCGTTCCCCTCGTTCAAGAAGGTGAAGAGAGCTCCCAGGGCGCCAGCCACATTCAGGTCATCGTCCATGGCCGCCTCGAATGCGTCTCGGGCCTGCCGGGCGGCCTCGGCCAGCGACCCTCCCTCAGGCCCCCCCTTCCCACCGACGGGATGGCGCATCAATCGATCCTGGAAGTCCAGGAGTCGCTCCACCGCTCGTTCCGACGCTTCCAGCCCGGCTCGGGTGAAGTTCAACTCCCGCCGGTACTGGGCCGAGAGGAGTTGATGTCGGATGGCGGCAGGCGAGATCCCTTCATCCAGTAGCTGCCGGACAGTGATGAAGTTGCCCAGTGACTTGGACATCTTCTGGCCTTCCACCTTCAGGTGCTTCACGTGGAGCCAGGTTCGGGCAAAGGGCTTCCCGGTGGCACCCTCGGACTGGGCGATCTCGTCTTCGTGGTGGGGGAAGATCAGATCCTCGCCCCCCAGGTGAAGGTCCAAGGTCTCACCCACCTCGGCCAGCCCCATAGCCGAGCACTCCAGGTGCCAGCCCGGACGCCCCCGTCCCCAGGGGGCGTCCCACGCTGCGCCCACAGCCTCGTCCTCCTCCTTCACTGCCTTCCAGAGGGCGAAGTCCCGGGCATCGTCCTTCCCGTACTCGTCGGCGGCCACCCGCTCCCCGGTCCGTCCCTTCTCCAGGTCCTTCCGAGAAAGCTTCCCATACCCCTTGAAGGCCGAGATATCGTAGAAGACAGAGCCATCCTCAGTGGTGTAAGCCAGCCCCCGGTCCAGAAGGGCCTGGACCAGCTCGATCATCCGGTCCACGTAGGCCGTGGCTCGGGGGTAGAGGTCGAAACGCTGCATCCCAAGGGCATCGGATTCCTCCAGGATCGCTTCACCGAAGGGGCGGGTGAACTCCTGGATCGTGACCCCGGCCTCCCGGGCCGCCCGGATCGTCTTATCGTCCACGTCGGTGAAATTCACCACGAAGTGGACGCCATAACCCTTCCATTCCAGGTAACGATGGACCAGGTCGTAGAAGACGAAGGTCCGGAAATTCCCGATGTGGGCGTGGCCGTAGATGGTGGGGCCGCAGCCGTAGATTCCCACCCGCTCCGGGTCTTGGGGTTGGAAGGGTTCCACCGCTCGATTGAGGGTGTTGAAGAGTCGAAGGCCCATGTGGTTTGCTGACGAGGAGTGAGTCGATAGGAACCCGGAGCGCCGTGGAGCCGGCCCGGGCGACCGGCCAGGGGAAGATCAGGGAAGAACCCGGACCTCTTCAATGGTCCACCGATCCGCCTCCTGCCTCAACCCCAGAAAGACCGTTCGGCTGATGGGCTGGGAGGTCCCGGCTCGCCGGGCCGACCATCGGATCTCAGCAAACCCCCGGTCTCGGGAGCCCTCCACCAGGGCGGCCCGGACCAGCTCCACTTCGGCCCGGTCGTAGACTCGAAGGTACTCCCGGAGGACCGTGGCGGCCTGCCGGTTGGGGAGGGCGGCAGCCACATTCCCTTCCAGGTGGAGGATCACCTGCCCGTTGGTCAGGTGGGAGGAGACGGAACGGTCCCCCTGGCCGGCCCATGCCAGAGCCAACTCCCGTGCTGCCGACGAAAGCTCCGGTGCCGACTGGGCATGGAGGGACTGAGTGGGCAAAACCGGCAGAAGAAGGAACGCCAGGAGGCATCCCAGACCGAGCCCACTCACGAGTCCCCGAATGGAAGAACCGGCCTTCATGGCCCCTCTCCTTCCACGGACATGGCCGACTGGACCTGGGCAAGCGCCTGAGACGGATCGGCGGCTGCTGTGATGGCTCGCCCTACCACCAGGTAGTCGGCGCCGGCCTGGACGGCATGGGAGGGGGTCGTGACCCGAGCCTGGTCGTGAGCCTCGCCGCCGGGGAGTCGGATCCCAGGGGTGACCAGCGTCACCTGACCGCCCACCGCACTCCGAAGTTCGGCCGCTTCCTGAGCCGAAGCCACCACCCCGGGGACGCCAGCATCGGTGGCCAGGCGGGCCAGGCGAAGAACCTCCGGGCGGGGGTCGGAGATATCCCGTCCCCAGGCCTCTCCAAGACCTGGGCCATCCAAGGAGGTGAGCGCCGTCACCGCCAGGATGCGCAACTCGGATTCCTCCCATGCCTGGCTCGCCTCCACGGCGGCTTCCAGCATGGCTCGCCCCCCGGACCCGTGAACGGTGAGGAAGTCAGTCCCCAGCTCAGCGGCGGCCCGGACCGCCCCGGCCACCGTGTTGGGAATGTCGTGGAGCTTCAGGTCCAGGAAGACCCGCTTGCCACGGGCCCGTAAGGTGGAAACGGCGTCCGGGCCCCAGCGGGAGAAGAGTTCCAGTCCCACTTTGTAGAAGTCGGCCTCGGAGCCCAGCAGGTCCACCAGCTTGAGCGCTCTGTCCCGATCCGGGTAGTCCAGCGCGATAATGAGTCCGGCCATAGCTCAGTCGTCTGCCTCCTGAGGCGTCCCCCGGGAT
Organism: Gemmatimonadota bacterium; assembly: GCA_003562075.1. Lineage (GTDB taxonomy): Bacteria > Gemmatimonadota > Gemmatimonadetes > Longimicrobiales > Gaopeijiaceae > PWLA01. The sequence continues at coordinate 3,526 of PWWP01000143.1, forward strand.
CCGGGGAGCCTGGCCGTTCCCACCAGCTTCGAGACGTTCTCGACGGCGTGCCGGCCCACATATTCCTCCAACCACTTCACTACACGGCCTGCAGACCGGGGATCCCAGAAGGATGCGCTCCCCACCTGGACCAACGACGCCCCCGCCAGCAGGTACTGGATGGCATCGGTTCCCCGGGCCACACCTCCGACGCCCACCAGGGGGACCCGGGCATGGTGGCTGGCCCGCCAGACGGCGTGGACGCCCACGGCCCGGAGGGCAGGCCCACTCATGCCACCGGCGCCGGCTCCGATGATAGGTTCCCCGGTCTCCGGGTCCAGCACGAGGCCCGGGAGGGTGTTCACCAGAGTGATCCCGTCCGCTCCTGCGTCCTGGACCGCCTCCACCACAGGACCGAAGTCCGGGGTGTTGGGTGCCAGCTTGGCCAGAAGGGGTCGCTCCGTTCGTGCACGCACGCCCTGCATGACCCGGGCCGCCTCCCCGGGATCCAGGGCGAAGGGAAGGCCTCCCCGCCGGGTGTCGTTGGGGCAGGACAGGTTGATCTCGAAGCCCAGGAAGCCGTCGGCATCGTCCAGGATGGAGACGACCTCCAGGAACTCGTCCGGGGTGTGGCCCGCCACACTTACCAGGACCCGGGCCTTCCGGACCCGATCTCGTAGCCAGGGCAGCCGATCCCTCCGAACCGATTCCGCCCCAGGGTTGGCCAGTCCCACGGAGTTCACCATGCCGGCCCGAAACTCCCCCACCCGGGGCGCAGGGTTCCCGGCTCGAGGCTCCAGCGTCACCGACTTGGTCACGATTCCGCCCAGCCGGTCCAGCTCCATCACTTCCGAGACTTCCTCACCGAATCCACACGTCCCGGCTGCCAGGAGGATGGGGTTCTGGAAGGTGGTGCCCAGGAGCTCCTGCCCCAGCACCGTGGCTTTCTCCCTCACCAACCGCCCTCCCCACTGCCGCTTCCGGGAGGGTAGCGCTGGAAGAAGCGGCGGACCGACCTGGCAATGGCTTCCGCCGACTCCTGGTGGAATTCGGGTCGGGTCAGCAGCCTCTCCTCCTCCCTGTGGGTCAGGAAACCCACCTCGATGAGGACCGAGGGCATCATGGAGTTGGTGATCACCGCAAAGGGTCCTTGCTTCACCCCTCGATCGGGTCCCGGGTGGAAGCGTCCCATCTCCTCCTGGACCTTCTCGGCCAGGAGAGCGGACCAGTGCTGGTGGTCGAAGGTCCGGAGGTCCCGGATGATCTCAGCCAGGAGGGGATCATCCACTGGAGGCGTGTCCTCAGAGCGTTCCAGGCGAAGGGGGGCGTTTTCCGCAGCCGCCACCCGCTCTTCGTGCTCCGTTCGGGCCTCTGAAAGGAAGTAGGTCTCAAACCCCCGGACATCCGGGCGATCCGGGAGGGCGTTGGCATGGATGGAAAGGAAGAGACCTGGCCGGTCTCCCTTCCACTCGGTGGCCCGGGCCCCACGGTCCCAGAGTGGAATGAACTCGTCATCCCCCCGGGTCAAACGGACCTCGATGTCAGGGTCTTCCCGAAGGACCTGGGCCAGAGCCAGCCCAACGGCCAGGGCCACCTCCTTCTCCTCTAGACCCCCAGGACCGACGGCTCCCGTATCCCGGCCTCCGTGGCCTGGATCGATGACCACGATCCGAGGAGCTCGCCCCGCTTCGGCTCCCTCATCGGCCCGGGCTGGTTCACCACCGGGTGTAATGGGAGACTCGGCCGGCTGGGCAGCTCCGGTCTCCGGAGGATCGGCGGGTGTGAGGTCGGCATCGGAAATGGAAGCCCCTTCCACCTGGAGGATCCGGTTTTCACCGTCCCACTCGTAGGCCGCTGGGAAGAAGCCAGGAAGGAGGTCCACGACCAGTTGGAGGGGGACGTACACATCGTCCCCGAAGCGGTAGGGCGCATGTACCATCTGGATGGGACGCCTATCCCACTCCAGGTAAGGCGAGCCGGGGTTGAAGCGAAGCTCTACCCCGGTCCGATGGGTAAGCTGAAAGCGCCCTCCGTCTTCGGCGCCAGACCACCCAAGGTCATCCAGGGCGCCGGCTGGGATGGAGGCGAATCCCCGGTGGCGCTCCACATCCACCGTGAGAGTCCGGCCGTCAGGGAGGACCATCCGAAGGTCCTGGGGGCCGTTGGCCTGGCCCTGTACCGGGTCCGGTAGCATTCCGGCGGCCAGGAGGAGCAGGAGGAGGCCGCAGAGGAACCCTGGAAGGGGCCGAAGCACCGTCATTGATGGGCCTGGATGGCTCTCCGGGCTTCCCGCTCCTGCGTGCGCCGCTTCAGGGTCTCCCGTTTGTCATGGAGTTTCTTTCCTCGGGCCAGGCCCAGGGTGACCTTGGCGTACCCCCGACGGAAATAGATGTCCAGCGGAATGAGGGTCAGCCCCTTCTCTTCTACGGAACCCACCAGTTTGCGGATCTCATCGGCCCGGAGAAGGAGCTTACGCCGTCGTGTGGGATCGGTATTGAAGCGGTTGGCCTGCTCGTAGGGAGAGATGTGGAGGCTGTAGAGCCAGACCTCCCCGTCCTCCACCCGGGCAAATGCATCCTGGAACGCCACCTTTCCATCTCGGAGGGACTTCACCTCGGGGCCATTCAGGACGAGTCCAGCTTCCCAGGTATCCAGGATGTGGTATTCGTGCCGGGCCTTCCGATTGGATGCGATGATCCGTCGCCCGTCGTCGGACTTACCCATGGTCTACCTTCTCCAGGGGTGCGTTGGGTGCAGAGAACAGGAGTCGGATCAGTAGATCAGGACCGGGGTGCCCACATCCACCAGGTGGTAGAGTTGCCGGGCCGCCTCATCGGTGAGACGGATGCACCCGTGGGAAACCCGTCGGGCCTCCGGGTCGCCGTTCATGAGGAGTTGGGGCTGATCGGTGCCGTGGATGGCGATCCCGTCGCCCAGGAAGAGGGCGGAGGTCCCAAGCGTTCCGGAGATGTAGCGGGACGGGTCATTCCGGGGAGGAATGGGGATGTCCCGCTGGACGTACCACCAATCCGGGACAATCCAGACCGGATCCTTCTCTTTCCGCAGGACCTGGAACATTCCCACCGGCGTCGTGAAGGTCCACTGCTGTCCCTGGCCTTCCAACTGGAATCCATGGCCCGTACCGGCCGGGGAGGACCAGAGGACTTCCCGGCCCTCCATGACGAAGACCCGGCTTTCGGCGATGTGGACCACGACGTAGGCCCCGTCGTGCTCCACGAGGGGGGCGTCAATGACCATCTCCCGTTCCAGGGAACGATCGGCGAAAACCACCGACTCTCCGGGGTTCAGGAGCCCTCCGTTGCCATTCCCGTTCCCGTTCCCGTTTCCACCAAAGGGGGCCAGGACCTGAGCCCCCAGGGAGCCGGGAAGGGTCAGGGCCAGGATAATGAGGAGGGCGCTTACGGCACCTCCGGTCGATCCTTCTCCTCTCCGCTTCATCCGTACCTCTCTGCGAACCTCATATGAACGGGCCACAACGCCTCCCACAATGAACACCACCGAACTGTAATAGATCCAGAAGAAGAGAATGGCAAAGACGGCCAGGCTTCCGTATGCATTCGTAAAGTCGGCCAGGCTCGTCACGTACCAGGCGAATCCGGCCTTCATCAACTCGTGAAAGAGGGCCGTGAAGGTGGCTCCCACCGCGGCTACCCGCCGCTTGATCCGTCGCGGCGGCACAAACCGGTAGATAAGATAGAAGAGGAGCCAGGCTGTGACAAAGGCGAGGAACTGACCGGCCAGGAACTGGGTCAACTCCGCTGCTCCCCCAGCCATCCCCAGGAAGATCACCCCGGCCCGCTGGGCCGTCTGCAGGACAACGGTGGCGCCCATGTTCAGGATGAGAAGGAGCCCCCCCAACAGCACCACCTGGAAGTCGAAGAGCTTCCCCTGGATGATGCCCCGATCGTGCTCCGGCGAGAAGATGTTCCGGAGAACCACCCGGAGACTGGCCACCAATCGGGTGGAGATCCAGAGAAGCAACCCTGCACCCACCAGGCTCAGCCCGGTCCGCTCCCGGACCACCTCCTCCACGAATCCCCCGACGGTTCGGATGAGCTCAATCTCTCCTTCCACCGCCGGCAGGTACGCCATGAGGGCCTGGAGGAGTTCCGTGACCGGGTCGGCATATCGGGCACTCACCACGTACCCGGCGATCCCCACCACCAGGATCAGGAGGGGAACCATGGCCACGAGGATGTTGAAGGTGATGGCCCCGGCCATGAAGAAGAGGTCGCTCTTCTCGAGACGGGCCTTCAGGTCTCGCAAAAAGGCCCGGAGCTCGGCAAGCCAACTCGCCGGACCCCGGGCCTTCTTTCCGTCAGGAGAACGGGCTTCGTCTGGCGGTCCGGCGTCTTCCGGCCCGACCGGTTCCGTCTCGGCCCTCCCCTGGTCACTGATCCTGGAATCCCCGGGACTGCTCAGGCCTCCGCCTCATCCTGCTCGGCAGCCGGCTTGGATGCTGCGTCTTTGGCCGCATCCACACCGGCCCGGTAGGCTGCCTTGGACTGGTGGATCTTTCCCTCCAGCTCCTCCCGGGCATCGTGGGCTGCCTCCCGACCCGACTCCACAGCCTCCCGAACGGCCTCCACCCGCTCCATCAGGTCGGCCCGGGCCAGCTCGAGCCTTTCCTCGATTTGATCCTGAGCCTCCCGCATCCGATCCTCGGCGGCGTCCCGGATCCGGACCGCCCGGTCCTTGATGTCCTGTTGGGTTTCTTCTCCTGTGCGGGGCGCGAAGAGGAGGGCGACCCCCGCCCCCAGAAGCGCACCCAGGAGGAACGGCCCAACGCCACCTCCACTCTCCCGTTCGATCACGTAGTACGGCCCGTCGTCCCGATGGCTCATCTGTTCCTCCGGTATCATGCAGGAATCTTGGTTGAGCGGCGCCTCTCGGCAGCCGCTCTGGGGAGGCTTTGGCTCCGCCTGGCGGGCCCATGCCTCCAGAGAAAAGGTAGGATCGGAGGGGGATGAGGTACAGCGCCCTTCCCCCTCGACCTCAAGCAGTCCAGTGACCGTCATCGGGCTCCAGCGCCGGTCGGGCGATCCCCTCTCGGCCCAGAAGTCCCGATGTCAGTCCCTTCCCCAACTCTACCCCGGGCTGGTTCAGGGGATTCACCCCGTACAGCGATCCGGCCAGAACGGTCGTCACCTGCCAGAGCATGAACAGGGCGCCCAGGGCATGGGCATCCAGCGCCTCCACCTCCAGCGTCAACGATGGCCGCCCTTCCAACCGGAGCGCTTCCACCGTGGCTCGGAGCTCGGTATCCAGGAGTTCCTCCAGGGTATGCCCCCCCAGGTAGGCCAGTGCGGCCTTGTCCTGATGGGTTCGGGGAATGGCCAGGGGCCGCTCCCGCCGGGCCACCCGAAGGAAGACCACTACTTTGTCCTGTGGTCCCTCCATGAGAAGCTGCAGAAGCGAGTGCTGATCCACGGCCCCCAGCGCCGGCAGGGGAGTGGGGCCCACTCCAGCCTCCCGCCCACCCTCCGGGAGGCGCTTCCCCAGTGACTCGCCCCACAACTGTTGATACCAGAGAGCCAGGGCCCGGAGCCGATCGGCGTAGGGCATGAAGACGTGGACCGAACGGCCCAGATCCGTGTCGGCGGCATGGAGGAGGACCGCCAGGAGGCCGGCTGGATTCCGGGAGAGATCGGGGTTGAGGCAACGATCCCTCATCTCTCGAGCCCCATTCAGGAGGGCCTCCACGTCCACTCCCGTGGCCGCAGCCGGGAGGAGCCCCACCGGAGAGAGCACCGAGAAGCGTCCCCCCACATTGGGAGGGACCGGGAGAGCCGGGATCTCCCGCTCCCGGGCCAGCGCCCGAAGTGCGCCCTCCTCCGGATCAGTCGTGAAAAGCAGGTGACCCCGGACTCCCTCTTCCCCCAGCTCCGCTTCGAGCGCTTCCTCGATGACCATGAACTGGGCCAAGGTCTCGGCCGTCCCCCCGGACTTGCTCACCACGTTGAAGAGGGTCCGGCGCAGATCCAGTCGGTCCAGGAGGGCCGCCGTCGAATCCGGATCCGCATTTTCCAGGAAATAGAGTCGGGGAAAGTGGTCCCGGGCCTCATCCGAGTCCTCGTTCCAGTGGGGTCCAAGGAGGGCCTCCGCAACTGCTCTTCCCCCCAGGCTTGAGCCACCGATCCCCACCACCACCAGATTCTCGAACCACTGGCCGAAGGAGTCGGCAACCTCCAGCACCTGCCGGCTCAGGGTCTCATTGTCCGGAAGCTCCAGAAATCCCAGCTCCCCGGCCTCTTCTCGCTGGCGCAGCTCCCGAAGGGCGGTGGCGAAGCGAGTGGCCAGCTCTCCCCCGGGTGCCAATCGATCCGGATCCACTCCCTCCGAGCCGTCCAGACGAGGCCGGAGGATATTCCCGTAGTTCAACGTCACTTCACTCATGCGTCATCCTTGATCTGGACGGTCAAACCATCGAAGGCGGGCTGCACTTCGGGGGGAAGCCGATCCTCCAGCTCCCTGTGGCTCACCCGGTGACTCAGATGGGTGAGGAAAGTCCGTCGCGCACCCAGGAGGCGTGCCACCTCCACCGCTTCTTCCACGCTCAGGTGGTTGGGGTGGGGTTTCCCGAACCAGAGAGCGTTCAGGACCAGCGTATCCACTCCCTTCAGGTGACGGAAGGTCTCATCCGGGAGCCGCTTGGCATCGGTAATGTAGCCCAGGGACCCGACCCGAAAGCCCAGAACCCTCATTCGGCCGTGGGGAACGGGCAGTGGAAGGAAGGAACGTCCAACCACGATCTGGGGCCGATAGGGCTCCAGGGAATGGAGCTGGATCTCCGGCTTGGAGGTCCCCTTCTCCGGCACGACGGAGTGATCAAAAATGTACTGAAACCGGCTCTCCACCTCGGTCCGGATATCGGCAGGAACGAAGGCCGTCACACTCCGCTTCATCTTCAGCGAGAAGATCCGAAGGTCGTCGATGCCGTGAAGGTGGTCGGCATGGATATGGGTGTACCAGACCGCATCCACCCGCTTCACCCCTTCCCGGAGGAGCTGGAGGCGGAGCTCGGGAGGCGTATCCACCAGCACCTTTCCACCATCTTCCCAGCTCAGGAACGCGCCGTGCCGGGTTCGACGGTCCCGGGGATCGTCAGAAGTGCAGACCGGACAATCACCCCCCACCACGGGGACGCCGAAGGAGGTGCCGGTTCCGAGGAAGGTGAGATTCACGTCACGAGGTGCTGTGTGGGTCGAAGGATGGCTCGGCCCGGCCAACAGCCGGTGCCGTACCCCGATGATTCAGGGTCACTCCACCCCCATGGGGTTGTCAGAGTCTCTCCACCCGCATGGTGTTTGTGGTCCCCGGCTGATGGAAAGGGAATCCGGCGGTGATGACCACGGGATCCCCCGATTCCCCCTCTCCGGAATCCTGAATCGCCGCCTTGCCGAAGCCGCTCAGGGCCTCGTAGGTCACTTCCTCTGATTCGGCCAACAGGGGACGGACGCCCCACACGGCGGCCAACTGCCGGTAGGTGGCCAGGTCGGTGGTCACGGCGAAGATGGGAACCGGCGGCCGGTGGGAGGACACCAGGCGCGCCGAGAAGCCGGACCGGGGGATGGTCAGGATCGCTGGAGCCCCCAGGTTCCGGGCAGCATCCACGGTGGCTGAAGCGACGGCGTGCTCCCGGGGGGTGGCCCCGGAGCGAAGGGCGTGGTGGGTCATGCCCAGGTAGCGGGGTCCCAATTCGAGGATTCCGCTGGCCTCGATCTCCCCGATGATCCGCACCAGGGCCTCTACCGCCTGCAGTGGATAGCGTCCCACCGCGGTCTCCCCGGAGAGCATGACCGCATCCGTGCCGTCCAGGACGGCGTTGGCCACATCGGAGGCCTCGGCTCGGGTCGGACGGGGATATCGGACCATGGACTCCAGCATCTGGGTGGCCGTGATCACCGGTCGGGCATGGTAATTGGCCAACTGAATGATCTTCTTCTGGGCCAGTGGGACCTTCTCGAAGGGAAGCTCGACCCCCAGATCTCCTCGGGCCACCATGACCATGTCGGTCTCGTAGAGGATCTCCTCGATGACCGAGAGGGCCCGGGCCATCTCGATCTTGGCCACCACCAGCGCTCGGCCATTCACCTTGTCCTTCAAGCGGGACACATCGGCAGCCTGCCGGACGAAGGAGAGGCCGATGAACTCGACGCCCTCTTCCAGGGCCAGCGCCAGATCCACCTCATCCTTCTCTGTCATGGACTGGGCGGAGAGGGCACCGGACGGGATATTCATCCCCTTCCCGCTCTGGAGAACCCCACCGCGGACCACCTTGAACCGGGACCGCCGGCCTTCCACGGCGACGCACTCCAACTCCAGGAGGCCGTCGTCCAGGAGCACCGGGTCCCCGGCCGCCACATCCTGGGCCAGGTCCTCGTAGGTGGTGGGAAGCTCTCCTTCGACTTCCTCTCCCTCCGGGGCGAAGACCAGCTCAGTCCCTTCCTTCAACTCCACCGGGGCGTCCAGGACGCCTACCCGGATCTTTGGTCCCTGCAGATCCACCAGGATGGAGACGGGCCGCTCCACCACCTGTCCGGCCTCCCGGACGGTCCGGATCATCTCTCGGTGCTCCTGGGCCGTGCCATGAGACATGTTGATCCGGGCTACATTCATCCCGGCCTGGACCAACCGTTGGACGGCGTCAGGATCCGAGGTGGCCGGTCCCAGGGTGCAAACGATCTTAGTGCGCAGCATCAGGTCCTTTTCGTATCAAACAGATTCGTATCAGCCGGATAGATCTGGTTGGATCGATGAGAAGTGAGTCATCGGAGATCACTCCCCGACCACGGGAGGGCCCGGGAAGTCCTGGAAGTTGATCCCGAGGCCGGGAGGAAGCAAGGTTGAGACCCCGTCCGTGACCGGATCGTCCCAGAAGGGCCTTGAAGAAAGAGCCTTCTGGGACGTGGAACACCAGGGATCCTCCCGGGATATCATTTCCCTTATGCCGGAATTGTGTCCTCCACCTCCAGTGGAGGGCCCTTCATTCATTCAAGAGCGAGGAGAGACCGACCGAACCGCATGGATATCCAACTGATCGACCAAGCCGACGCCCTCCCGGAGGTGGAGCAGGACCTGGCCACCGCTCGACGGATCGCGTTGGACTGTGAAGCAGCCGGGTTTCATCGGTACTCCGATCGAGTCTGTCTGATCCAGCTCACCTCGGGACAGCGCACCTACCTGCTGGACCCTCTGGCCCTCTCCCTGGACGAGCTCCTCCGCCCGTTCCTGGAGGATCCGGACCGGGAAGTGATCATGCACGGAGCCGACTTCGATCTCCGTCTCCTGGACCGGGATCTGGACATCCAGTTGAAAGGTCTCTTCGACACCCAGGTGGCCGCATCGGTCCTGGGGATCGACGGAATCGGCCTCCAGTCCCTCCTGGACCGAACCCTGGGGGTGGAGCTGGCCAAGAAGTACCAGCGGGCCGACTGGGCTCGCCGGCCTCTTCCCGAGCCCATGCTCCGCTATGCAGCTCTGGATACGGTCCATCTCATGAAACTGGCAGACCAGCTCACCCACGAGTTGGAGGAAGCCGGGCGCATGAGCTGGGCCATGGAGGAGAACCGGGCCCTGGAGACCATCCGCCATGAGGATTCCTCCGGAGACGACCCGGCCGCTCGGTTGAAGGCGGCCCGAGGCCTCTCGGACCGGGAGGTCCACCGACTCCGGGAGGGATTGGCGTGGCGGGATGAACTGGCCCGGCGCCGGGACAAAGCCCCCTTCCGGGTGACGAACGACTCGGTTCTCCTGGAGGTGGCCCGGCAGAACCCCTCGTCCGTCCGGGAACTCGCGAACATCCAGGGGATGAACGGTGCCCTGGCCCGAGACGAAGGGGAAGCGCTCCTGGATCGGCTTCGCCAGGTGGACGCTTTGCCTGACCAGGAGGTGGTGGGGCTCCCCATTCCCGACCGGGCAGGCTCCGGTCGGCCACCTCCGGAAGTGGAGGAGCGGATGCGGACCTTGAAGGGAATCCGGAATCGGAAGGCCGGAGAGCTGGGGATCGACAGGGGAACCCTTCTCCCCAACGCACTCCTGGAAGTCTTGGCGGCCGACCCTCCTGTAGAGCTGACTCAGATGGCCCGGGTTTCCGGAATCCGTCAGTGGCAGGTGGAGGTAGTGGGTCCGGAGCTCATGGACGTGCTGGCTCGGGAGATGACCGGCTCTGGGAGCTGACTGGAGATCATGAGGCGGCTCCCCGATGGGGTCGGCTCGACGAACCAACGAACCTGAAATCGGATATGGAGGTCGAATGGCTTCGGAGATGCTGCAGCGGGATGATCTATCGGTGTACGTGGTGGCAGGGGTGCCAAAGAGCTTCAAGAAGAAGCTGCAGAAGTTCGTGGAGAAGGAATCCAAGTCCGACGGCGACGTCATGCTCCTGGATGAGGAGATGACCGACTGGGTCCTGGCCCGGGTCCAGGGCGAGAAGCGACGCAGTCACGAACAGACCCCGGCATCGTCGGCCCTGTGGCGGGCCTATCGGGCCCTCAGCGCGGCCCGTTACCACCTTCAGGATCAGCCCATCGAGGCGGAGATCCGGGAGCTCCGGGACAAGATCGAAGAGCTTTGGCGGGGTACGAGCCCCCTCCATCCGGCAGACGCGGAGGAGGACGAGGACGAGGACGAGGAGTTGGACGAGGCTAGCTGAGCCCTCACCGGCTCTGAAAGCCCTGACCCACTCTGGAATAGGAGAAGTTGGGGTTCAGTCCAACGCAACGAGCCCGGCGCCCCTCACATGGAGGGTGGGCCGGGCTCGTTGTATTGGACCCCTGTCCTGGATTCAGTTCCCGTCCTCTTCCTTCACCTTGCAGTCGATGCAGTATCGGGCGTGGGGGAGGGCGTCCAACCGCTCGAAGCCCAGGTCGGCGCCACAGGTGTGGCAGGTGCCGAAGGTCTTGGGATCATTGTAGAGGCGGCGAAGGGCCCCTTCCAGGCGGTAGAGGTACCGGCCTTCCTTGGTGGCAAAGAGGGCCGCCTTTTCGCGCTCCATGGCCTCCGTCCCCTGGTCGGCCATGTGGTCGGTGTAGGCGGCCAATGCCGAATCCCCCGACTCACGGTCGGCTTTGGCCATCTGGTCAAAGAGCCCCAGGGAACGAAGGGCCTTGGCCCGTTCCTCCAGAAGCCGCTTTTCGATATGCTCCAACTGTGACTTGTTCAGCATCCTGCGCCCTCGAAGAGGGTATGTCTTCGTAGGCAGGTCCTGCCAGTATCGATCCGGCCTGACTTGCCTGATGAATTAGCATGGAAATGTACTGAACCAGCGTCTTCTCGTCCAGTTTACGCCGTTCGTAGGCTAGTGGAGAAATATAGGAGCAAGACTATGGACACCATCGAATGCCGCCGCTGCCAGGGCCCCAGACCCGCCCTGGCCAAAGCCCCGTTCCGGAACGAGCGAGGGGAACGGATCCAGAGGGAGATCTGTCAGACCTGCTGGTCCGAGTGGCTGGAGCACCAGACACTCCTCATCAATCACTACGGGCTGGATCCTCGTGAACCGGACGCCCGGAAGTTCCTCTATTCCCAGATCGACCAGGTCCTGCTGGGGGACGAGGAGCCCCAACAGGTGGACACCTCCAAGAAGGGATCGGTGGAGTGGTGACCGGGCGTTGTGGCCGCTGGTAGATGAAAGGAGGGGGGAGGACCTGACAGGTCCTCCCCCCCTTGTTTCCCGCACCCTCACTACCTCAGTCCAGCGCCACCCCATCGCCCCGGAGGACGGGGGCAATCTCGCTCAGCGCCTCTTCAAGGGTCTCCTTCCCGATGGTGAGGGGCGGGGCGAAGCGGATCAC
>PWWP01000043.1 GCA_003562075.1 Gemmatimonadota bacterium
TCGGTAACGACGGTGCCGGTTCCCCTGGGCCGCTGGGCGCTGATCATCGGCGCAGGCCTGATCGTGCTCTTTGTGGTGCTTCGTGCCACCCGTGTGATCTGACAAAGGAGACCACTGTCCGCATTCCGGGCACCAAACAAGGCATTGTAACAAATACAGGCTGTTGTTCATCACGGCGAATAACCGTGGAGAATAACGGCCTGTATTGTATTGAAAACCTTTGTTTCGCTTCTAATGCGGAATTTTTCGCGGCACAAGCCCTCTTAATTTTCGGGTTAAGGCGGTACAAACACACAAGACGTTAATTATTGATTGTTTTCATATTTGTTTTTTATAAAAATTTGCGTTTATTTTGTTAAGGCTGTAAAGTTTATTTATTATCAATTAAACAAAACAGCCGTTTTTCTTTTTAACTATTTGAATTCTTATCAATAAAGTTTTGTTATCATAAATGGCCTGTCCCGGGAACTTACCGAAACACCCATTAGTATCATGGTTTTTGAATTTTAAATCCATTTTTATATACCTAAACCCTACACTATGAAAACGAATAACATACAAAAAGCATTCGCCCTTTTCGCAGGGATTTTCTTTATCGCCGCCACGAGTGGGTGGGGGCAGGGTTCCGAATCATTTGATAATTCAACTGCAACAGCATCATATGCTGATGGTTCATTTGTTGGAGATGAAGGATTCACGTGGACCTTTTGTCATTCAAGAAACGAAGGAGATTTTCCGATTGATGGCAAAGGCTTAATGCTTCGGAGGGCAAGCGATAGCTATTTAGAAGCGACAATTCCAGGTGGAATTGGAAATTTTTCGTTCGAATATAGAAAAGCATTTACAGGTAGTGCCGCTAGACAACTAGAACTGATCATAAATGGTGTTCAAGTTGCTACTTCGCCCGTATTCGGAGATTTTACAGGAGAAGATGCAACTGTTTTTACATTTACTGAAGAGAATATAAATGAGGCTGGTGAAGTTACCGTACGAATAAAAAACGTTGGCTCAACTTCTACAAACAGACAAACCGTCATTGACAATATATCCTGGACCGGTTTTGTGCCAGCGGGAGACCTTCCACCAACACTTGGTCCAGTAAATGTTACTGATATCGGTGCATTTTCTGCACAGCTTAATGGAGAGGTAACTTCTGACGGAGGAGCGGCTGTTACAGCCCGTGGATTTGTTTATGCCGGAACCTCTACGAATGCTGATCCTATTATTGGTGGAGCAGGTGTAATCCAGGTGCCTTCAGGAGACGACACTGGTAGTTTTTCTGAAAATATTTCAGGGCTCACTCCGGGAACAAATTATTCAGTTAAATCTTATGCCACTAATGCTGAAGGAACAACCTATTCAAGCGTAGTTTCTTTCAACACTTTAGTTACACTCGGTGTTGATGCCTATACCGAAGACTTCGAAGATTTTGTAAGTGCAGAAACGTTACCAAACGGATGGGCAGTTTCAGATGATACATATAACGGAGACTGGGGTTCAGGTTTTTCTGCCGGATTAAGGGGTAATGACAACGTGCTGGGCTATCAGCATACTGGTGCAACAGGTGTGTTCGAAGCAACGCTGACATTGGTCAATAACACAGGTGAGACTATAGAAGCATTGGAAGTCTCTTATCTGGGGCGAGTTGCAAGAGAAGAAGAAGGACGCCCTCCGGTTTGGACAGTATATGTTGCGGGTGATGAAATCCCTGCGCTTTCCTACAGTACAGAAGCTGGTATTGATGAGGGAAAAACCGCATTAATTTCCGCTCTTAACATTCCAAATGGAGAAAGCTTTACCATTGTATGGTCAAGTGATGGAAATGTCGGCACAAGCGGTGCTCGCAGGCAAATAGGCATTGGTGATGTTTCTGTTGAGGCAACAGAACCACCTCCTGTTCCTGACCCGGTTTTCTCAGTTGAAGCAGGAACATACTTCGAAGATCAAACCGTTTTTATCACCAACTTCGGTGATTATGAAGCCACGGCAAACATCTATTATATATTGAATGGTGACGACCCCACAAATCATGACTTTTTATACGATAATGAAGATGGCATTTTACTCGAAGACGGCAACGGTCCAATCACGCTAAAAGCCATTGCTATTGACAATGGAACTGAAAGTGGGATTACCACGGCGGAATATGTTTTTCCGGAAAATGTGGATGACATTGCTGCTTTCAGAGACGGCGACAATGGAAAGCTTTATAGAATTACCGGAGAGGTAGTTGTGCTGCACCGTAACTCATTTAGAAACCGTCATTTCGTTCGTGATGGCAGCGGATCCCTTACAATTTGGGATGAAGATGATAATATTACTACAAACTATATTGTTGGAGATGGTGTTACTAGTTTCAGTGGAGTAAAAAATGAGGAAAACAATGGAGCAATAGTTTTAATGGAATCTGCGACAGACCCTGGTCCTAGAAGCAATCAAGATCTTGATGTGTCACCCATAGATATTACAGTTAATGATCTTACCTTAAACTACACCGGGAATTTGGTTAGAATTCAAAATGCAATGTTTACTGTAACGGGTTCATTTTCTAATGGCCAAAGCTATGCATTTACTGATCCATCGACTACAGAAACGATCAATTTTAGAACAGACTTTTTTGGAATGGATTATATCAATGGGGATATTCCGCAGGGATTAATTAATTTGACAGCCATAGTCGGTGGTTTTGGAAGCAATCCTCAGGTAACAGCCCGCAACCGGGATGACTTTGAAGCCCTCTTTACCGTCCATTTCAATAACGCATTGAATTGGGATGAGGTATATGTCCACGTTTGGGAAGAAGGCGGTGATGATCTTACTTCATGGCCTGGAGAACAAATGGAGCCTCCTGCCGAAGGCCAGGTTTGGTATAGTTATAACATCCCGGATGGGTATGACAGGGTTATATTCAATGATGGAGACGGAAATCAGACAGGTAACCTTGAAAGAGACAAAACAGGTTACTTTGATGGGGAGAACTGGTATGATGAAGTATACGACATAACATTTAAGGTGGATATGACAGATGCCATTCCAAAAGGCCTGTTTGATCATGAGGAGGATTTCGTTGATGTAGCAGGGAACTTTAACCATTGGGGTGCTTATCCGATGGTTCTTGACCGCGAGGATGAAACCAACATTTACACCCATAGTTTTTTATACGTAGAAGGTGCAGATCTGGTGTTCAAATTCCGCATCAATGGTGATATTTGGGAGGTTGGAGACAACAGGACATACCAGGTTGTTGACGGAGATAATATCATTGACGCTGAATTCAGAACCCCGGAGATTGAATGGGCCAACCTGCAATGGCCACCCACTGCCGGGATTGTCAAAGGCGATGCTTCCAGTGAGGAAACAATATATGCACAAGTATACATTCCAGCTATTACGGGAACGGACGGTCCTGCTGATGCACTGACAGTATGGCTTGGCATTAGCGATGAAAACACCGATCCTGCTGGCTGGGAGGACCCTGATCAATGGATGGAAATGACATATTTCACTGTAGCTGGCAACAACGATGAGTACTCTTTGCAGATTACAGGTGAGGATTTTGCAGATTATGATCCTGGAACGTATTATTACGCAACGCGTTTTCAATATGGCGGCGACGATTACGTTTATGGCGGCTTTTCTGGTGGTTTCTGGGATGGTACGGACAACGTTTCGGGTGTATTAACTGTGACGGAACCATTTTCGCTTTTTTCCATAACCTTCAACGTAGACATGAGCGATGCCATTGCCAAGGGGCTGTTCGACCATGACCTGGACAACGTGGATGTAGCAGGAGACTTTAACGACTGGGGAGACCCTGTTCAAAACGCAACACGGGTTGACGACACCGACATCTATACATTAACCACCGACGAAACTTTTCAAGAAGGTGAAGAAATTCTATTCAAGTTTCGAATTAATGCAAACTTCTGGGAGGTTGGAGACAACAGGACATACCAGGTTGTTGATGGAGATAATATCATTGACGCTGAATTCAGAACCCCGGAGATAGGTTGGGCTAATCTGCAATGGCCACCCACTGCCGGGATTGTCAAAGGCGATGCTTCCAGTGAGGAAACAATATATGCACAAATATACATTCAAGATGTTACAGGACCGGACGGTCCTGCTGATGCACTGACAGTATGGCTTGGCATTAGTGATGCCAACACCAATCCTGCTGGCTGGGAGGACCCTGATCA
>PWWP01000310.1 GCA_003562075.1 Gemmatimonadota bacterium
CGGCAGTGGCCTGGTCGTCCGGGGCCAGAATCACGTGAAGCCCGTTGTCCAGGACGTATTCCGTGAAGGCGATGTCTCCAGGAATCCCGGTCCCTTGGGTGGGGGTCTGGGCGACGGTCTCCCCGGGAAGCAGGATCAGGACAGATAGGAGCACGGCCCCGAGGTGAGTCGGGGTCAGTGGAAGTGAAGCCATGGGCGAACTCGATGCTGAGGGGGGATCCCCTGTCCAGGACGGGGGATATCTGAACCAGCGCAACAAGCGTCTTACCGGCGTGGTCGGAGAGGCGTTCCCGAAGGACCGTGGGCTTCTCAATTCCGGGGCTCACCTCGGAACGCTCTTCCAGTTCAATACGAGGCCCTTGAGCTCAACCTTCAAAAGGCCTTCAAAGGAGTGCCCCGAATGTGCGGACGATATACCCTGACCCAGGATCAGGAGGCGTTGCAAGTGGCTCTGGGCGTGGAGGGCCTCGTCCACCCCCGACCCCGGTTCAACATCGCCCCGTCCCAGGAGGCTCCCGTCATCCGGTGGGAGGACGGAGGATCACAGGGCACCCGATTGCGATGGGGGCTCATCCCGTCCTGGGCCCGGGATCCGGCCATTGGAAATCGCCTCATCAACGCCCGATCCGAGACAGCTCATGAGAAGCCCTCCTTCCGGGCCGCCTTCCGAAAGGGACGGTGCCTCGTGCCGGCCGACGGGTTCTTCGAGTGGAAGAAGGGGCCGGGCGGGAAGCGACCCTACTGGGTGCACCTGGCCACTCAAGAGCCCTTTACCCTGGCCGGGCTGTCCGAAGCCTGGCGTTCGCCGGAGGGGGAGTATCTCGAGACCTTCACCATCCTGACCACCGAAGCCGCTCCCTCCATCCGTGAGATCCACCACCGGATGCCGGTGATCCTTCCGCCCCACCGCCGGGAAGAATGGCTGGATCCCGCAACGAAGGTGGAGCGCCTCCAGGCCATCCTGGGCTCGCAAGCGTTCGAGGACGGCGAGGCGGCTCCGCTTCTGGCTGCCCGAGAGGTCTCCTCCCGCGTCAACTCACCGGCCAACGACGACCCCGCCTGCCTGGAGCCGGCGCCTCCACCCGGTGGCGACCTCCCTCTCTTCGCCCAGGGCCCCGGCCCGGGATGACCCAGCCAGTTGCCCAGGCCTGCCCCGGCCTCTACCGTAGATAGAGTGGAGCAGGACTCCTGCCCCGCCCTGCGCTTCCGCCCCGCCTTGGGCCGGCTTTCCGACACGAAGAAGATAGATTGCCGTTCCACTTTCTTTCCGCACTGCACCGGATCTACAGCTCCATGCGTCGACTTCTCACAGGGATTGCCCTCCTGGTCCTGTCCCCTGCGGCACTGGTGGCCCAGGAGACCCGGACCATCGAACCGGAGGATTATTATCGGGTCGAACGGTTGAGCAGCCCGGCTCTTTCGCCGGATGGTCGTCACCTGCTCTACCAGGTGGAGACGGTCCGGCAGGAGAGCAACGATCGGATCAATCACATCTGGTGGGCCGACCTGGAACGGGGAGAGACCCAGCGCCTCAGCACCCGTGGAATCAACTCCACCAACCCAGGGTGGACCCCTGATGGGCGCCGGATCTACTTCCAGACCCGCCGGGGGGATGAGGCGGGCATCCATTTCCTGAACTTCACCGAACCCGGGGGAGAGGCCTATCGCATCCCCGGAATCGATGAGCGTCCCAACTTTCACCCCAGTGGCGAGTGGGTGCTGGTGACCCGCAGCGTCCCGGTGGAGGGGGCTGCCCATGAGACGGAGGAGGCTCTGGACCCGGCCCTCCTTCCTCCTACCGAACGGCGTATCTCGCACTGGCCGTCAGGGACGCCGGCGTTGACTGGACCGTTGGAGCGGGCCACGGCGGGGCAGACGGAGGCGGACCGGAACCAGGACGTCTACGTCATTACCCACGATGTCTACAAGCGGGACGGAACCCTGGAATTCGTCGCTCCGCCCAGGGATGGGGGGGAGGTGGAGGAAGTGACCCAGTTCTTCCGGGTTCCGGCCCAGGGACTCCCGGAGGGCCAGGAGGAAGGCGTCCAGCTCACGACTGGTGAAATGGACAAGAACTTCCGGGAGTTCTCCCGAGATGGTGAGTGGATCCTCTTCACCGCTTCGGTGCCGGCGCTTGAACGGCCGGAGCAGGAAGAGGATGGCCAGGACGAGGACGAGGGTGAGGTCGACGAGGAGAATGACGAGGAAACGGCGATCTTCCGAATGCCCGCTTCAGGCGGTGAGGCTGAACTCCTGTATCAGAGTCCCACAGGAGTCCGGAGTGCCACCCTTTCGCCGGACAATGAGAAGCTTGCCTACGTGACCACCGACGGGCCCCGAACCGATCCCTTCATCCGCATCGTGGGGGTGTCCAGTGGTGAGGTGGAAGAGGAGCTGGCTGCCGGCGACTGGATCTACTCGGTGAGCAATCCCCAGTGGTCTGCCGACGGGAGTCACCTCTACTGGGTCTCGGCCATCGGTGGGCAGGATCAACTGGTCCGGGTATCGGCCTCCGGCGGACAGGTGGAGCGGGTCACGGAGGGACGGCACACCTTTTCCGGGTTCGACATGGACCTGGCTCTGGAGCGGATCGCCTTCGTCAGGAGCACGGCAGAGCGGCCCTGGGAGGCTTTCGTCGCCAACCTGGACGGCTCGGAGGAAGAGCAGGTCACTGCCGTGAACCAGGAATGGATCGACGAGGTCCGTCTCTCGCCGGTGGAGTTCTTCACCTATGAGGGCGTGCCCCACAACCGGGACTGGCTGGATGAGCTTCCGGAGCGGGGCGTCGAGTACATGCTGGCAAACGATGCGCCAGGGGGCGAACGCTTCGAGATCGATGCCTGGCTCGTCTATCCCGTGGACTACCAGGAGGGACAGAGCTACCCCATGGTGGTTTCCATCCATGGAGGCCCCCATTCCCGCTACGCTGACACCTGGTTTCCTGAGTTCCAGATGCTGGCGGCCCAGGGGATGTTCGTTCTGTACACGAATCCCCGAGGCTCCTCCGGTTACGGAATGGAGTTTCAGTACAGCACCCTGGAGGCGTGGGGGATCGACGACATGAAGGACATCATCCAGGGGGTGGACGTGGTGGTGGACCGGGGGCTGGCTGATCCGGACCGCCTGGGCGTCACCGGGGGTTCCTACGGTGGGTTCATGACGAGCTGGATCACCGCCCATGACCAGCGGTGGCGTGCGGCATTGACGGCCCGGGGGATCGTGAACTGGCTTTCCTTCTACGGGGTGTCCGACGCCTCCGGGCTCATCGAGCGGGAGTTCGGTGGGATGCCCTGGCCCTTCCGCAGCGGTGATGAGGGGAGCTATGACCTGGTCATGAAGCTCTCGCCCATCGTCTGGGCTGACCGGGTGGAGACCCCCACCCTCATCGTCCATTCCATCAACGACTACAGAACGCCGTTGGAGGGAGGAGAGCAGTGGTATCGAGCCCTTCGGAAGCACGATGTTCCCGTGAAGATGGTTCTCTTTCCAGATTCGTCGCACGGGCTCTCCCGGACCGGTGAACCGTGGCTGTTGGTTCGTCGCCTCCACGAATACATGGATTGGTTCCGGTACTATCTGGTGGAGGAAGGACCCATCATGGTGGACGATGCGGAGAGCTGAATCGCCTCTGACGAACAGTCCTGCCCGAAGTTTCTGGACGCCTGACACACAACCATTTCCCGATGCTGGAGAGAAGAGCTGATGATGAGACGAACCGATCCCCTCCTGGTCCTGGGCCTCTCCCTCTTCCTGGTGACTGGCTGTGTGGAGGCACCGGAGGACCAACCCGAGCCGACCAACGGAGCCCCCGCACCTGCCGGTGAGGTGGCAGGGGAGATGCCTGAAGGGGAGGTCCTGGCACAGATCGCCACCCGTTCCCTGGAGGGCACCCATGTGGAAGTGAATGCCGACACCCTCCTGGACGTGCTGGGTGCGCGGATCTCGGCCCTCCCCTCCGGCGATTCGGCCCAGGCCTGGGTGGAGCGGAGGCTGGAATCCTACGGTGTGCCCAGGGTGTGGCAGGAACCCTTCCCCCTTCTGGGCTGGGACCGGAGAGATGCGGCGCTGGAGATCGTTGCTCCGGAGGAGGCCCGAGAGGTGGAGCTGAGCATCCTTTCTCTGGGGCATGTGGCCAGCTATGAGATCGAAGCCCCCATCCTGGACGTGGGGTACGGGACGGCTGAAGAGCTGGATGC
>PWWP01000320.1 GCA_003562075.1 Gemmatimonadota bacterium
AGAGGTGCGTCCTCCCCCACCTGGTTCGAGCCGGCAGCGCCATACAAGCTGCAAGAGGAAGCGAAGACAAACCTGGATACACCCGCGGTTCTGGCGGCGGAGGCCAGCCGAACGGAGGCATGGTGGTTGATTTCGTGTGTGAGCTCGGCATTCAGGTTCCCCAGGGGATCATTGGAGAGGGCCGCCAGGTGCACCACCGCATGGAATCCTCCCAGGGTTGCCGGAGAGAGATCACGGATATCGGACCTCCAGGCGATTGGTCCTCTGGCCCGTGATCGCGACAGGAGCCCGCACCCGGTGAAAAAGCCGGCGTCAACCCCCATAACCTCATGTCCGGCCTCCGCAAGCACGTCGGAAAGAAGCGTCCCAACGTAGCCTTCGTGTCCGGTGATCAGGACCCTCACGCTGACATTCTCCTGTCATGTGCCTGATGCAGAGCCTGTCCTCCACCAACCAGCTAGGCAGGTTCCGTGCCCCCGTTGAGCGAGCCTGCCAGAACGTTTGGTAAGCCAAGACGTTGCGAAGCGTCCACAGGTAGTTCCCTGCATGCAACGCTTCCCGTCGGCTCCTCCCGTCAGATGAGAACCAGCTTCCTGGCGTGGAACGCCTCGGCAAACCCTTCTTCCGCCCGGCATTCATTTCCTCTGAGCCGCATCAACCCAAGGAAGGTGTCGGCTGTGAACCAGGGTTTGTCCTTTTGAGAAGTGAAGACCGCAAGGATTTCCTCGGCCTTCTCTTCTGCCATTTCCCTGCTCAGAGGCACGAAGCCGTTGGGGATGCCCAGGTCTCCATCCCATTTGGGAACTTCGTACTCCAGGATGGTGTGATTGCGCCATGTGTTCCAGGTCAGATCCGCGACGACCCTATGATCCTGGTGCCTGTCGCAGCGTGAGTGGGTAAGAACCAGGTCCGGAGACACACGACTCTTCAGCTCCTCGAAGAACTCCTTCATTGCAGTCCACTGGGCCGGGAAGAAGCCGTCACGGTAATCTCCTACCATCACCTCCCCCTCTTCAACTCCAATTCTGAACCGCTCCGCCCCCCTCAGAGCTTCCTCCGCCCGGGAACCGTGGGCTCCCAGTACGACCCAATGCACCGTGGCACCCGGGTGCTCCCGGCAAATCCTGAGAACGGTGCCGCCGCACCCGATCTCTATGTCGTCGGGGTGGGCCCCCAGGCAAAGGAGGGTCGGGGGCTTCTTCCCCTCCTTCCGGCCCAGCAAGGTGCAAGTTTGCATCATGGAGGTCGCCTCCGGCGGAAAGCTCAAAGGGGAGTACATGCCGTTCGGCGGAATGTAACGTCCCTCCGGCCCCGCTGCGACCGCACCCCGGGCCTTGCACAGGGAATGGGTTTGGCTCAGCTTTCTGCCATGAACAACCTGGAACTCATCGCCCTGCTCCTGGTCCTGGGCGCCGTACTCCTCTTCGTCTACGCCTATCTGGCCTACCCGGCAGCGCTCTGGATCATGGGCCGCTTCATCAAGGCTGCCCCGGTGCGAAGCAGTGAGCCCCACGAGTGGCCCCATGTATCCATCACCGTGCCCGTCTTCAACGAAGAGGACCAGGTAAGGGGCCTCATAGAGAACCTTCTAGCTCTAGATTACCCGCCGGAGCGGCGTCACATTCTCATCGTCTCCGACGCATCTACGGACCAAACGGACGACATGGTGAGGGAGTTCGAGTCGGAAGGGGTGGAGCTTCTCCGGCTGGAACAGCGAGGTGGAAAGACCAAAGCCGAGAACACAGCCCTGCCCCGCCTTCGGGGGAACATCGTCGTGAACACCGACGCCTCCATCCGGTTTCCCCCGGACTCCCTCAAGAAGCTGATGTCGGCCTTCAGCGAGCCCGCCGTAGGGTTGGCCTCGGGCAGAGACATGAGTGTACCCGCCATTCCGGACGGGGGAAAAGAAAGCAACCTTGGGGAATCGGGCTACGTAGACTACGAGATGTCCATCCGGGATCTCGAGACCGGCATCTTCGGCATCGTTGGAGCCTCGGGCTGCTACTACGGGATCCGGAGGGACCTTCACACCACCATGGTCCCGGAGTCCCTGAGCCGGGATTTCGCCGCCGCCCTCAACACCACGGAGCAAGGGTACCGGGCCGTCTCGGTGCCCGACGCCATCTGCTGGGTACCCAGGACGTCCTCCCTGCGCAAGGAGTACGGGAGAAAGGTCAGGACCATCACCAGGGGGATGGAAACGCTCCACTTCAAGAGGGCTCTTCTGAACCCCTTCCGGTTCGGGATCCCGGCCTGGATGCTCCTGAGTCACAAAATCGGCCGCTGGGCCCTCCCCTGGGCCTCCCTCCTGGCCCTGCTCGGGCTGGTGGCCCTCTCCTTCTCCCACCCCTGGGCGCGGTATGCTCTGGGCCTCTTCGGCCTCTTCCTGGTCCTGGCGAGCCTGGGCTGGGCCTTCGCCGACCGGAGGGCGGTGCCGAAGCTGCTCTCCATACCGGCGTTCCTCCTCATGGGGAACCTGGCCGCCGCCCACGCCTTCCTGCGGTTCCTTCAAGGGGACCGGAGTCCCGTCTGGGAACCCACGAGGAGAGGGACCGCCTAGAGTCAGAGGACAGGGTGGGGGTGTGGACCAGGCTGGCGGGGGAGTCTTCCGGGCCTCAACGCATCTTCTTGAGCCTGGCCCCGTACATGCCCTCCTCCACCAGTTCGATCTTCTGGGGATCTTGTACCGGGGCAGGTGTTCCCTGCAGAAGGCCCAGAGCCTGCTCCGGAATTGCTTTGCGTCCTCCTGGGCCTTCAGGAACACCCGAGCCACCACCATTTGCCCCGTGATGGGGTTCGGCTCACCCCGAACCGCCGGAGGATGGTCTCGCAAATGACCTCCGTTCCGTAGGTCACCAGCTCCAGGGAGGATTGATCGTCGCACGAGACCGAGGCTCCTCAGGAGGCCGGGGTGGACCTGGCCAAACATGTCCGGGTAGACCTTGCGGACGTGGCCGAAGGTCATTCCTCCTGGTAGAAGGCTTCTCTCAACTCCTGGAACATGGGCCGCACGGACTCGATCTCCTGCAGGCGCCGGTCCACCCATTCGCTCCAGTTCGGGGGCACCAGGTGGTGCCAGCGGGCCGAGAGGAGAGCCTTGTCCTGGATGGAGGAATCCCTCTCGAACAGGACCCGGGCCAGCCCCAGCTTCCACCCCTCCATCAGGGAGCTGATGGTGTCTTCCGGGCGCCGGACCAGAAAGACGAAGAGACCGTCGGGAAAGAGGTCAGCCAGGAGGGGGATTCGGAAACAGTTGGCCGGCGTCTTCTCCAGAAGCCTGATAGGAGGCCTCTTGTAGAGGGGGTTCACCACGGTCTGGAGAGCCTTTCGGGGAATCAGCCGAAAGACGGGCCGATCTTTTGAAATACTCCTTATTGTGGCCTTCCCGATACAGTTGTTGTCTCAGCGCATCAGCCAGCTCCGGCGAAGGCGGCTCCGGCACAGCCTCCCCCAGGGACGCATCGATGGGAAAGAAACCGTGAAAGACGTGCTGGGCCTCGTACCGGGTCCAGAGCAAGGGATGGGCGCAAAGGGTCCGGAAGAGGAGAGTGGTCCCGGAGCGGTTGCACCCGATAATGAAGATGGGGCGATCGATGATTCGCGACATGAGTCCAATGAATAGTCCGAGGGGTCAGCCGGCCTGGATCCCCTTCACCACCCGGAACTTGCCGGAGGGCTCGCACTTTCAAGGCCGCCCGATAACTGGCCGGCAGTGTCAGGGAGAGTGGTTCTCCCCTCCGTCCAAGGCGACCATCTCCAGAAACTGGGCAAGATCCCGCCCGATGGTTTCGAAGGAGAAGTGGGCTTCGACGTGCTGCCTTGCCTTCTCTCCAAGATGTTCCCGAAGAGCTTCATCCTGGAAGAGGCGCTCGATGCAAGAAAGGAAGCCTCCTGCCGACTCCGCTATCAAGACCTGTTCCCCGTGCTTGAGGTGAAGTCCTTCACAGGCAACCGGGTGGGCCACGATGGCTTTTCCCATGGCCATGGCATCTAGCATCTTGAGCTTGGTGCCCCCGCCGTCGTAAATGGGACAGACGTACACGCTGGATCGGTGAACCAGGGGCCTCATGTCATCCACGAATCCGGGAAGGGAGATGCGGCGGTCCCTCTCCGAAAAGGCGAGGAGATCAGGGGTTGGGTCGGCGCCCACAACGCTGAGAGTCGCCGAAGGGTGGATTTTGGCAAGCATTGGCCA
>PWWP01000131.1 GCA_003562075.1 Gemmatimonadota bacterium
CGCAGGTGTCGGGGCTGCTTTCCTCAACAACTCTTTTTCCTCTTTTGGTACTTTTATTTTATCAACTACAACATTCCCCGCTTTATCTACGGGTGGGGGCAATAGTTTGTATGACTTCTCGGCTTTAACCGGCCTCATAACTTTCGTTTCTGAATAAGGCTGTAATTTAAGTTTTCCTTTTAATGCCGCCCAATATGGCTTGTCCGCCATAGTAATAACTTTCTCGGCGGGTATTTCCACCTCCATTCCTTTGCCTATCCCAGCCCTCATCTCTTTTGTAGTGAGGTTTAAATCTTTTATTATCTGTTCTTTATAGGGTGTCAACTTACCCCTTCCCCTAAAAAATTCCTTAAAGTCTTCTCTTGATAAATAATACTTGCGGGGAAGTTTATATTCTTCAGTTATGGTTTTTGTAAGTCTTTCGGCAACCTTTGGGGACTGCTTTATTATACCCTGCATTGCCTTAATTCTGGCAAGCCAGGATAAAATATCAAGGGATTCTGTAACCCACTGTGCCGACTCTTCCGGGGCTAAATCTTTTATCCCTCTACCAGCAAACGCCTGATAGTTCGTGTCTTTTTTGAGTGTTGAAACAAGAGCGTTCTCTACTTCACCTAAAGCAACAAGCCCCCCTATACGCAATACAGTTCCAACGGGATGAGCCATCATTCCAGCAGTTATTCCCAACCCTATTGGGCCTTTCGCTAATTCTATGACATTTTCAGGGTGGGTTCCTACGTGTTTCCGGGTTTCAGCAATAAAAGAGTCAAGGTTTGCGTCTGCCTCACTTATTGAAATACCGTACTTGTCCGCATACCCGGCAGCTATTCCTGCTCTTGCTTTCTCCACTTCGGGAGACTTCATAAACGGCTTTTTAATAGTATCCCAGAATTTCTGCACGGGTGTTCTTTCAGGTGCTGGTACTATTTGAGGTTCTTTTATCGGGGATGGTGTGTCAGGCAAAGCACCCCTGGCTGTTTCAGTTCCCGGGGTAGCCACTTCGTAAGCATCCTGCCTTTCAGCCGTCCTTGTTACCAGTCCCTGTTGCAAATCCCGTATTCTTTGCTGTCTGGGGTCTAATTGAGGCGTTGTTTCGGGTTGTCCGGGTATCATACCCCTGTCAGGAGTTTTTAAGGGCTTATCTGGCGTGTCTATACCGTATTTTCCAAGAATATCACCCTGAACGCCGTATTTGGTAAGAATGTCGGTCTGTTCCGGTTCACCCTGATACTTTTTAAGTATGTCTTGCTGGACAGGCATTTATTGTCCCCTGAAATGGTTTATTAATGCCCTCTTGGTTTCCTCGTTGGCCCTTCTCCAGTCTTCTTCTGATACTTGTGGGGGTTTTGTTAAGGTTCCAGGGGTTATCCCCCTATCCGTTTCCCTTATAATAGGGTCGGGCTGGACTGTACGCTTGCCAAGTCCTAAAAACCCATAGCGTTCTTTTATAGGGTCGGGTATCTCCACTTCATATTGACCTATATCAATGTCTAAGTCTCTCGCAAGACGGAGCATTTCCTTAAAAGCGTCTTCCGCCTGGAGTTTATAAGCAATCCTTTCAGACTCGTCAACTCCACCCGTTTCCATTTTACGCCGCATATCGCCAAGAAGAGCCCTCGCAGCATTAAATAACTGTGTTTTTGACGCTCCTGTACCCGTTGCGTTTTCCCTGTCTCTGGCGTGTTCAAACTGTTCTCTTAACCTTTTTTCTCTGTCTCTGGCAATACTAACCCGTTCTCTCTCAAACGGGTCAACTTCCCTTTCGGGTGTATAGGGCATTATATCTTCCGTAACTGGCCTGTCTCCGGCAACTATCCCTAAATGTTCACTTAAAGGTATCTGTTCCCCTTCTCTTCCTAAAGGCTGGGTAATTAATCCTAAAGCCGCCTTCCTCCTGGCGTCTTCCATTTGTGCCTTTCTCTGTCTTTCTTCGTCTGCAAGCCCAAACTCTCTCTGTCGGGTCTCCTGCATACCTGCCATTGCTCCCTCGCCAAACCTCTGTTGATACTGCAACAGTGCCGATAATACACTTCTTTTTTCTTCTGGTCTAAGAGGCATTAAAACCTCCTATCAGGCAGTAAAGGGTATCTTCGCTGTTGCATCCAATACGGCGTCTGTGTTAAAGGACTGTATTGATGTCTAAACTGCTGTCCGCCCGCTAAATAAGGGGATACGTGGGAGAAATCCTGTTGCTGTTGTGGCATCCGTGGGGCTGTCATCCCATATCCTACCATTTGGCCTGTGGTACCTCCACCCATAAGGCCTCCCATTAAAGCACCCTGTCCGGCACTCATAGCCGCTCCACCTGCACCTGTTAAGAGTCCTGTCGCTGCACCTATCCCGCCTGTAGCTATTCCAAGTCCGGTAGAAACAAGCAAGTTAGTAAGCATACTCTTTCGTTGTTCTTTTTCCTGTTGCTCACGTTGTTTTTCCTGGTATTTCCTCTGGTCTTCTATTAATCTCCGCTGTTCCTCAAACGCTCTCTCCTGCATAGATTCTGCGTGTTCGTGCTGAGCACCTAAATGTCTCATTTGAGCCATAGTTTGCCTGCCGTGCATTCCTACCTGATGCTGACGCTGTGTTTCTATGTCCTCTAATGATTCACCACGCTGAACCTGCCTTAACATAAGGTCTACCTCTGCGTCGCTTAACCTGTTTACCATATCAGATACGTCTTCTCTTTGCGTTTGTGCAACTTGAGGTGACCTCAATCCTACCCTTTCATATACCGGGGCAAGGCGTTCTTCCCTCGTGCGACCCATTTCTCGGGTCTGCCTTTCACCCAGCAAGTCAAGGATTCGTTGATATTCTTTGCTTAACATACGACCTCCTTATCGCCTTGGTCTCACCGGGCCAGACCGTGCTGGTATATCTTTTAAATTCTCTTTCATATAAGCTATATTGTTGTTGTATATTTCCCTGTATGCTCCGCCAACTTGCCTATCCGTAATCTTAACTACCCCATATACTATCGTGTTGTGGATTCCATAAAGCCCGTCGTGTCCGTTGAAGGGTATGTCGCTGTCAGATTCCATATCAGAAGGCAGAGCAGATACATCTACCCTTAAAGCACCCGTCTTTTCTTCATCGGGAGCAGGCCAAACGCCTATCCCAACGCCGGATTTGCTTGTAGTTGAATAGTTGAATAGGTAAAACTCTAAAGGTCTGCCGCTTGAAGCCGACTCGTATGCCCATAACTCCTCTGATAACCGTTCCCGTGTAGTGTAGGTTAAAGGATAGTAGTTGCCGTTGCTGTCCTGGTAATATACTCGCATTACCTTCATCGGAAAAGCATTGTCGTCGCTGTCTATATAATACGTGCCTGTATCAGTAGTTACGTCTATAAAATACCGATACTGCATACAGTCTGTTTTGTACGCTATATCTCTTTGTATTATGTTTATGCGACGGTTTAACTCTGCGTCTGAATAACGATAACTGTCAGAAGGCCCTGTGTCGTTTATAGCAAGACGTACTTCTTCTCTTATTTCTCCCCTATTAAGAGCGTTGGCAGCAGTTAAAGGAACTGAGAGCAACACTAATATAACAAATAAACGTTTCATTAGTATAACTCAAAAACCTTAACCGCCTGCGTTGAGTCCGCTTTTCCATATATCGCCCCTGTGTACCTTGTTAGCCCAGGAAACACATCTGAAAGTGCCTTAGTATTAGCAAGGTCGAATAATCCCGCTGTCTGCGTGGAAGTAGTTACCCCTATACTTACGGTGTTACCTGAAGTGTTGACTATATCCAAATATCCCCTTGTAGGCCTTGACGATACGATTTCCCCAAGTGACGCCGTTAAAGTGCTTACGGAAACCTCACTTATAGAAGCCTCGTTTCTTCCAAGCTCTACAACGTCCTGGTAGGGCATTATAGACGTCTTTCCTGATGGCTCAGCGTAAAGCACTCCGGTAACAGTAAGGACAATAATTCCTATCAATATGTTTTTCATATTATCTCTCCTTCCCCCAGACGGGGGATTATCTGTTACTGTCCTAATGTTCCGGCGGATGTGCTTCTGGTAATTTTATACCAACTCCCACCTGATACCGTTGAAATAAACAGGTTGTAGTTAGAGTCAAGTACAATCTGACCGGCAGACGAAGGGGTCGTGTTTGTGTCTGTGGTAACGCTAAACGATACGCTTGACGCATTGGATACATTTCCTTTAACGCCCCCGGTAGCCGTTA
>PWWP01000184.1 GCA_003562075.1 Gemmatimonadota bacterium
ATATTCAAATACACCTTCTTCAAGGCCTGCAACGGTATAAGTACCTGCACTGTGCATCTGTCCATCGAAAGTTAATACCGCATCAGGAATGTTATTTCCGTGATGGTCTTTTACATTGAAAGTTACCATAAGACCGGTTAACTCATAATGCACAATTACTTTCCAGGTGTTATTGGGCACAAAGGCATATGTTGTATTAGAACCTGAGCCACCCCATGTGCGGAAAGCATGCAGCTCAAAAGTAACTTCTCCGCCACCTTCAACACCATTGGCAATGGTAAGACCGGTACGGTTATACGTATGGGTGCCCGCAGAATTTGAAGAAGGTCCGGCAGCCACAGAACTTTCAGTGGTACCCCCTTCTGATACGCAGCGGATAAATGACCTTTGCTCACTCATCCATGCCCCGCCATGTGATGTCATATTGTATTCCACATCCACACCGATAATTTCTGCATTTTCGGGAATGGTAACGGTAAGCACACCCGGTTCAATAGCATTGCTTGATGTAGTAACATTGGTATTGTATGTTGTTGGGATGTCACCCTGGTCATACACAGGAGCCTCCCCGATAATGATTTCGCGGCTGTCGGAGAATTCATACTCACCGGTTACAGCTTCAAAGTTGATTGTTGCTGCAGTTTCCAGCGGAGTAGTGGGAGGAGCAGAAACGGTAATTACCGCATCTGCAGTTTCCTGTGGCTCCAGGGCATCCAGTTGGTCTGTTTGCTGCAGGAAGTTTATCCACTGGCTTGTAGTGGTGGCCGTAACCGTTATGCTCTGAGAAGTGGCATGACCTACGTTCTTCACTTCAATGATGAGGTCTCCGGTTTCACCCGGGTCCAGTACTCCGGGGTTGTGATCGCTGTGATCGTCAATCACCATTTCAAGAAACTCGAGCACGGGTGCAGCAGCCGTAACCCTCAGGTTAGACTCCCACACATCCTCCCCGTCAGTAATCTGAAGTAGCCCGGTGGCACGATACTGGTCAGGTACATTGTTTGCCACGGTAAAAGAAAATGCATTTTCAACGGTGGCCGTATTTCCGGTATCTCCGCTGCTCACATCACCAAAAGTAACAGGGTCTGAAGAAACAAGTGTAAAATAAGGGTCGTCAAGTACCAGGGTAGCCGATACGTTTTCAGCATCCTCAATACCTACATTTCTCAGAGTAACATCAATTGAAGTTGTCTGGTCATAAGGCAGGAATCCGCTGGCATGGTTAACCGATATGTTGTCAAGAATTACATATGGACCATCGGGAGGAATAACTTCAATACCTTCATTAATGTAAGTAACCTTATTAAATCCTGTAATTGTAAGTGTAAGGTTCATGGGCTGGTCAATGTCCACGTCAAAGGCTACATTAGCTGTTCCATCCTCAACATATGCCCTGCCCACGATTACCACTTCTTCTTCGGCTTCATCATAATAAGACAGTGCAACAGTGGCAGCTTCAGCATTATCAACCTGGACTTCAAATTCGGTAGTTCCGATAAGAATAACAGGATTATAGGAAAGGTCAAATTCTACAGGTGCTGCAGTACGTACCATCAGGGTTGGGTCGCCAAAGAGTATCCATGTTTCGTGGGTTTGTATTCCGGGGCCAGCATGGGCCGGGATCATTGACATACTTCCGTTGATGGAAAGGCCACCAAAGGTTCTCTTGATGGTTTCATGGCCCACAATACTTTGTTCTGCCAGCAGGGTAACCATTTCATCCTGTCCGGTCATAGGGGGTTGCCACAACTGGTTGATGGTTGACATCATGGTACCTATAGCACCTGTGGGTTCACCATCGTGTGTGGCGCGCATCCATGCTTCGGCGAAGCAGAAATTGCTTACAAAGTTACCATTTACACATGCTACCGACCAGATGAATGGCAGTTTGCCTACGTTGGTCAGCTGGTTTACATGTGTAATATTATAGCCGGCAACACTCCATCCGGTAACCGAACCGTGGTTACAGAA
Source organism: Gemmatimonadota bacterium (assembly GCA_003562075.1). Taxonomy (GTDB): domain Bacteria; phylum Gemmatimonadota; class Gemmatimonadetes; order Longimicrobiales; family Gaopeijiaceae; genus PWLA01. The sequence continues at coordinate 1,972 of PWWP01000184.1, forward strand.
ATTGATGATACTGGACCCGCCGTTGATATCTCCGGAAATCTGGGCAGCTGTTGTATTGGGCACACCGGGTACATTTCCATCATAGCGCCTTGTTACCACATCGTAGGTAAAATTGAGCAGGGTATCGCGGATAAAATCCATGTGTTCGTAATCATTCTCTCCGTTATGTCCCATCCCTGAACCTTCATTCCTTGCAATACCAACGCCATTGCTGAGCCATGTGTCGGCTGTTGTCATATCTCTTTCATACTCGATCATACGCTGCACCTGTGTTTCCACATGGGCAACTGTTTCAGCAGAAAACCTTCCCACAAAAATGTCATTGTATGAGTTTGAACCTACCAGGAATCCGTAAGCATTGTCAGAGTGACCGTTGCTGGTGGTCATAGGGGGTATTTGTGGTCCGTCACCTATGAGAAGCAGATGTGCAAAATCTTCGTTGTCATCGTAATAGTTCTGCACATAAGTTTTGATGGCTGCAGGAGTAGCTCCGGCTTCGGATTTGGGAACCATAACTGTTCTGCGGCCTGTTTGCCTTTTCCAGTCCACAAAGGGTTGCATTGCATCCATAAAGTCGTCATAAGCAATAATGAGCAGGCTGCCTTCTTCTCCTTCCAGCAGTTGATAACTTTTATCTGTGGACTGCATATTGAGGAAAAAGCGGTTATATATTTTTCCGAACTCAGATTCAATTCTTATGGCATCGCGCTGGCGAACCAATGGTTCAAAACCGGGCTTGCCCGTTGATTTCACCTCGATGATAATATCGGTGTAAACCCTTAAAGTTTGAGTTACGGGGTTGTACTGGAAAGGCAAAATAGTAACGGTTTGCCCACGGAAGTCCCTCATAATGAAGGGCTGCTCCAGTTGGGCAATATCTCCAGGCCAGAAAGCATCTTCATTGTAAACCTCACCGTATGTAAACGGCACATCTTCAGGATTGATATCCCGTGTAAAATGTCCCTTGGAAGGAGCTACGGCTATATTGGTAAATTCGGTGTATTTGGCATCTACAATCTTCAGCTCCATTTCATAGAGGTCGGGAATGATGATGGAAGTATAGAGCTTGCCAAGGTCGGGCATTCCTTTTTCGGTTATCTGAACACCATTATCGATGGAAATGATATTTTCCACACCACGCGGCGTCCTGATTTGTTGCTGGAAAAACCCATCAACAGAAACCTGAATCCTGGTTTGGTCAATATTGCTTTCAATAAGGCGAATATCGCCGGGGTAGGGAGAGGAATGGGTAATTCCTGTCCAGTTTCTCTGTGCCACTGATACCAGGGTCAGAAAAACAAATACAAATAAAATAGTAACTCTTTTCATAATGGTTTAAAGCATTGGTTTGAAATATGAATTAAAATGATTGAAGTAAGTTTAAAAAAGAAAATGCCAGGCCATCCTATGATAAAAGAATAGCCTGACATTGAATTGATATTATTGTATAACGATCTTTTTAATAACAACAGAATCTTTGAAATCTAAGCGAAGATAATAAATTCCTGCGGAATATCCATCCAGGTTGATGTTAAATTGGTGCTTACCTGCAGGAGTGATCTCTTCTCTGTGTAATACCTGCCCCTGGTAATTGGTAAGTGAATAAACAAACGGACTATCATTACCTTTTATGTCTAGTATTACTCTTTCTCTTGCCGGATTGGGAAAAACATTCACGTTGATTTCTTCAGCAAATTCTTCAACCGAGGTTTGAATATGTATTAGGGTTGCATTAACTTCAATATCCTGTGTTGAAACAAACAAAGTACCTGAGTAATCATGATAATCTTCATGTTCGATAAGGTAGTTGTGGAACCCTGTGGCAATTTCATCAAAGTGATAATGCCCTGCTTCATAGGTATTCTCTTCAAGGGTTATAACTGCATCATGTACCTCATTGCCAAAATTGTCAGTAATATTGAAAGTAACTGCAAAAACCCTGTGTAAAACCACGTCAAGAAATACATTTTCATCTATAACCTCAACTTCACCAGTTATGGTACAGTAACCGGGCTTTGCTATTTCATAATCATAGGTTCCTTCTTCCAGGCCGTCAACAGTGTAAACTCCTTGTGGATATGTGTGTCCATTAAATGTGAGTACAGCATCACTTATGGGATTTCCGTGGTTATCCTTTACATTGAATGAAACAGAATAGCCCTCTATTTCATAATGCACCACAACTTTCCATGTGTTATTAGGCACAAA
>PWWP01000160.1 GCA_003562075.1 Gemmatimonadota bacterium
ACCTGTCCGTACTGGCTGCCCCCGGTGGCTTCCTCAGTGGCTGTGGCCTGGACTTCGAATATGGATTCCGAGGAGTTTTCCCCCTGCTCGGTGAAGATCATGAAGTAATCGTCCAGCAGATCGTATTCCTCTGAGATGATTACGTTTCGGGCATAGGATTCGGCCTGTCCGTAGTCCTCCATATACAGATACACCCGCGCCAGCATGGATTCGGCCGCACCTTGCGTGGCCCGGCCCAGGTCGGCGGATGGGTACTGCGACTTGAGGGGCAGGTGTTCCGCGGCAAATTCCAGGTCCTCGACAATCTGGGCGTACACCTCGGCGGAGGGGACCCGCTGCTGGTCATATTCCTCGGGGGTGAGGGGAGTGGTGATCAGCGGGACATCGCCGTAACCGCGGACGAGGTTGAAATAGAAGTAGGCCCGCAGGAACCGGTTCTCGGCCATCAGCCGGTTGCGCAGATCCGGGTTCATATCCGTGTTGGGCAGGTTCTGCAGATTCACGTTGGTCCGGTAAATGCCCTGGTAGTTTCCGGTCCACCAGCCAAGCACCGACTGGTGGCCGGCATCGTGCGTCAGGTTCTCCAGTTCGGTGAGGAACGCCGCGTCCGTGGGCGTGCTGCCCTTGGTGGCGTCATCGGAGATCATGTCGGTGAGGCCGAGAAAATCGAAGACGTGGATGTTCCAGTCGCGAAGTTTGTTGTAGCTGGCGTTGGTCGCCTGTATCGCTTCCTCTTCATCTGTGAAGAAGTTCTCGGTGGTCTGCTGTCCCAGCGGGGTCTTGTCCAGATGGCTTTCACAGCCTGTGAAGAGGATCAGGACCAGCAGGGCCGGAAGGGTGTTTCGCAGCAGGCGCGCGAGGTGCGGCAGGTTCGTCGGCTGCAACTGGTTCGTCGGCTGCAAAAGGTGCCGCAGGCACGGCAGATGTGACAAGCGCCCGCGCAATGTGTGGGCTGCTGGAGGTGTGGTATGTAAGTTCGTTTGCATCTTTCTGTTCATTTGGATGTGTAAGGTCAGATGGAGCATCCGTTGGCGCCCTTTCCTCAGAAAGTGGCGTTGATACCCAGGTTGATGGTTCGGGCGAACGGATAGAAGGCATCGTCGATTCCGTTGGCAATGACAGAAGGACTGGCTATTTCAGGGGTGTATCCCTCGTAGCCCGTCCAGGTGAATAGGTTGGAGGCACTGGCGTAGACACGCAGGGTGCTGAATCCGATCCGCTCACTGATCTCGCTTCCAATGGTGTATCCAAGAGTCAGGTTCTGGAGCTTCAGGAAATCGCCATCCTCAATGAAAAAGTCGGAGACAAGATAGTTGTGTCCGCCGTCGGTGATACGCGGATAGGTGGTGCTCGGATTGTCTTCGGTCCATCGGTCCAGGGCGGCACGCTCGAAGTTGGGCGTACCGAACCGTGCCTGTTTTTTGGCGTTGTAGATCTTGTTGCCGGCCTGTCCGGTAAAGGAGGCGCTCAGGTCGAATCCGAGATAGGCGAATTCGAGATTGAACGACAAGATCAGGTCGGGAATGGGTGAACCGAGGTCCGTTCGGTCCTCGGTGGTGATCTGTCCGTCGCCCGTGATGTCAACGTAACGAAGGTCGCCGGGTTGCTCACCGCCTCGCAGCGGACCGGCCTCGATTTCATCCTGGTTCTGGAAGATGCCGTCGGTCTTGTAGCCAAAGAAAGATCCGATGGGTTCGCCGATGACGGTCCTGGTGGCCAGCATGCCACCGATACCGACACCGCCACCGAAGATCTCTTCGTTGCCGCGTCCAAGCGAGAGGACCTCGTTGCTGATCGTGGTCATATTCCCGCCAATGCTGTAGAAGAATCTGCCACGGGATTCCTGCCAGTTGAGCGTGAGCTCAAAACCGCTATTGCGCACCTCGGCGGCATTGACGACCGGCTGTCCTTCCACACCGATGTAACCCGGGATGGGGATGGCGACCAGGATCCCGTCCGTGTCGCGACGGTAGTAGTCGGCGTCAACGGACAACCGCTCGTTCAGGAATACGGTCTCGATACCGATATTGGTCTGGGTGGTTTCCTCCCAGCGGATTTCCGGGTTGGACAGGCTGATCGGCAGGGCGCCGAAGTAGATGGTTCCGCCCGGACCGAAGACCGCATTAAGGTTGCCTGCCACAAGGGCGGCATACTCGTAGTTGCCGATTCGGTCGTTGCCGAGGATACCCCAGCTGACCCGGGGCTTGATCAGATCCACCCAGGTCAGGTCAGGGAAAAAGGGTTCGTCTGTGACGACCCAGCCCAGGCCGAACGATGGGAACCATCCATACCGGTTCAGATCGCCGAAGCGGGAGGAACCGTCGTAGCGCAGCGATGTCGTCAGCATGTAGCGGTCGCGCCAGGTGTAGTTGGCGCGTCCCAGTACCGAGAAGATGGCCCATTCGCCGGCAGAGTTGAAGTTGGTCATGCCCTCGCTGTCGTCGGCGGCGTTGAGGTACCAGAGGGAGGGATCGTCGCCGATCACGTTGATGCGGCCGCCGCCCAGGTTTTCGCTGCGGAATTGTTCAAAAGTAACTCCGCTGAGCAGGTCAATGCGGTGTTCATCAATGGTACGCTGGAACTGCACCGTGTTTTCCCACAGGATCTTGTTGCCGTAGTTGGTGCTGACGTTGATCGAACGCTGCTCGCTCTGCTGGATTGCCGACACGAAGTAGATCGGGGAGAAATTGCGGTTGTGGGTGCGGTTGACGTCGATTCCAAAATTGGAGCGGTAACGGAAATGATCAAGGAAGTCGATGTGCAGGTATGCGTTACCGGCGAGGCGCTGGCGGAAATTCTCGTTTTTGCTGTTGAACTCCAGGTCCGCCACCGGGTTGCCGACCGAGGCGCGGGCATCGGTGGGGGCGTAGTTGCCGTCTTCGGTAAAGACGGGCACGGTGGGATCGGCGCGGTAGGCGGTACCGACTACGTTGGGTGCGAAGCGGTAGTCTTCGTAGATGAAGGCCAGGTTGTGTCCGACCTGGATGTTGTCGGTCAGGTAGTAGTCGTTGTTGACCCGGAAGGAGTAACGGTCCAGATAGTTGTTGTGGATGATACCGTCCTGGCCGGTTACGCTGGCGCTCAGGTTGTAGGCGGTACGGCTGGTACCGCCGGCGGCGCTGATGGAAAAGCTGCGGATGGGGGCGATCCGGAAGATCTCGTCCTGCCAGTCGGTTCCCTCGGCAAACTGTGCGGGATCCTCAAAAGGGGGCGTCCGGCCTTCGTTCACGGCCGCTTCGTTGGCCAGGGTGGCAAACTCGCGGGCGTTGGTGAGCGGAACGGTGCGGGCCACTTCCTGCCAGCCGTAGTAGGTGTTGACCTTGATCTCGGTGGGCCGGTCGATGGTGGACCGGTTGGTGGTAATCAGGATCACACCGTTTGCCCCGCGCGCCCCGTAGATGGCGGCGGCCGAGGCGTCTTTGAGGATGTCGACCGACTCGATATCATTGGGGTTGAGAAAGTTGATATCATCCAGGATCATCCCGTCCACCACAAACAGGGGGGAGGCGTCGTTGAGTGTGCCGACACCGCGGATTCGGATGACGGAGCTGGCGCCGGGCGCACCCGAAGAGGGTGTTACCTGGATACCGGCGGAGACACCCTGAAGCGTCTGGTCGACGGATTGCGTAGGGATGCGTGCCAGACGGTCACCTTCCACCCGGCCGATGGAGCCGGTAACGTCCCGGCGGCGCTGCACACCGTAGCCGACGATGACCAGCTCCTCCCCGACTATTTCTGTGGGAGTCAGCGTGACATCGATCTGTTCCCGGCCCTCAATGGGAACTTCCTTTGTGTCGAATCCCAGATAGGAAAACTGGAGGATGGCATCGGGTTCGGGCGCGGTCAGCATGTACACGCCGTTGGCGTCCGTTGTGGTGCCTATGGTCGTGCCAAGCACCATGATGTTCACCCCGATCAGGGGTTCATCTGTTTCTGCATCGGTGACCGTGCCCTGTACCTCATGTTGGGCAAATACGGTTCCGTTGGCTGCCAGCAGGAGTGCAGCCAAATAAAAACAGAAAAGAAAATCGCATCTTTGTAATCGATTCTTCATAGTGATTCCATTTGGAGTTGATTGGGAGAAAATTAAGCGGACAACCCGTTTTCAGATAACTGATAATTATGCAAAAATTATGCAAAATAATCAGATATGAATAAG
>PWWP01000041.1 GCA_003562075.1 Gemmatimonadota bacterium
CCACTCCGACGCCCAAGCTCAGAAGCCATGCTTTCCAACGATCTGGCGAAGCAGGAAGAAAGCCATCAGTGGTTCTCGGCTCCCCATATCCTGATCTTCCTGCTCCTATGGACTGCGGTCCATGCCCTCTTCTTTTTGCATCAGCAACAGGACTCTCCTCTGGACACCCAGGTGGACCCGGACGGGTACATGAGGCTGGTCCGGGTTGGGATTTTGCTTGAGGGCGGAGGCTGGTTCGACGGAACGATTCCCCGCAGCAATTGGCCCTATGGTGAGGTACACCATTGGACCCGGCCTTTGGACGTGCTGATCATCCTGTTGGCGCTGCCTTTGCGAGCCTTCCTGGATGCAGATGCGGCCCTGGCCGTTGCCGGGATGTTCGTCTCACCTCTTCTGCATCTCGGGCTCTGCATCGCCTCCGTCTGGATCGTGCGCCCGCTGGTGCCCGGTCCCGCACGTTTCTTCGCCATGCTAGCCATGCTGGTGCAAGTTGGGATCCTGCTGTACAGCCAGGCGGGCCGAGCCGATCACCACACCTTGATCTTCCTGCTGGCCGGCCTCGCCCTGGGTGCGTGGATGCGGGCTCTCCTCAACCCGGGAGATCGGTCTGCGGCAGCACTGGCGGGGGTCTTCTCCGGTCTTGGGATCTGGGTCAGCCCCGAATCCCTGCTTCCCTTGGTACTTCTCTTCGCCAGTGGGACAGCAGCCTGGATTTTGGGCGGCCGACGCTTCCTGGCACCTAATCGTCGCCTATGCCTGGCGTTGGCAAGCACCGTTGCCATTGCCATTGCTCTCGAGCGACACCCCTCGGACTGGCTCGGGCTCAGTTTCGATCAGATCTCCTTGGCCCACCTATCCGTGAGCCTTCTGGCACTCGGGTATTGGGGGGTCATGGGTTTGGCTCGAAGCGTGACCGCGGGGCCGACCGACCCTCCTGGGAAGGAAACAATTGCCGGAGCAGCAGAGGGCGGCTGGGAGTGCCGATTCCTCCTGGCCGGGGCTGGAGCGCTTGTGGTCTCGGGCCTCCTGGGCTTCCTCCATCCCCAGTTCTTCCGGGGACCCTGGGTGGACGTGGATCCACGGATCCTGGACGTTTGGCTCGCTCACGTTCGGGAACTGCAGCCGTTGCTCCCAAGAGCTGCCGCTGATCTTGGGCCATTCATCATACATTTGGGGCCGGCTTTCCTGCTGGCACCTCTGCTCGCAAGGTGGCTCTGGCAGGAATGGCGAACCCCCCGGCGTCCGGTATGGATTCTCCTTCTTCTTTCCCTCGTAGTATACATCCCTTTGGCTTGCTTCCAACTCCGCTTCTCCGCATACGCCGGACTGGTGTTCGCCAGCCTGATGGTGGAAGCGGTGCGGCGGTTCATCCGCTGGGCAGACTCCCTGGCCCAGACCGGGCTTCTGCGCCTCGCCAGAGCCGGGGGAATGGTTACCCTGCTCGTCGCCCACCTGATCATTGGAGGGTGCTTCCTACTGGCCACGGGAGAGCTCTCGGACCCGGCGAATGGGGAAGACACGGGAGAAGACCAGCAAGAATGCTCCCTTTCGCGGCTGGCACCTATCCTTTCCGACCCGGACGGACTCGGGGTTCGGCCCATGACCATCGCTGCCTCCATCGACTTCGGCCCCGAGCTGCTGTATCGAACGCCCCATCGGGTTCTCGCGGGACCCTACCACAGGAACTACCAGGGCATACTGGGCGCCTATCGGCTGCTGACCGGTTCAGACGACCAGGAGGTGAGAGCCTTGGCTGAGGAGAGGGAGGTGGACCTCATCCTCCTCTGTCCGCCGAGGGATCGGTTCTATTTCGGACGAGAGGAGGATCAGGCACTCTATAACAGACTCCTCCGGAATGAAGGGCCGTCATGGATCCGTAGCGTACCCTTGCCCCCCGAGTTGCCTGGCGGCTTCCTCCTCTTTCGGGTGGAGCGGGAGCATCGCGATTCACCATGGCGATCGGGCACAGGATCTGCTAGGTCTTGAGGGCGGAGGAGGCATGCACGAACCTCCTGGGAGTCATGAAACCGGTGGTGCAGGTGGCCCGAGTTGTTCAGGAAGGCCGGAACTGATGAAAGACTCCGTCGAAACGCAGCTGAAGGGCACTGTGGGCCGGTCAAGATCGGGGCGAGCCAATCTCGGCGGATACCTCCTCTTTGTCTTTGTGATTGCAGGTCTTTCCGCACTCTTGGTGTGGGGAGTGGCGCCGGAGGTACTAGACGGCCAACTCATCGAGTCGGACAACTACATGCGGCTGGTGAGGGTCACACATCTGGTGGAAAGCCGGGGTTGGTACGACAACTCGATTCCGCGGAGCAACGCCCCCTACGGTGAAGTGCTGCACTGGACCCGGCCCTTGGACGTGATCATTCTCGGAGCCACCGCACCGATGCTTGCGTTCCTGCCCTTCGACAAGGCTCTCCATCTCGCCGCGGTGGTGCTCCCACCCCTCTTTCTACTGCTCATCTGCATTGCGGTGGCCTGGGCCACTATGCCCCTCGCTGGGGAAAGGTTCCGGTTCTATGCCATGATCACGGTGTTGGCGCAACTCGGAGTGGTGGGGTACAGCCTCCCTGGCCGCGTCGATCACCACCCACTTCTGCTTCTCCTCTTTGCATTGTCGTTAGGGCTGGCTATTCGTTGGATTCTGACACCTCAATGGCCACGTCTGGCGCTATGCACCGGAGCTGTGCTCGGGCTGGGACTCTGGGTAAGCCCTGAGTTTCTCGTTCCACTGATGCTGATCGTTGTGACCGGGACCCTCGTTTGGATCGTGGAAGGCGGTCATTGGGCCCGAAAGAACCTGAGGCTGGCAATCTGGCTTCTCGCGGCCGTGATCATGGCTTGGCTCTTGGAACACCCGCCGGCCGGGCTCTCCGCGGAGGAGTACGACCGAATCTCAGCCCCCCACGTCCTGGTGAGCGCTCTGGTCCTTACCTTCTGGGCCATTATCGTAAGCATTGAAGGCACAAAGGAGTCTGAAGCGGTGCCGCGGCGAGGTGTCCGGAGAAGAAGCTCCCTCGCGGTCCTGGGGGCCGGAGCTGGCTTGGCAGCACTATTCCTAACCTATCCAAGTTTCTTCCAGGGGCCGACGGCGGACTTGGATCCCCGAATCTGGCTCCTCTGGCGGGATCTCATTGAAGAGGGCCAAGCATGGGTACCCCCCTCCAGCTTGGTGGACCTCGGCAACTTGGTGGCCCACCTTGGCGCTGCAGTCTTCTGCGTACCCTTTGTGGGCTGGGCTCTTGCCAGTACACGATGGACCCCTCATTGGTGGGCGTGGGTGTTCCTCGGTTTCGCCCTCGCTGCCTACACCAGCCTCGGCTTGTATATGATCCGGCATGTCCCCTACGCCGAAGTCCTCTTGGTGATGGTGACTGTCACCATGCTCTCCCGGATCCTCCCAAAGCTCGAGTCGATGCGAAACCGGCACGTCAGGACTCTCGGGCGAGCTGGCGTAGCGGCTGCGCTGATCACGGGACCGCTCTTCCTTGGGCTGACCTTGACAGCCCTCGGTGGCGAAACGGGAATGGAGGCACGTGAGGCGTCAAGGCTGGCGGCTGACCACTGTCCAATACCGAGCCTTGTATCCTTTCTCTCGTCCCACAATCTGGTCGGAGAGCGCCCCAAGACCGTGGTCGCCCACGTGGATTATGGCCCGAAGATCCTCTACCGGACCCCGCACCGAGTCCTTGGGACCCTTTACCACAGGAATGCGGAGGGCATTCTTGCTGTATTCGCCATCCTCCGTGGAACGGACATGGGACAGATTCGGGAATTGATCCAAGACCGGGAGGTGGACCTGATTCTCGTCTGCCCTCTTCATTCCTGGCTCTATGGTTCAGAGATGGCAGGAGATGCAACCCCTCCAAGCCTTCACGATCTACTCCTGTCGGATCGTGGACCCGATTGGTTGGAGAGTGTGTCGGTACCGGCAGATGTCGCAGGAGGGTTTCGACTCTTCAGAGTGACGCGAGGTCATGAGCGACCCGGCGGGCATTCTGAGTCGTCTTCACAGACGGTTTCCGGAGATGGGTCCGCCAGATTGTCCCTCAGCGGGGTGAGGCGGGTTGCTTTTCCGCTCACTTACCTGAGCAATGAAGTGCAGTGAGCGGTCGAAAACGAGAGTGGCCGGCCACGGATAGAGACCGAGCTCTTGTTTCCAGTGATCAACGTCGAGGCCCAATGCTTCGAAAACCCGGTTCCACTGAATGCGTGTCCAATAGTTGTGGGGCAATGCGACTCCGTATCGACGATTCCCCACACGGTCCATGAACCGCAGCCTGACGCGAGCAAAGGGGCCGGCAAGCAGATGGTCCTTGATGACCACCCCCCAACGAGCCACCCGAACGGCTTCTTTCAGGAGTGCTTCCGGATGATCGGTATGATGAAGGACGTCAATGAGCATAACTGCGTCGACCGAACGATTCTCAAGAGGCAATCGTTCCCCGTCAAATGGCTCCACTGGAATCGCGGTCTGCTCGCGAACCAGAACGTCCACACCACGGACTTTCAGATCAGGACGTTGCCTGGCGATCAACGCTACGACTTGGCCGTCACCACATCCCACGTCCAGCACACTGGCATCCGGCGGCAGTATCCGGATCAAGTGCCGGCTCAGGACAGAGGCCCGTCGCTTGATGACATAACGGTCGTGAAGCCGCTCGGCCCACGTCATCGTCGTGGAATCCCCAGAATGCTGAGGAAGAAGCCAGATAGCACCGTCTGGAACCCAAGGGACGCGAGCGTTACCCCCGGGATCACCACACGCATCGTGCGCGCATAATCGAGATCCCCGAAGCCCGTTACCTGCCACTGGCGGGCCGCGATCCCCAGCAGTAACACCCCCCCCAAGCCCGCCACGGCCGCCAGAAAGAGGCCACGCTCCAGAGGCACCACTCGATAGAACCGCTCCAGACGCGGATCGGGGGGCAAGAGGCCCTCGGCAATTGCAAAGGTCTTGGTAAGAATCGAGAACTGCAAAGACTGATAACCCATCAGGAGGAAGAGACTGGCGAACAGGAGCGTGTGCACATCCAACGTTACGCCGCCAAGAGTGAGGCCTGGTAGGGCCAATGCGTAGCCGAGAACACCAACCAGAATTAACACTAGACCGGGCACCAAGAACAGCCATCGGGGACTGTACATAAGGAAGAACCGAAGGGTACGCCAGCCGTCTCGGAAGGTTCTGAGGTGGGGCGCTCTCTTTTTCCGTCCGTCTGGATGCAGAGTAATCGGAACTTCCGCGATTCGTTCTTGGAACAGGCTGCTCTTGATGACCATCTCCACAGCGAACTCCATTCCGGTGCATTGCAGGCCCAGACGCTCATACAACCTCTTGGAGAAACCTCTGAGACCGCAGTAGACATCGTGAATCGGGGCCTTGAACCATTGGCGTACGAGGAGCGAAAACATGGGATTGCCCCACCAGCGGTGGAGTGGCGGCATGGCGCCCGGCAGGATGCGTCCTCCCCCCGAAGGCAACCTGCAGCCCTGCACCAGGTCATATCCTTCGCGCAGGCGTTCCAAGAACCGAGGAATCTCTGTGAAATCGTAGCTGTCATCAGCATCGCCCATGATGACATAGCGCCCCTGAGCTGCAGCGATGCCGCCCATCAGGGCTCTGCCATATCCCTTGCCCGCCACTGAAACCACTCGTGCACCTAGCTCGGCTGCAATCTCCGGTGATCCATCGGTGCTACCGTTGTCTGCAACGACGATCTCTCCATTGATGCCGTGTTCAGCCATGGTGCGCTGGGCCTTGCGGATACAGGTGCCCAGGGTCTCGGCCTCATTCAAACAGGGAATCACCACCGACAACTCGACCGGGTGGCTTCGCGGAGAGACCTCCCCATGGGCCAAAGACGGAGTGGTATCCAGCGTGTTTTCGGTCATGTGTCCTCACCAATAACTTGGGATCGTCTGCGAGGGACCCTCTGGATGCGCCCCACTCTTCCATCCCTCCTTGAAAGGCTTCCCCCCCATTTTCACAGTAATTCCCTGCAGGCCAAGCGGAAAGATGAGACGCCTCCTGGAGTGGCCGTCCATCGGCGGCGAGCTCCTTCCCATCAAGAAACCCTTGGAGTCGACCCCGAAACGCAGGTATCTTAGAAAGAGTGAGCCTGCGAGACCCAGGGGAACTTCGAGTCTTCTCGCCAGTAGACATCCTGTCGTCGTCGGGCTCTGGCCCTTCGTTTTCAACACCACTCCGGATGGTGCCCATGACCCGGACTTCATTGACTTCAGCCACCAGACACTTCCTGGCCCTGGGAGCTGTCGCCCTCCTCGCTCCCGCACTCCCGGCGGGCGGCCAATCCCTGGCCGGCACTGAGGCCATCCCCCCCTGGCCTCTGGTCAACGGGGAGTGGCTCCAGGACAACCTCCAGCGCCCGGGGCTGGTGATCCTCCACGCCAGCGTGGATGGGAGGGACTACGAGGCGGGCCACATCCCCGGAGCTCAATTGGTCCTGGCCGGGAGCCTGGCCTGGGACGGGGTGACGGGAGTGGGCACGGAGCTCCGGAGCTTCCACGAGATCCGGCAGGTCCTGGAAGGAGCCGGCGTCTCGGACTGGAGCAGGGTCCTGGTGTACGGAAGCGACGTCATCCAGGCGGCCCGCCTTTGGATGACGGTGGACGTGGCGGGAGCGGGAACGGGCATGCCCCTGTTCCTGGACGGCGGCCTACAGGTCTGGAAGGAAGAGGGCCGGCCCCTGGCCACGGACCGTCAGCCCATCCACCGGGGGAGCCTCACCCTTCGGCCTGATTCTGGGAAGCTGGCCACCGCCGAGTGGATTCTGGTCCGCCTTGGACACGAGGATCTCTCCCTCCTGGATGCCCGCACCCAGGACGAGTTCCTGGGCAATGACGGGGGAGTGGACGGAATCCTCAACTCCGGCCGCATCCCCAACGCCAGGTCCCTCATGTGGGAGCAGTTGGTGGAGTCTCCGGAGCGGCCCCTGTTCCGGCCCAGGGAGGAGTTGATCACCATCTTCCAGCGTGCCGGGGCACGGCCCGGCCGCCAGGTGGTGACCTATTGCGGGGTGGGGATGCGGGCCAGCGTCACCTACATGATCGCCCGGATGCTGGGCCATGAGACCCGCCTCTACGACGGCTCGTGGCAAGAATGGGGGGCCACGGACTACCCCCGCATGCCCCGGGCCAGGAGGGTGCAGGGAGGATAGGAGAACGGGGGGAGAGTAGAAGCCCCTACAGACCGAACCGCTCCAGGACCGCCGAGAACGCCTCCCTCCAGGGGATGGAAACGAACCAGTGCCAGACGTCCAGGGGTGAGGTCTGGATCCAGCCGATCCAGAGAAGGACCAAGTACCACACCAGGGCCGCCCAGAACACCTCAAAGAGGAGGCGGCTCTCCCCTGCGGGCCGCCTCCGGTCTTCCGTCACGTCCTCCCGCGTCACCACCTCCACCGCCACCAGGAACCCCCTCCGGTAAAAGTCCACGGCGTTCCTGAGGCCCCTGGCGGCCCAGGTGGGCCGCTCTCCCACGAACATGGCCTCCATAAGGCTGATGGAGAACCGGAGCATGGCCCGGAGCAGGAGGGGGATCCAGAAGAGGGCTCCCACCACCGCCCACACCAGGAGGACCACGGCCAGAATCGCCCAGGTGAGGACCTGAACGATCCGGTTCGTGGTCCTGACCACGGGGGACGGGGGCGGCTCCTTATCCGTGATCTCCACCGGCTCGCCCAGGGAGCGATAGCTCATGGTGGGCGGGTTCGTGGGAGTGGCAGGGTTTGAGCTCGTGCTATCCATGGTGGCCTCACTTTCCGGCTCCGCCGGACGCCTCGGTCCGGCTGTTCTCACCGGCCGTTCTCCGGCAGGATTACGCTCCCCAGCCCCGAGGCCTCCAACCCCAGGGCCACTCGGCTCACCCCCTCGGCATCGGCAAACACCAGGTGGGCGGCATCGCCCCGCGAGAGCCCCAGGACCGTCCGGGGCACTCCCCCGGCGTCGGCAAACACCAGGCTGGTGCTCTCGTCGGCCAGAAGGCCCAGGGCCGCCCGCCGCTGGCCATTGGCGTTGATAAGAGACATGCCCGGAAAGCCCCCACTCAGGACGGACAGGCTGAGGCGCGGCCTCCCCTGCCGGTCCAGGAGGCTGATGCGGGCGTTCCCCTCCGGGTCCACCCGGAACTCACCCCTTGGACGGCCCTCGGCGTCCTGGAGCACGATGTGCTTGGCCTGGAGGATGTCCACCTCCACCGTGCTCGGATCCCCTCTCCCCAAGAAACCGGGACTGATCAGCGCCAACCCGGAAAGGCCCAGGGCCACCAGGAGGCCAGCCCCCATGAGACGGGTCCGAGACCGGAGTTGCTCCACTTCCCGTTCGGCCAGCAGGAGCCGCTGGCGGAGGCGCTCATCCTCCATCTCCAGGGTCCGGTCCATCTCCGGAGAACCACTCGTCTTTTCGGTCATCGTTCCTCTCGGCCTCCCTCTCAACGTGCGGGCATGGAGGAGATGGAGGAGATCTCGGTCTGGACCTCCTCTTCCATCACAAGGAAGTAAGTCTGGGCCGCCCTCTGGAGGAGGGACGGCTCCAGGGAGGGGGTCGTCCCCTCGAAGGCACAGATGGAGCGGATGTGGTGCAGGATGTCCCGGGGATGGCACCCTCGGGGCCGGATGCCGTGGGCGTCGTAGAACCTCCGGAAGAGGAGGTCCACGGCCCCCTCATGGTACGGGATCCCGGCCTGCTCGCAGTTCATCCGGAAAATCTCGGTGAACGCCTTACGGTCGGGACTCCTCACCTCCACCTTGAACTGGATGCGTCTCAGGAAAGCCTCGTCCACCAGGTGACGAGGGTTCAGATTGGTAGCAAAGAGGAGAATGCAGTCGAAGGGCACCGGAAACTTCACCCCCGTGTCCAGGGTCAGGTTGTCGATACCCTTCTCAAGGGGCACGATCCAGCGGTTCAGGAGCTCGGCGGGGGGCATCCGCTGCCGCCCAAAGTCGTCCACGATGAGGACCCCCCCGGCAGCCTTCACCTGGAAGGGGGCCCGGTAAATCTGGGAGTACTGGCTCAACTGAAGGTCCAGTTGCTCCATGGTGAGCTCGCCCCCTACGAATACCGTGGGACGCTTCACCTTGATGAATCGCCGGTCCGTGGAGAACTCCCGGAGGAGCAGGCCGGAGCTCCCAGCGGCCCCTCGGTCCTCGTCTTCGACCTTGTGGTGGTAGACAGGGTCGAAGACCACGATGATGTGGCCATCCACGATGATGGAGTAGGGAAGGTAGATCTCCGTGGAGATGAGGGCTCCCAACCGGTCGGCGATGGAGGTCTTTCCGTTGCCTGGGGCGCCGTGGAGGAAGATGGAAGCCCCGGAGTTCACCGCGGGCCCCAGGGCGTCCATGACCTCCGTCGGAAGGACCAGGTCGCTGAAGGCGGCCCGGAGCACCTCCCGGGACACCCGGGTGTTCTTCACCGACTGGCGCCGGACCCAACTCCAGAACTGATCCAGGGGTACGGGAGCTGGACCCACGTAGCGGCTGGCAGCCAGGGCCGATTGGGCCCGTTCTCGCCCCTCGTCGGTGAGCTCAAAACGGTATCCGCTTCGGCTGTGGCCTGTGGCACTCAAGACCTCCACGAAGTGCCTCTGGCTCGCCGTCAGGAGGACGTCGTCCAGGATCACGAAGGGAAGGGCCACCTTTTCGGCGAGTTCGTGCCCCGTGAGAGCCCCCTGCTGGAAGAGCGTCTTCAGGAGGAGGCTCAGGACCTGGGAGTCGGAGAGCCCCGCCTCCGCCAGGGACTGGGGGGCGGGTGGAGCGGGAGTCTCGGTCCCATCGTCCGGATCCTGCGCCGCAGCGGCATGGGCCAGAGAGAGATCCACGTCCGTCATCCCGTACGCCTCCTATTCGTGATGGAGGGAGAAGCATCCTCGCCGGAATCGGGGGAGAGGAGTGATAGGCTATACGGCGCCTGGTCCCGCCACGAGAGCTCGTCACCCACCCGAGTGCCGGAGGCTTCGATGGTTCCCGGCGGCACTTCCAGGACGTACCGGGCTCCCGGCACCTTCCGGGTGCGCTTCCAGGGACGCAGCGACTGGACGAATTCCAGGACCCTTCCCCGGTCGTCCAGAAAGAGGACATCCAGGTCGAAAGACATCCACCAGGTGTGGATGGCGTCGCAGGGAACCAGGAGGATCCCGTCCCCCTGTTTCGGCCGGGCCCGGCCGATGTACCCCCGCAGGCGATCCCAGAAGGTGGTGGCAGCCTTCACCCTGGTTCCCAGGAGGGTGTTGCGGGTCCGGTTCGTGATGCGCATGGCGCCTCAATCTCCCAGGCCCGCAAAGGCTGACATGATCTGAATCAGGGCCGGCCCCAGGATCACCACGAAGAGGGCCGGGAAGATGCAGATGGCCAGGGGAAAGACAATCTTGATGGTGGTCTTGGCGGCTTCCTCCTCCGCCCGCTGCTGCCGTTTGGTACGCATGGTGTCGGCGTGGATCCGGAGGGAGTCGGCCACTGAGGTGCCGAACCGCTCCGTCTGGATCAGCATGGTGGCCAGGGAGCGGAGGTCCGCCACCCCCGTCCGGTCCGCCAGGCCCATGAGGGCCTGGTCCCGGGGGGTCCCGGCCCGGATCTCCAGGTTCATCTGGGAGATCTCGGTGGTGAATAGGTCCCCAGCGTGGCGCATCTCCAGGGCCACCCGCTGAAAGGCCTGGTTCAGGCCCAGCCCCGCCTCCACGCAAATGACCAGGAGGTCCACGGCGTCGGGAAGGATCTTCTGGAGGGCCTTTTGGCGCCTGGTGATGCGCGTGCTCAACAGGAAGTTCGGGATCAGCCACCCGGCAGCGGCTCCCCAGAGGCCCAGGAAGATGGCCAGCCCCCCAGGAGCCCCCAGGGCCATGCCGATGAGCACCCCATAGAAATAGAGAACACCGGCAGCCAGGATACGGGCCCCCAGGAAGATGGGCAGCGCCGAGGCCTGGCGGTATCCGGCGTGGACGAGGCGGGTCCGGACTGTCCCCCACTGCCGCTTTGGGGTGTCGATCTTCTGCCCCAGGTAGGCCAGGAGCTCCTTGGTCCGGTTCCGGGCCCGGCTCCTCCGGGCGAAGGCGTCCCGGGAAAAGGCGTCGTCCAGCCCCAGCTCCACCAGTCGGGACCTGGAGGGGCGGGCCTGGGCCGGCAGGAGGCTGGCCAGGGCCACCACCATGAGCCCAACGGAAAGGGCAACGCCTGCTGCAATGAGGTAGAGCACGTTTCGAATCCCGTCACATGTCGATAGTGATGATGGCCTTGATCCAGAGGGCACCCAGGATCTGGAGAATCACGGCCAGGCCCACCAGGATCTGCCCCACCAGGTGTGTGAACAACAGGGTCACATACTCCGGGTTGAGGAGAAAGATTACGATACCCACAGCTACGGGGAGGGACGCCAGGGCATATCCTGTCATCCGTCCCTGAGCCGTGTAGATCCTGAGCTGGCGCCGCAGGTAAAAACGCTTCCGGATGGTGTGTGCCAGGTTGTCCAGGATCTCCGCCAGGTTCCCCCCTACCTCCCTCTGCACCAGGACGGCGATGGCGAAGATCCTCACGTCCACCAGGTCCGTCCGGTCCACCATCCCCAGGAGGGCCTCTTCGAAGGGAATCCCGAACCGCTGCTCCTCGAAGGCCCGCCGGAACTCGGCGGCCACCTCCGGCGGCCCCTCGTCCGCCACCATCCCCATACCCGAGGTCAGGGGGTGGCCAGCTCGGATGGCCCGGGTCAGGAGCTCGATAGACTCGGGGAACTCCTCCTCGAACTGCTTGAACCGCTTCTTTCGCCTGCTGGACGCATAGAAATACGGCAGGGCCGCACCGAGCATGGCGGCCAGGGCGAACCAGAACAGAGATCCCGTCAGGATCAGGAAGGTGAGACCCAACCCCAGACCCACGCCCACGGTCACGACAAGGAACGTCTGGAGCCCCCAGTCCAGGCGGCTTTGCTCCAAGAAGCCCCCAAGCCCCCGGAGGCCCGGGACCAGCCTGGTGGCCAGTCCCATGAGTCCCCCCTCTTCTTCTTCCGCCTTCACCAGGTCATGGACGTCCCCCCCCCTTCGAGCCTGGCCCGAGAGGACGGGCTTCACCCTCCGGGCCACCTCCCGCCGGCGCCACCAGCTCCGGATGGCTTCCGAAATCATGGCTGCGGCCAGGGTGAAGAAGACCGCCGCGATAAAGACCAGGACCGCCGGGAGCCAGATGGATTCGTTCATGGCCCCCAGCTCCTCCCCCTGCTCCCGTCACTCTTGGGGGCCGAATCTCCCACGTCGAAAAAGGTGGCCCCGTCGAACTCCACGCCCCTGGCCTTGAGGAGATCGGCGAACTTGGGCCGGATCCCCGTGGGCTTGAACCTTCCCTTCACCGTCCCGTCTTCCAGGATCCCCTCCCGCTCGTAGACGAAAAGGTCCTGCATGGTGATGACCTCCCCCTCCATCCCCGTGATCTCCGACACGGAGACGATCTTTCTCGTCCCGTCGGGGAGCCGGCTGAGCTGGATCACGATCTGGATCCCCCCTACGATCTGCTGGCGGATGGCACGGTCCGGAAGATTCAGGTTGGCCATGGACACCATGGTCCCCAGTCGGTTCAGGGCGTCTCGGGGGGTATTGGCGTGGAGGGTGGTGAGGCTTCCATCATGGCCCGTGTTCATGGCCTGGAGCATGTCTACGGCCTCCGAACCCCGGACCTCCCCCACGATGATCCGGTCCGGCCGCATACGGAGGGAGTTGATGACCAGGGAACGGACCGACACCTCCCCCTTTCCCTCCACGTTGGGCGGCCTGGCCTCCAGGCGCACCACGTGGGACTGCCGCAGCTGGAGCTCCGCCGAGTCCTCGATGGTGACGATGCGCTCGTTGCCGGGAATGCGGGAGGAGAGAACGTTCAGGAGGGTGGTCTTTCCCGCCCCCGTGCCTCCTGAGATCAAGATGTTGAGCCTGGCCTTCACGGCCCCCTCCAGGACCTTCAACATTGCCGGCGTCAGGGTATCCTTCTTCAGGAGGTCCTCCCCCGAGAGGACGTCCAATTTGAACCTCCGGATGGAGAGGTGGGGGCCGTCCACCGCCAGGGGAGGGATGATGGCGTTCACCCGGGAGTGATCCGGGAGGCGGGCATCCACCATGGGAGACGAGTCGTCGATCCGCCGCCCCACCCCCGACACGATCCTGTCGATGACCTGGAGGAGGTGCCGGTCGTTCTGGAAGCGGACGTCCGTCTTGTAGAGCTTGCCCAGCCGCTCCACCCACACGTCGTCGTGGGTGTTCACCAGGATGTCCGACACCTCCGGGTCCTTCATGAGGGCCTCCAGGGGCCCCAGCCCGAAGATCTCGTCCAGGATGTCCTGGGCCAGGATCTCCCGCTCCCGGAGGTTCAGCGCCACCGGAATCCGCTCGGCGTGCAGAAGGTCCTGGATCACCTCCCGGATGGTGGCCATGGCCTCCTCCCGGCCCACGGCCTCCAGGTTGGCCAGGTTCAGGCGTTCCAGGAGCTTCCGGTGGATCCCCGTCTTGATCTCGGCCATGACCTTGGCCTCCGGCGATACCGCCGTGGCCTTCGCCGCCCGCATCATTTCGTCACCTTCCCGCCTCGAGGTTCACCCTTCGAGGACTTGAGAAGCCTTTCCAGAAGGCCCTTCTTGGGGACCACCACGTCTTCAGGCCCCGCCACCGTCCTGGCAAGATCCATGAGCTTTCTGGCGAAGCGAGACCTGCCTCCCCTCACCTCGGGCCGCCCCACGTTGATACTCTGGAGAACCTTCAAGTCGTCCTTCTCCAGGACCAGGGACAGCCTCTCGCCCAGGCCGTCCTCCACGTCCCGGGAGGTGAGGCCCAATCCTTCCTGGTACTGGTTCAGCACCACTCTGGGAGGCTCCTTGCCATTCGCCCTTCCATGGAGGTCCAGGGCCTTCCTCAGGTTCCTGAGGGTAGGCAGCTCCGGCGTCACCACCAGGAGCCGGTCGTCGGAACCCTTCAACAAGGGCCCCAGGTGGCCGGCCAGGGAGCTTCCTCCATCCACCACCACGTAGTCGAAGTGCTGCCTGCAAGCACCCAGGAGCCCCTCCAGCTCCTCTCCGGCAGGAACGTCCATTCCCGCCGGCGAGAGGGGGGAGGCCAGAACGTGGACCCCCGACTCGTCTACCTCCAGGAAGGAACGGAAGAGGTCCCGGTCCAGGCGGTGAAAGTTCTGGATCACGTCCAGGTAGCTGTACCGGGGTTGGACTCCCATGGCCACGGAGGCCGTGCCCAGGGCCGGAGCCAGATCCACCAGGAGGATCTCCTTCTCCGTCAACAACCGGAGGGCCACGGCCAGGTTCGTGGCCACGGTGGTAACCCCCGTGCCCCCCTTCGCGCTGAAGACGGTGGCCACCCTGCCCCGGGCCGCGGGCTGGTCGGGGGCGGCCACCTGGGTCCGGCGCCGGACCCGCTGAAAGGCCTCCAAGGCCTCCTCCTGGGAGAAGGGACGAGGGAGGTACTCGGAGGCGCCGGCCCGCATGACCGCCAGGAGGCCCTCGGCGGAAAGGGAAGGCCCCCCTACCACCAGAGCCAGGTCCGGGGCTTCCTGGGTCAGGATCCGTATGCCTCCCACCCCCGAAGGGTTCTGCCCCAGGTCCAGGAAGACCACCTTAGGCCGCGCCTCCAGAACCCTGGCCACCGATTCCCGGTTCAGTCCGTCGGCCAGGACCTGGAGATCCAGGGCCAGGCGGGCCTGGTTCGCCGGTTGACGGAGCATACCGAGAATGACGTGCCGAAAACTCTCGTCGGATGAAATCAGGACACAGTCAAGCAAGTGTAAGACCTCCCTAAGGCTGATACCGCACGGGTGCGCCCCCGGCCGGATCCCGGATCCAGCTCCGGATGTGCCGGTCCCAGTCCCAGTCATCCGGGTCCCCCGTGGGGAGCACCTGCTGGGGCAGATTGTCCATGTCCAGGATGTGAGGGGTCACCAAAACCAGGAGCTCCGTCCGTTCCTGCCGGGTCCTGTTGGAGCGGAAGAAGAACCCCAGGATGGGGATGTCACCCAGGATGGGGATCTTGTCCATGGTGGTCATCAAGCTGTGGTCCATGAGCCCCCCGATGGCCAGGGTCTGGCCCGGCCGGAGC
>PWWP01000319.1 GCA_003562075.1 Gemmatimonadota bacterium
AGGGGCCCCAGGAGGAACTGGGCCACCACGGCCATGATCCCCAGGAAGAAGGCTTCGAAGGCCACGAAGAGGAGGAAGACCCCGATGAGGAGGGGGGGCTGCTTCTCGGCCTGGAGCGCCAGCGCCGCTGCCGCTACCGCCACCAGGATGAAGATCAGAAAGTGGATGGGGGTGTAGGCGGCGGCAATGAGGAAGGAGACCTCCACCTGAGCCAGCTCGGTGGCTCCCAGGAAGAGGACCGAGCCGATGGCCGAGGGGGTGAAGAAGGGACGTCCCTGGATCACGTCCACCAGGAGGAACCAGGCCGCCACCACCACACCGGCGGCGACCCCGGCGATCAGCCCTTCCCGGAGGATGCGGTTGTTCCGGAAGACTTCCCACCACGACATGGCCTCCACCATCCCGGTGGTGTGGAAGAAGCTCATCATGGCCACCCCGGCCAGCATGTTCCCGGTCAGGACCTCCACCCAGCCCAACTGGCCCACCACGTCCACCCCGGTGACCGCCACGCTTCCGAAGAAGACACCGTCGAAGAGGATGAAGCCCAGGACCACCCCGAAGAGGATGTTGGGAACCCGCTTGAGGAAGGACACGGCCCATGCCGCCAGAACACCCACAGCCAGGAAGGCGGCGTAGTGGATGGCGGTAAAGAGGGTGATGATGCCCGGGGAGGCCTGGATGTCCGGGATCCCGAAGAGGGCGCCGCCCACCATGGCCGGCGTTCGGAACGGAGCGCCCTGGGCCACGTCCACCAGGAAGAACCAGAGGGCAAGTACGGTGGCACCGATGAGGCCGGCCACCAGACCGCGAGTCAGAACTCCGCCGGATCGCTCCACTTCCAGACCTCCTTCTTCAGGATGGGTGGGCTTTTCTGTGTGACGGCAGTCAGGCCAGGTCCGACCCGGAATTGCCGCCTCCTCAGCCTACCCGTAGATGGCGCCGGGGTTCATCCAGACTCAAGAAGGCTGTTGAAGAAGAAGAGGCGCCACCGGGAAGGGGTCTTGCGGTCCCGGTGGTCCTTGTACTTCTTCAACAGCCTTCTAGAAAGAACGGTCGACCACCGTCATTCTATCCACGGCCCTCCGATCCTACCACACCGGAGCCTCAACGCGGACAGGCTGATCGGGAACCGCTTCCAGCGTCCCGGCTCCGAGCACTCCGTTCGGGTTGCTACCCCAGCAGTAGAGCTCCCCGTCCACCGTCACTCCGCAGTTTGAAAGCGGACCGAGACTCAGTTGGGCGAACCGGTGTCCCCCGGAGACGGGGAGGGGCTCCCACGAGCAGGGCGCGCTCCCGCAGATGTCACCGGGGGGGACGTCCGAGGCAAACCGCTCTTCGGCAGCGCTTCCCCAGCAGTAGGCATCGCCGTCTCGCAACCCGCATGACTGGGTGAATCCGGTAAAGACCGAGTCGTACCCCAAGTCGGTTCGCAGGGGGGTAGGGGACGTTGGCGGATCGAACGTGGTGGGTTCCGGGCGATCGAGCCCCGCACCCCATCCGCCCCAACAGAGGGTCCGCCCCTCGACGTCGATCCCACAGTTGGTCCGTGCCGTTCGGAACCGGTGATCCCCGTCCACGGGCTCTGGGACCGGACTGTCCCCAAGGGGCTCCGCTCCCCGTCCGAGATCCCCCCAGGCCCCATACCCCCAGCACCATGCGCGACCGTCTTGTGCCAGGGCGCACGATGTGATGGACTGGGCATCCACGTCCGAAAACCGCTCCTCAGACTGGATGGGGGTAGGGGTCAGCCAACCCTGCTGAAAGTCCCCAACCCCTAACTGCCCGGCCAGGTTCGACCCCCAGCAGTAGACCCGGCCGTCCACCTCGACGGCACACGCGTGACGCTCTCCCGTCGCCACCGCAGAGAACCGTCGATCCGTCGACGGCATCGTGGGCTCAGCCGCTGGCTGCGGATCGTTCGACCCCTGGCCGATGGAGGTCTCGATCCCCCAGCAGAGGAGTCCGGAATCGAGGGTCACGCCGCATGTAAAGTTCGCCCCCACGGCAACCTGGGCAAAGCGATGTCCCCCGGCGACCCGGGTTGGCGACACGTGCACGGTCACCCGCCGGCGCGTCCCCTTCCCTACTTCGCCCCACCAGTTCGACCCCCAGCACCAGGCCTGGTCCTCGGTGTCGAGGGCGCAGACGCTGTAGCGACCCACAGACACGGACCTCCAGCGGACCGACGACTGCGCCGAAGGATCGCGGACATGGACCGTCACGGAATCCCGATCACTCCCGAGTTCGCCCCAGATCACGGTCGAACCCGGGGCGACCGCACGGACGGTCCCGGCATGGTCGATCGTCGCGACCCCAGAGTCGTCCGTCCTCCACCCCGGAGACACGTCCCGGAAGGAGTCATTCTCCGAGGCTCTGAAGCGTACTGTGAGCCGGGCCTGGGCATCTGGTGCCAGGACCAGGCCCGTGTGGCTTATCCGGAACTCGGCCTCGTCCCCCCCGCTCCCGATCAAGTTGGACATTTGGTCGCAGCCGCTCGCCGTTGCAACGACGGCGATGAGGATCATCAAGATCCATGGGCCACGGAACCCCACGAGGCCGAACCCGGTTCGCAAGGAATGAGGTTTGAGAAAGTCAGTCCGGAAGAGCTGGTCTGGGATGGAGATCACGAAGTGAATGCGGTCAGTTAGGGAGTGAACGTTCATGGCAGTCGTGAATGAGAATCATGGTGGTCAGAGTTGCCGGTTTAGTGCCCCCGATTTCTCTGGACAGTAGATTGGCAAAGCCATCGGTGTACTTCCGGGGGAACCACGGGCCCAACGCCCAAGTTCACGGCGAGCTGGCGGGTCGCCTCTGTTTCATGGGCCCTGTCCATGATCAAAGGAAACTGGTCATCCGGCGACGGTGGACGGCGAAGAGCGTTTCGTCCCGCCGGGGCATCGCCCCACTGGCTCAGCGTCAGAGAAAAGGTCACGGCCCGCCGCTCATCCGCGGCAACCAGTTGAATCCTGGTGCTGCACCCGCCCCGGGATCGTCCGGTGAGCTCAACGGACGGAAACAAATGAAGAGCCGAGAAAGATCGTCCCGGTCCGGCGCTCAGGAAGGGACAGAGTGGCTCGAAGCGGGAATGCCATCCGGTCCGGCCAGGGCCGGGGATCGCCCTGGGCCTGGCCACGACCTGGGGGATGATCCGCGCCCGGCGGCAGGTCCCCCTCCCTGGCCACCGGCGAACCCGCCGGGCGCCACCTCAGGGCACGCACCTTGCTTCAACCTTCAATCAGAATTCGTGCGTCCCAGACGGAGCGCAAGTCACTGGATCCGCTCTGGAGCTGGCCCTCGCCCGTTCCCTACCCTTGCCCCCCACCAATAAGGAGCATGCGCCATGGATCTCTCTTCCGAGCGCCTCCAGTGGGCCTACCGAAGCATGGTGACGGCCCGCTACTACGAGGAGACGCTAGCCACCATCTACATGGAAGGAAAGACCCCCAAATTCGACATTGCCGCCGGCACGATCCCTGGCGAAATGCACCTTGCAGCCGGGCAGGAACCATGTGCCGTGGGCCTGTGCGCTCATCTCCGGGCCTCGGACACGGTCACGGCTCCCCACCGTCCCCACCATGTGGCCATCGCCAAGGGCGTAGACCTGAACGAGATGACCGCCGAGATCTTCGGGAAGAAGACCGGGCTCTCAGGCGGACGGGGTGGCCACATGCACCTCTTCGACCACCGGGTGAACTTCGCCTGCAGCGGGATCATCGCCCAAGGCTGCGGCCCGGCGGTAGGGGCGGCGCTGTCGGCCAAGCTCCAGGGCCGGGACGACATCGCCGTGGCCTTTGCCGGCGAGGGGGCCGCCAACCAGGGTGGCTTCCACGAGTCCATGAACCTGGCAGCCCTCTGGAAGCTGGGCGTCATCTTCGTCATCGAGGACAATACCTGGG
Organism: Gemmatimonadota bacterium; assembly: GCA_003562075.1. Lineage (GTDB taxonomy): Bacteria > Gemmatimonadota > Gemmatimonadetes > Longimicrobiales > Gaopeijiaceae > PWLA01. The sequence continues at coordinate 3,897 of PWWP01000319.1, forward strand.
CCATCTCGGTCCCCAAGGACCAGGCCACCTCCATCCCGAAGGTGGCCGACCGGGCTGCGGCCTACGGAATGCCTGGGGTCTACATCGCCGACAACGACACGGTGGCTCTCCTGGAGGCTGCCGGTGAGGCTGTGGCCCGGGCTCGGGCCGGCGAAGGACCCACCCTCATCGAGGTGGAAACATACCGCTTCATGGGCCACTTCCAGGGCGATGCCGAGGTCTACCGCCCAGAAGG
>PWWP01000337.1 GCA_003562075.1 Gemmatimonadota bacterium
ACACCCAGAGGGCCCACCCCAGGAGCGGCGAAGGCGTTCATCCGGGAGGTGTGGATCTTGATCACCTCACGGGCCGGGAAGATTTCGTCGTTCATGAGGACGACGGTCCCCAAAGCTTCCGCCCGCTCATGGACCACCAGGCGAACCGCGTTCAGGAGATTGGCCGGACCATCGGCGCCGGCCATGGTCGCCGTTCGCATGGCCCCGGTGATCACAACCGGGCGGCAATCCGCCAGGGTCAGGTCCAGGAAGTAGGCCGTCTCCTCCATGGTGTCGGTCCCGTGGGTCACCACGATCCCCACCGGCGAATCGTCCTCTGAGAAGAGGGCCTGGATCCGAGCTCGCATGTGGAGCCAGTTCTCCAGAGTGATGGCACCGGAGGCCACATTGGTGAACTGCTCCACAGTGAAGCGGGCCAGCTCCCCGATCTGGGGAACGCTCTGGACCAGATCGTCCCCCGTGAGGCGATCGCCGTCGGTGTTGGAGATGGTCCCGCCGGTGGCCAGGACGTGGACCCGGGGAAGGTCCGTCGTGTCTGCCCCAGCCGTCGGCATGACGGCAGGTGGAGGGGCTCCGGCCGGCAGCGTCTCACCACCTACTCCCGGGCTCCCCTGAAGGGGAGGAGCGACGGCCATGAGGAGCAGAGCCGCCCCAACCGCCGGGGTTGGGAGCCATGGATTTGCCGCCGCGGACCTTCGGGCGCCGACCATCAGCTGTCCTCAAACCCCCAGGGGGCCGGCGGCGGCTCCACCGGCTCGGTCAGGTCGAACTCCACCCGGTACCGGAGCCCCGTGGCATCCCGCCGGAGTCCATAGGCGAAGACCTCACCGGGCCGGATCTCCAGGAACCAGAGCTGGCTGGCTCGGCCCGGCTGGGCGTCGATGCTGTAGGCGTCGGCCGGAAACTCCTGCCGCCACTGGGTGCCTGGGGTGGTTGTGTCGCCGCCGTAGTCGGTTTTGGACGCGTCCGGCGCCCCGTCCTCCAGGCGATGGTCGTGCTTCAACCGGAGGCCCGTCTCCGTCCGGGTCACAACCCAGGTGCGGGACCGATCGTCGTCCACATGGAGGGGAATCCGGATCTCGTCCTCGCCGCACTCCCGGACGTGCATGATCAGCTCGGCTTCCCACCAGTTGGAATCAGCCGGGGCCTCAATGGGTGTGGCCCGGAAAGCCTCTCCGCAGAGTTCCTCAAGCTCACTCCAGAAGATCTCCTGCTCCGGGCTCAACCCCACGGCTGTCTCTTCCGGAACCCCGTCAGGAGGCGGCGGCGCGTCAGGCTGACAGCCGGTCAGGACAAGCCCTCCCAGCGCCACCAGGGCGGAGAGGAGGAGTGGAGACGAGGAAGTCCGGAAAGCACGAGTCATGGCGTCGGTCCTGTTCATCAGTCGGGGGATGGATGACGGTTCTGAGAGTGAGCCGGGAAAGGCCGGGAAGCAAGGATCGGTGGGGACAGGAAAGTCAGAGCACGGCCGGGCTTCGTCGCTCCAGGAGGAGCATGTCCCGCCACTGGCCGTGGAGGCGGGCCAGCTTCTTCCGCGTCCCCACCCGTCGGAACCCCGCCCCTTCATGGAGGCGGAGGCTGGCCTCATTCTCCGGGAAGACCCCGGCCTGAAGCGTCCAGAACCCCTCTTCCTCAGAGCACGCGACCAACCGGTCCATGAGACACCCTCCCACACCCTGTCCCCACCAGTCCGGCGCCACGTAGACGCTCACCTCGGCGACCCCGGCGTAGACCGGGCGGGCCGATACGGGACTCAGGGCTGCCCACCCCACGACCTCCGGACCGGGCGTCACCTCTGGATCCCTGGCCCCTTCCGACTTCGCCGTCCCCTGGGCGTTCACTGTGCCCTGGGAGCTCGCTCTCGCCTCGGAGCCAGCCGTCGCCTCAGGGCTCGCACCTGGATTGGACACGGCCACCAGCCGACACGCCGGACCATGGTTCCGGTCCCAGGCATCCCAGTCGGGAACCTGGGTTTCGAAGGTGGCCAGTCCGGTCTCGATCCCCTGCCGGTAGATGGCCGCCACCCGAGGCCAATCCGTTTTCTCCATGGCTCGGACATGAACGGGAGGGGCCTGGCCGTGGCCCGTCAATCCCACCTTCTGGACCAGGCTATAATGTTTTCATCATACATATATAATGTATTCATTATAACCCTCACCGATGGACCTCCACTCGGTCCCCCTGGCCCAGACCCTGGTCCGCGAACCATCCCTGATTCGCCTCCAGCGCCATCTCGTACTCCACCCCCGGGGTGTAATGGGTACAGTCATCGAAGTGGACCTCCGGACAGGGCTCCATGGACAGGAGTCGGAGGATCACCCCGTCGTCGTCCAGGAAGGCGATATCCAGAGGAATCCGGGTCCGCCACATCCAGAACCCCTCATCGGCAGCCCGGGTGTGGTCGAAGACGAAGAGCATTCCGGAGTCGGGATCCAGGCCGTCCCGGCCCGTGAGGCCCCGGATCATCTGGTCCTCGGTCTCCGCCACCTCGACCAGCAGTTCACCCCGGGCATCGTCTCCCTGGACCACCACCTGGGCCGTGTCGAAGCTCATGGGGCCGGTGTAGGGGTCCCCGAACCCGCCGCAACCGGCCACCCACACGACGGAAGCCAGGGCGAAGACGCGGACTGCGGCCCGGAAGGGTGCGAAGCGCGGCCCACGGTTCCTTCCCGACCCCAGATCCTGGAGACGGCTCGCGACTGGGTGGGACGGTGGCGAAGGGGCAGTCATGGTCATCGTGGTCGGCTCCGGGGAAGGTCAGGTGGCATGAAGGTGTCCCGGATTCGGCGGCCGGGCAACTGGACCGGCCCCGCCCCCATCTCCGGTCGGTGCGCCAGGAGCACCCGTCACTCTTGGAGGACGAACTCGCCCCGCTCCACGTCGAAGATGTGCACCTCTCCCTCCTCAATGAGGTAGTGCCAACCAAAGAGGTTGATCTGGTTGGCCTCCACCCGGCCTCGGACATTGGGGAAGTCCATGAGCCGGTCCAGCTGGAGGAGGATGGACCGGCGCTCAGTCCTGCGCAGGAGCTCCGGCGTCACCGGCTCCCCTTCCACTCGCGCCGCACCGGCCAACTCCACCCACTGACGGAGGTTCTCCGAAGCTCCTTCGGGGGGGTGATAGAGGGACTCCACGGCCCCGCAGTGGGAATGGCCGCACACCACGATCTCACTCACCTCCAGGATGTCCACCGCATATTCGATGGCGGCAGACACCCCGTGGGGCCCACCCTCCTTTTTGGGAGGCGGAACGATATTCCCCACGTTCCGAACCACGAAGAGCTCGCCGGGAGGGGCGTCGGTGATGACGTCCGGGACCACCCGGGAGTCGGCACACCCGATGAACAGCGTCTTCGGGTGCTGGCCCTCCTCCACCAGTCGTCGATACTGCTCCCGGTAGCGGGGGAAGTACTCCTTTCGAAAACGGCTGATTCCCTGCAGCAGTTCCTGGGTCATAAGTGATGGGGCTCGGTGGAGGGTTGCCGCTGCCACCCTGACCCGGGACGGCCTCCCTCACCCCCGCCTTCCAAGGCATCAGGGGTCCAGGCGGGTCCGGGGCAGGGTGAACGACGGCGCTGATGGACGCCACCAAGTATAGAACCAGTCTCCCCGTTCGTCAGGCGTGGGGGTCTCGCCACCGGCTCCTTCCTTCGGCGCCTCCGCCATGACACCTCGTCCCCCGACCGCCTCTCCCCACACCCGCCCCAGGGATTCTTTACCGATCCTCTCAGCGGGCCGTATACCCTCCATCGATGACCAACTCGGCCCCGGTAACGAACTTGGATTCATCGGAGGCCAGGTAGAGGATCCCGTACCCGATGTCGTCGGGCTCACCCAGATTCCCGATGGGATGGAGTTCAGCCAGATCCTTCCGTCCTTCCTCCGGATCCACCCCCGAGTTCTCCAGGTGCTGGCGGACCATGGGGGTCCAGATGAAACCGGGGTGGACCGAATTGACCCGGATCCCGTCGGCGGCGTAGATGAGGGCGTCGGTCTTGGCCATGAGGCGGACCGCCCCTTTGGCGGCATGGTACGGGGGCACGTCCGGCGCACCTACCAGCCCATAAATGGAGGAGAGGTGGACGATGCTTCCTCCGCCTGCCCGCTTCATGGCCGGGATCGCGTGCTTCGTGCAGAAGAAAACCCCTTTCACATTGATCTTCTGGACCAGGTCCCACTCCTCTTCAGTGATCTCGTGGGTGGGTTTGTTGGCGCCTGAGATCCCGGCGTTGTTCACCAGGACGTCCACCTTCCCGAAGGTCTCTTCGATCTGGCCGAAGACTTCCTCCACCTGGTCCTCGTCGCTTACGTCCAGGTTCCAGTAGCGGGCGTCTCCGCCGGCTTGGCGGATCTTCTCTGCCACTGCCTCCCCCGCATCATCCTCGATGTCCGTGACGGCCACGGTGGCGCCCTCCCGGGCCAGTAGCAAACAGGTGGATTCCCCGAGGCCGGCAGCGCCTCCAGTCACGATGGCGACTTTCCCTTCGACTCTCTTCATGGAACGACTCCAGATCGAGGATGCCCGCCACCGGGACCGAATGTCCCGGAAGGAGGCATCATGGGTCCTGGCCAGGCCAGGATGCCTGGGAAGGCTCAGGCGGAACCGGGAGACGTATCCCTGGAATTGGGGGCGGAGGTCACCATAGTGGCCTCCGGCAGGTGCGCGATCTCTCCCCGGATCGGACCGCTGACCGAAACTGAAGGTGCAGGGGGCATGCCAGTTGTCTCTCCACGGCAACCGGAGACGTGTCGCTGAACCTACCAGTCGCTCAGTCGCACCCGAGCTGCCCCTCGTCGTACCGGAGATCAACCCCCCGCTCCACGAGGGCGGCGACATCCTCGCACACCCCGTCGGCCTGGAGGGGGTTGTGATGGAGGAAGACCACGTCGCCTTCACCCAGATGGGCATTTGCAACCAGGGGAGCGATGTCGTCTATGGCGTTGGCATCCAGATCGACCTCATTCAGGAGGGGGAGGGAGGCCAGGGGTTCAATATCGGAGATGGAGTTCCAGGCCAGGAGAACCGTGTGGAGCTCGGTGAGCCCAGCCAGCGGTCCGATGTCTTCGAGCGGGGTACGGACCACCACCAGGTACTCGAGCTGTGTCAGCTGGGCCATCCAGCCGATCTCCGTCATCCCGCTTGCCACTGCCACCAGGTTCCGAAGATCGCGAAGGGCAGCCAGCGGTTCGTAGTCTTCGATGGGGTTCGCACTCAGGTTGAGGCCCTGAAGACCGTCCAATGCCGCCAATGGCGTCACATCTCTGACCTGATTGTTCCCGAAGTCGAGCTGCTGCAATGCTGTGAGTCCGGCCAGTGGCGTGAGGTCCGCCACCTGGTTCTGTCGCACATCGATCAACTCCAGCTGGTGGAGCACCGAGAGGGGGGAGAGGTCCTCGATTTCATTCCGTAGGAGGATCAGATCCGTGAGCCCGCTGAGGGCCTCGATTCCCGTCAGGTCGGTGATGTCTCGTCGACTGGCATCGAGCTCCGTCAGAGTACGGACCTGATGCTCGTAGATGGTATCGCCCGGGAAAGGCAACGCATCCCGGATTGCCCCTTCCAGGTTCGCGTCCTCGAAGTGGACCGGCACTGGGTCCTCCACCTCGTCCCCTGTCCCGACGTCGGTGGGAGAGTCCGTATCTGAACACCCGGAAATAATCAGGAAGAGGACGAGGCAAGTCAGGAGATGGGAGCGCGTGATTCGCATGGTTCTCAGAGCGTCTGGCTGTAGCCGGGTTGCCCGGTGGGCCCGCAGGGCAGCGATTTACTGCCATCATACGGTGTACTCCCCCTCATACTCCAGCTCGAAGCTCCTGCCAGCGGATCCACCGACGTGCGGGCATGCCGGACCCGGTTGCCCTTCCCCGCTTCCGTAGGATAGCATCCTGACTCTGCAGGTACCCCGCACTGCGAACGGCCCTCCGGAGGCACATCAGTCCCTTGGAAAGCTTCGGACGAACGTATCTGGCCCTGGGTCCAGGCCTCATCCTCCTCCTGGGGACGGGTCTCACGATCCTCGTGGCCCTCCTGCGGAAGGACGGCGCTCGATGGCTGGCCCTCCTCGTGGGTCCACCCCTTAGCCTGGCCGTGGCGGTGGGCGCCACCATCTTCGTGGTCCAGGTCCTGAACCCCGGTGAGGGATCGGGCTTCCTCCTGGGAGGCGCCACCCTGGGGCTCTATGTGATGGCTCTGGCCCTCTATTATCCGGTCCTCTTCATCGTCTACCTGGTCGCCCGGCGAGGCGAACCGGGTCAGGGGGTGGCTCCACCCTCGTGAGCATCTTCCTTCCTACCGGTGCCCTCCACCTCGAAGGGCCCCTGCCCATCCCGACCCGGCAGGAGGCAGCCGACTCAGGGGTTCCATAGACTGCGACTCACCCGTTGCTACCCATGTGAGTGGATCCCGTCAGCTTGGCCAGTCTTGAGGATGGATCACCACCTGGACAGCTGCTTCTTTCGCGTGGAGAACGGGGATGGAAGCAACCTGGGCAGGCAGGAGCTCGCCATCCAGACGAATCACCTCCATCCTCCGAAACGGGCTCTCCGCCATGGTCTCCGTTAGCTCCCCCCCTACGAACTCATGGCCATGGTCTGGAAAGAGGGACCAGATCGGAGTCCCCCTCAGGGTCTCGGGATCCGCTGCCCCCAAGATGGTTGCGGCTGCGGGGTTTGCGAAATGCAGCTTTCCTTTCCGGTGGACAAGGATCCCGTGGGGGCACCGAGACACGATCCTGCTGAACTCCGCAAGCCGGCCCTCCACCTCCTCTTCCCGAGCCACCGCCTCCGTCACGTCGGAAGCGACGGCGTAGAGCCGGTTCCCCACTCCCCGGCAGCTACAGGAGAGCCACCGGAGGGTGCCGTCCGGCCGGATGAACCGACTCCGAAAGCCCACAACCAGGTCTCCACGCAGGGCCCTCAACTTCACTCGTTCTGCCTCGTCTCGGTCGTCTTCATGCAGGAAGCTGACGAATGGGCGAGCCATGAGGTCCTGCAACGTCCATCCCAGGGTCTCCTTCCACTCATCATTCAGTCGAACGAAGTAACCGTCAGCCAGGACGGCGAAGAGTTGGGGTGAGAGCTCGAAGAAGAGACGAAGCTCGGTCTCGGTCCCTGAGGGTGCAGGTCGAACCCGGTCGACCACATCGGCGATTTCAAGGAACGCCCTCTCCGAGGCTCCCGGATCCACGTTGGCATAGGGGCCCTCCCCGGTGAGGAGCCAGACCGGGTTCACGCGAAAGACCTGAGCCACCGCAGAAATGTACTCTGCCGGGATGGTTCGATCTCCCTCGTATTCAGCCACGGAGCTGTGAGAAACCGGATATCCCCCCTCATCAGCCAGGAGGGCGGCAAAGCCGCGGATGCTCAACCCGTTCTTGGACCGGACCTCTCGGGCTCTGTCATTAATCGAGGACAATTGGATTCCTTTCTGGACAACTAAGACCCGACCATCTACCCTACCTCCATAGGCAAAGATAACCGTCCGGTGTACTCCTTGCTCTGGGACTGGAGAAGGGAATCATGCGCGCGAAGCCGCTCAGCCTACGCAGCCGAACCTACCTCCTGGTCCTCCTCCCCTTGGCGGGCCTCGCCATCTTGCTGGGGGTGGGTCTGATGCAACACTCCAGGACCCTGAGTGAGATGACCCGCATCGCACAGAAGGTGGATTTCTCCCTGGAGGGAGGGCGCCTAATCCACCATGTGCAACTTGAGCGGGGTCATTCGGCGGGATGGCTCTCCCATCCCGAGAATGGCACCCAATCGTCTCTGGCCCACGAGCGGGATCAGGTGGACCGTCTTGCCGACCGGTTCCGAGGCCGCCTGGCCGGGCCCGCAGGACGTCCAATCCGAAGTTCGGCGCCTGAGGCAGTTACAAAGACACTCCTGCTCCTGGATTCCCTTGCTCTGATCCGAGAACGTGTGGACCAGCGGGAGATGACGCGACGTGCCAGCCGACAGTTCTACACCAGGTTGAACGGGGCCCTCCTCCATGTCGTCCTCCGGACGGCCCAGGAAGGGAGCCATCCCGAGTTGAATGTCCCGACTGCCTCCTTTGCCGCCCTGGTGCACCTGAAGGAGGCAGCCGGGATTGAGCGAGCCATCCTTCACGGCGCTCTGGCCCAGGGAGCAATCGAGCCGGGAGTTCAGGAAGACCTACTCCTGGTGGTGGCCCGGCAGGAAATGCTGGAGATCATGTTGACCACAGTCGCCGACGGGAACCTCTTGGAGGGGATAGGAGCTCTGGAAACGGATCCGATCTCCGCCGAGGCCGTTACCATCCGGGACCTCATCCTTGCCCAGGGGCCCGACCACCCAGACCTGGACGCTGAGCGATGGTTTGAGGTGCAGACTGAGCGCATCGAACGGCTAAGGGAGCTGGAGGTCCAAGCCCTCCGGACGCTGGAGACAGGGGCGGTACAACTTGAGCGCCAAGCCCGTACTCAGCGCAACACCTATGGAACAGCCGGTTTCCTCTTCCTGTTCTTGACCCTGGCAGCCACCTCCACATCGGTGCGCTCCGTGCAGCGGCCCTTGAACCGGTTCCATGAAGCCCTTGAGGCCATGAGTCGGGGGGAGGAGGAAGAGGTACTCGTGTTGAAGGAGGAGGGGCCCGAGGAGATGGTCGCCATCGCCGAGGTGTTCAACTCCTACGTGGATCACCTTCGGGATCTGCTCCAACGCCTGAAGGTGTCCGAAGCCGAAGTCCGGGGGATCTTCGAGAGGGTCCCAATCGGACTCTACCGCACATCAGCCGACGGCCGGATATTGGAGGTGAATCCAGCCTTTGCCCAGATCCTGGGATATAACGACGCGAAGCAACTCCAGGGGCTCCATGTGAGCGACCTCTATGTCAACCGGGAGGACCAGGAACGGTGGCGGCAGGCCATGGAACTCCACGGGACCGTGCGCGGAATGGAGCTCGAATTGCTTCATCGAAATGGTCGACCGTTGTGGGTCGAGGACTCAGCCCGGGTGGTTCGCGATCCGGAGACGGGCCAGGTAGAGTCCTTCGAAGGCAGCTTGGTGGACATCACCGCCCGGCGTGTCGCAGAAGCCGAGGTCCGGAGGTTATCCGCCGTGGTGACCCACTCGCCGGACGCAGTCATGATCACCAACACCGGAGGCCGGATCGAATATGTGAACCCTGCATTCGAACGGCTCACGGGCTACTCCCCCGCCGAGGCTCTTGGGCAGACCCCCGCCCTCCTCCAGTCCGGCCAACAGGATCAGGCCTTCTACGCCCGGATGTGGAGGACGATCTTGGCGGGGAAAGCGTTCCAGGGGCGGTTCGTGAACCGTCGAAAGGATGGAAGGCTCTACCATCTCCTCCAGACCATTTCCCCAATCCAGGACGAAGATGGCCAAATCCGACACTTCGTGGCGTCGGGCAAGGACATCACCGAGCGAGTGGCTCTAGAGCAAGGCCTTCAGGAAGCCCAGAAGCTAGAATCCGTGGGAGAGCTCGCAGCTGGGATCGCCCACGACTTCAACAACCTCCTCACGGTGATCCTGGGGCACCTTCAAATGGCCTTGGAGGCTCTTCCGAAGCAGTCGGATGGCCTGGCCGATGAGCTCAGATCAGCCAAAGGAGCTGCAGTTCGAGGGGCTGAACTCGTCAAGCAGCTGCTAGCCTTCGCACGAAAGCAGCCCGTCCAGCCACGCTTGGTCGATCTTGTGGAAACAGTGCAGGATTTCCGGAAGATGAGCAGGCGACTCTTTTCCTCATCCATCGACGTGCGGATCGCCACCCAGTTGAAACAGGCCTGGATCTGCATGGATCCGGGACAGCTCAACCAGATCCTCCTGAACCTTGCGATCAACGCACGGGACGCCATGCCGGCGGGAGGGACCCTGACCATTGGGGTAGATCGCAAGCTCGTGGACCAGCCCGAACAGACCCGAATGGCGCAACTGGAACCAGGAGCCTGGATCCGGCTGCAGGTCTCTGACTCCGGTGTCGGGATGGATAGTGAGACTCAAGCCAGGATCTTCGAGCCCTTCTTCACGACCAAGGAGTTGGGCCGGGGGACCGGCCTTGGCCTATCAACCGTCTATGGGATTGTGGCCCAGAACCACGGCTTTATCGAGGTGGAAAGCACCCCCGGAGATGGCACCTCCTTCTTCATATATCTCCCCGAGAAGTCACCAGAGGCCAATGAGGATGTCCGGACCAGACCGGGGGCTCCGGGGGGATGGGCCACCATGGAACTTGGCATCTTTACCTTCGGCGAAGCCACTCGGGACCCGGAATCGGGCCGAACCCCCACCCCTGAGGAGCGCCTCCACCGCCTCCTGGAAGAGATGGAGTTGGCGGACCAGGTGGGGCTGGACGTCTTCGGCGTGGGGGAACACCACCGGCCCGACTACGTCATCTCATCGCCATTTGTGGTTCTGGCTGCAGCGGCGGCCCGGACCCGGCAGATTCGGTTGAGCACCGCGGTTTCCGTCCTCAGCTCAGACGACCCCGTCCGGGTCTTCCAACAGGCGGCCACCACCGATCTCCTCTCCTCGGGTCGGGTGGAGATCATGGTGGGTCGGGGGTCCTTCACCGAGTCCTTCCCCCTCTTCGGCTACGATCTGGACGACTACCACGAGCTCTTCGAAGAGAAGCTGGATCTGCTCCTGAAGCTCCGTGAGGAGGAGAAGGTGGTCTGGTCGGGCCGTCACCGGCCTTCTCTGACCGGACAGGGAGTCTACCCTCGACCGGCCCAGAACCCCATTCCCGTCTGGATCGCCGTGGGGGGCACCCCGGCATCCGCCGCCCGGGCCGGCCGATTGGGCCTTCCCATGGCCCTGGGGATCATCGGGGGCCAGCCCGCCCGCTTCGCCCCCATGGCCACCCTCCACCGGAAGGCGGCTCGGGACGCAGGCCATTCTCTTCCTCGGCTGAGCATCAACTCCCACGGCTACATCGGCCCAGACACCCAGAAGGCGGTCCGAGAGGCCTTCCCAGCCTTCGCCGAGACCATGAACCGGATTGGCCGGGAGCGGGGTTGGCCCCCCTTGAACCGGCAACAGTTCGAGGCCTCCTGCCAACTCCATGGAGCCAACGCCGTGGGGAGCCCAGACGCCATCATCGAGAAGATCCTCCACCAGCACGAGATCTTCGGCCATCACCGCTTCCTCCTCCAGTTCACCGTCGGCACCCTGCCCCACCGGAAGGTCCTCCGCAGCATCGAGCTCTTCGGAACCAAGGTGGCTCCGGTGATCCGGAGGGAGCTGGGTCCGCCCTCTCAAGAGCCGGGCTCACTCCCTCAAAATGACGAAGTGGTGGGCCCGGGGACCTGACCGAGGCCCCTGGACCCACCACCATGTCACCGGGATCGACTCCTGGCTTCCTCAGCTATCCACCCGACGGAGTGCCGACTCCTTACTGGAGCTGGGACGGGGGCGTCTCCCAGCCCCAGTGCATGGGGGGAAGCTCTACCGGATCAGTCAGGTCGAAGCGGAGATGGTGCCGGAACTCGTGATTCCGCATGGTTCCGTAGGTGAAGTGGACCCCAGGCTCGATCTCCACAGCCCAGCCCCCGATGTCGTCGCCGCGGCGGGTGGCAAACTCCTGTCGGTTGGGCGTCCCTTCTTCAATGGTGGTGGAGCCGTACCAGGTGTTCCCTTCCTCGGTCCCATCCTCGTAGCGATGGTCGTGACGGAGCTCCAGGTGGTCGTCATGCCTCAGGAAGACCCAGGTCCGGGACCGGTTGTCATCCACGTGGAGGGGAAAGCGGATCATCTCGTCACCGCACTCCCAGAAGTGGACCACCAGGCGGGCATCCGGGGAGATCTGGTCGTCGGGAGCCTGGAGGAGCTCTCCTTCGGCGGCCGACTCACAGAGAGCCTGCAGGTTCTCCCAGAAGGCATCCTGGGCCGTCTGGGGGGCAGCCGCCGCCTGGTCGGCCGGGGCGTCCATGGCGTCGCCGTCATCGGAGCCACAGGCCGGGAGGACGAAGGCGAAGAGTGCCAGAAGGGCAAGGGCGCTACGGGTCATACTTCCTCCGGAGTTGAGGCGGATCCATCTCCGCCATCCAGATCAAGGTTGCGTGTTGGGAAGGGCCAAGATGCAACGTCAGGGGCGATCGCGCGAGGACCGGCACCTGTGAAGCTCTGAACGGATGACCCCTGCCGCACCGGACTGGGACCCTGGCTGGACGAAATCCCGCTGGGGGACGAACGCGCGACCTCTCATCGAATCCGGAACTGGGCGCCCAGGCTCCACCGGTCCAGCCACTCGGTCTCGTTGGAGCCCGCCATGACCCGATGTCGTCCGTATTCTCCGGTGAGCTGGAGCCGGTCCCCAGGCTGAAGGTGTCCCGTGAGGGAAGCACCCACCATGAAGCCCCAGCCCCCTTCCAGGGCCGGAGCTTCGAAGAAGCATCCCTCCTGGCATTTCTCCATGACGGCGTGCCGGTTGTCCACCTTCATGTCCAGGGCCGTCAGGTTGGCCTGAACCCCGACCCCCACCCGGCGAGCCAGGACCAGGTGAGGTCCCCCCTCCAGCTTCACGGTGGTCCAGCCAGGCGCCACATCGCCCTCAGGGGTCCATCCCACCCCGGCCCGGAGCATCCCGTGGGCACCGGCGGAGACCAACCCCACCGCCACCCCAGGCCGGTCCTCGGAGTTGGCCAGGTGGCCGCTGTCGATGGACCATTGGTCAAAGCGGGCAAAGACACCCGTCACGTTCTGCGCCGCCAGATCGGCTGAGGTCATGGCCAGGGCGACAGAAACGAGCAGTAGGGTCTTCAACATGTGGCGTCCAATGGTTTGGGTGGGGATGGGGGTCGAGGCGCGGGTTGGGGCCGGAGCACGGGTGGGGCCGGGTCGTCGATCGGGTCCAATGGTGCGGGTCGGGCGGTGTTGCGGGTGGAGTCCAATGATGCGGGTGGGGATCGACGAACCTTTTCTTCCTCATTCGCAGATGGCCAGGGTGAGCCAGTACCGATTCTCCACCACCGCCGTGCCATCGTCGGCCCGGTTGTGGCGCTGGAACACCTCACGGAGATCCTGGACCAGGGCGTCCCGGGTCCCCTCGTCCAGAGCGGCCGACGCCCGCATGGTGGGTCCGAAGAAGGTGAGGAAGACGCTGACGGCATGATCCACCGACCGAAGGATTTGTTTCATATATGAGACAAATCCCTCATCACTTCGCCGGCTCCTTCCACAATGAAGGGTTTGTCGCGATTCGCTCCACCAAAAAAGCCGGGACATGGCCTGTCAGCAGAAAGCACCCGGATCAGGGGAACAGCGCCGGAGCGCCACACTTCCCCCGCCCTTCGATGCGGACCCACGGGCCCGTGATAGAGTTACAACTTCACACGTGCGCCCACGATGTGCTATGGCTCCGCCTGCTTTGGAACCTCGTAACGCAGCTCCACGAAGCCGTTTCCGAAGGGGGTAGCCGAGACCAGGCGAAGGGGTGGATCTACGATGGCTCGAGGCAGGAGGGGAGCCCCCTGGCCCAACGTCACGGAAGCCACCTGGACGATCACCTCGTCCAGGTGGCCCTGGTCATGGAATTGGCCGGCCAGGTCTCCCCCACCCACGATCCACAGGTTCTTCCCCCCGGCGGCCGCTCGCATCTCTCGGTGGACCGGACGAACATCTCCGGAGACGAAGTGGAGGTCCGCACCCGGAACGGCCGGCAGATCCCCCCGGCTGAAAACCCATGTCGGCTGATCGTAGGGCCAGGACGAGCTGGGTCCCCCTTCCGCCTCCTCCAGGTGGGCTACCACCCACTCGTAGGTCCGGGCGCCCATGGCCAGCGCGCCGACCTCCTGTATGAAGCCAGGGTAGCTACTGTCCTCGGCGTCCCCGAACTGGAAGAGCCACTCCAGAGAGTGATCGGAGGTAGCAATGAATCCGTCCAGGCTGGCTGCGGCATAATACTGGGTCTTGGACATGGTCGATGGGGTCAGCGGAGAAGACACCAGGCGGCGCTGGTTATGAGGGGGCAGCCACCACCTCGAGGAACCTGCGGTAGGTCTCCAGCATGGCCTCCTCCTGGGCGTGGAGGTCCGTGACGAGGCGGTAGAAGATGACTCGGTTCTCCTCCCCTCGCTCCGGATCGAAGAGTTCCCGGGAATACAGGAAGTCCACAGTGGCACGCACCGCTCGATCCACATACTCCTGCTGCTGGAAGACCCGGTTCACGGCCAGGCGCGTCTCCAGGTCGAGGCGGACCCCACCCTGCCGCATCACCTCCCAACTGTCGGAGGTCAGGATCTCCCGGAAGATCCCCCGGTCATCCATGAAGGCGTAAGGATTGAACGGGCCCGGGCCCGGATCCTCCGCCAACTCGGCCTCCACCCCCTGGCTGATCTCAGCGTGGTAGGGTGCCCACCGTGCCAGAACCTCCTGATTCGTCTCCACTTCATTGATGATGGCAACCAAGGCATCGTCGGTGGCCTGTCGTTCGGCCACTGCACCCCGGTAGTCATTGAGCCAGAAGGCCAGGAAGACGCTGGCAAAGATGAGGACGCCCTGGACCGAATGGTCTACGACCCGCCGGCTCAGGGTCCAGCGCACCAACGGAAGCTTCGTCACAGTCTGCCTCCTCCGAGGGGGATCGCCGGGACCGGGCACGAACCCGGGGACGATGGGACCAGCCGCATGGTATTTCCGGGCACTCCGTGCAGGAACCCACCGGCCCCGGATAGATTACGGTGCCTCCCTCGGGGCCACCAGCATCCCCTGCAGTGGGGGCACCAAGGGGCACGTCCGAGGGGACGCGTCCTGACAGTCGCCGCCAAACAGTCGCGTCCCAGAAGACGCGCCCCAGGAGTCGCACCCCAGAAGGCCCACCCCAGGAAACGCGGCCCACAAGTCGCGGCCCAGGGGAAGCGCCCCAGGAGTCGCACCCCAAGAGGCCCGTCCGACGAGACGCGCCCAAGGGGAGGAAAAGGGTCGCCCCCAACCCCCCTGCTGGTCACTGCCCTCATCTCAGGTGTTCATCCAGTGAACGACGACAGCAACGACCTCACTGGACCCGAGATGCCTCCGGCCTCATCCCAGGCGCACAGAATACATGGCGGCCATCCCGCTCCCC
>PWWP01000097.1 GCA_003562075.1 Gemmatimonadota bacterium
AGTTCATGGATGTGGGTACGGCCAATGATTGGCGTCTGGATGACGTGGTTCCGGCCCGGGAGGTCCTGGAGCTCCTGGAGTCTCGCTGGGTCATGGAGCCCCTGGACCCTCGCTATCCCGGCGAGGTGGCCACCCGGTATCGATACGGGGATGGAGGAGGCGAGGTAGGGGTCATCTCTTCGGTGAGTCGACCCTTCTGCAGCACCTGTACACGGGCCAGGGTCACGGCCCGGGGCGAACTGTTCACATGCCTCTTCGGCTCTCGGGGGCACGACCTCCGAGACCTCCTGCGGAGCGGAGCCTCCGACTCCGAGATCCAGGCCGTAGTCCGGGGGATCTGGGAGGGTCGAACGGATCGGTATTCCCAGCTCCGAAGCCAGGCCACCCGGGACCTCCCCAGGGTGGAGATGTTCCGGATCGGCGGGTGACGCCGGCAGGAGCAAGGCGGTGGGAGTGGCACTTCGGCGCTCCTGGTGCTGGCAGTATTTCCGCCACACACGAGACATTTCACCCGGTGGCGTGGCAAGTTCTCCTGAGCGCAACTCTGCACTGAACCACCCCGATCTCCCAACGGAGTGTGATCCATGAAGGAATTGCTTCCTGCCATCCAACGGTGGCGCGGTCAGGGCCGGGATCTGGCCTTGGCCACCGTGGTTCGAACCGTGGGTTCCTCCCCCAGGCAGGTCGGATCCCGGATGGTGGTCAGCGACTCGGGTGACATGGCGGGATCGGTGAGTGGTGGGTGCGTGGAGGGCGCCGTGGTGGAAGCAGCTCTCCGAATCCTGGACACCCGGCTTCCGCAACTCCTCCACTTCGGAGTCTCCGACGAGGAAGCCTGGGCCGTGGGACTTTCCTGTGGCGGGGCTATCCACGTCCTGGTGGAGCCCATGGAGCGGGAAGAAGGGAAGGACCCGGTCATGGGCACGCTGCTGGAGGCGGTGCAGGACAGTCGGATTCTGGCTGTGGCCACGGAATTGCCCTCGGGGGAGGGGGAAGAGGCTGGATCTCCCACACCGGAACCGGAGGGACACTCCATTCACCGCCTTGTCCTGAGTCCCCAGGGGAACGTCCTCGGTGGCCTCTCCGATCCTGACCTCAAAGAGACGGTCCTCACCGAACTCCGAACTGTCCTGGACGGGAAGGCTTCGGGGGTTCGGGAGATCGGAGGTCGGCGCCTCTTCCTGGAGCGCCTCGAGCCTGAACCCCGATTGGTCATCATCGGAGCGGTCCACATTGCCGTGGTTCTGGCCCGCATGGCCCGGGAGGTGGGATTTCGGGTGGTGATTGTGGATGCTCGTGATCGCTTCGCTTCCCCGGAGCGTTTCCCGGAAGTGGATGAACTTATCCTGGGATGGCCCCAGGAAATCCTTCCTCGTCTGGAGCTGGATGACCAGAGTCATGTCGTGGTCATCACTCATGATGAGAAGCTCGACAACCCGGCGCTGGAATTGGCCCTGAGCAGCCCGGCACCCTACGTAGGCGCCCTGGGTTCGCGACGCACCCACGCCAGACGGTTGGCAGCGCTGCGGGAGGCGGGAGTGGACGAAGCCTCCCTGGCCCGGATCCATGCACCCATTGGGCTGGACATCGGCGCCCGGACGCCGGCCGAGATTGCCCTGGCCACCCTGGCCGAGATCGTGGCGGTCCGGAACGAGGCCCGTAAGTGAGATTCGGTCCGGTTCCCCTGGACCAGGCCGAGGGAGCCATCCTGGCCCACAACCTCTTCGGTCCCCATGGCCGGCGGACCCACCGGAAGGGGATCGTCATCAGCGCCCAGCTCCTGGCTGAACTCCGGGCTGCTGGCTGGATCGAGCTCTGGGTGGCCCGACTGGAGGAAGACGAGCTCCATGAAGATGAAGTGGCCGGCCGGATCGGGACGGCTTGCGTGGGGGCAGGCGTTGTCGCTTCCTCTCCCCATCAGGCCCGGGTCAATCTCACAGCAGAGGCACCGGGTGTCCTTCGGATCCAGGAATCGGTCATTCACGCCCTGAACCGGATCCATGGCGTCACGGTGGCGACGCGGCGGCCTGATACCTGGGTGGAAGGGGGGGAACGGGTGGCGACGGTGAAGATCGTGACGTATGGCATCCCAGAAGACGAGGTGGCTCGAGCTCAGGAGCTGGCCGGTCCGGAGGGTGTCCTCGGAGTGGAGTCCATCGCCCGGGTCCAGGTGGGGCTCCTCCTGGTGGGACGGCAGGGGAGCCGAAGCCCCCGATTGGCAGCCATGGCACAGGCCATCGGGAGTCGGGTGGCCGGGTTCGGGGCCAGGATCGAAGAGACGAAGGTTGTTGCTGCCGAGCCCCGGGCCATCGGCCAGGCGATTCGGTCCTTGATGGCGCAGGGAATGGCGTGCGTCATCGTGGCAGGGGAGACAGCCATCATGGATGCGGCGGACATCATCCCCAGGGGTGTGACGGAGGGAGGTGGGACGGTGGAGCACTTCGGGGTCCCGGTGGACCCGGGCCACCTCCTCTTCCTGGCCTACCATGGAGACGTTCCGATCCTGGGTACGCCAGGGTGTGTCCAGGGGACCAATCCCGATGCCGTGGACCTGGTGCTCCCCCGCCTCCTGGCCGGGGAACGGGTACAGGGGGACGACCTGGTCTCCCTGGGGTGCGGTGGGCTTCTCTCTCCCCACGGGCGTCCGTGATCTACCGGCCGGTGGTGTGGGAAAGGATCGAGCTGTGAGTTCCACGGCCTCCCGAGATGGCGGGGTGCAGCCCTCCAGTGAACCCGGGGTGGCTGGGGTGGTCCTGGCTGGCGGCTCCTCCCGTCGAATGGGGCAGCCGAAGCAGCTCCTCCCCCTCAGCGGCCGTCCCCTCCTTCAACACGTCGTCGATCACGCCCTGGCTGCAGGGCTCTCAGAGGTGGTGGTGGTGTTGGGCCACCAGGCAGAACGAGTGGGAGAGGCAGTGGAGGCGGACGAGCGGGTTCGGTTGGTTGTGAACCGGGACCATGCCCTGGGGCAGGCCTCGTCTCTCCGCGCCGGTATCCAGGCTCTGGGGCCCGGCGTCCAGGGGGGCCTCATCCTTCTGACGGACCAGCCGGACGTCCATCCCGAGGCGATACGGATGGTCGTCCAAGCTTTTCAGGCTGGGCAGGGGCCGGTGGTTCGGGCATTGTATGGTGGACGACCAGGCCATCCCGTACTCCTGGGGAGGGAGGTCTGGGATCAGGTCCTCCGCCTTCGGGGCGATACGGGGGCTCGAGAGCTCCTGCAGGCGCATCCCCAGTGGGTGACGGGGGTGGAAACCGGGCGGACCCCGCCTCAGGAGGTGGATACGCCTGAGGCGTATGCCCGGCTCCTCGAGGCTCAGGGTGGCCCTGATTCCCGGAGCGGGACTACCAGTTAGCCCGCAGAGCCCGTCCCTGTCCCACCCCGACGGCGCCGGCCCGATCCCAGGCCCGGACCCCGTTCACCCAGACGCCATCCATCCCTTCGGCCAGGATGTGGGGCGATTCGTAGGTGGCCCGATCCCGGAGTTCCTCCGGGTCGAAGACGGCCACGTCAGCGGCCCAACCCTCTCGGAGCAGGCCCCTGGGAAGCTCAACCCGATCCGGATCGTCCAATCCGATGATGGACGCGGTGAGACCGGTCATGGTCCGAATGGCCTCCTCCAGGGACAGAAGTTCCTCCTCCATGACGTACTGTCGGAGGACCAGGGGAAAGGAGCCGTAGCCCCGCGGGTGGGCCATGGTGGGGCTTCCATCGGAGGAGACGACGATGTGGGGGTCCTGGAGGAAGGTGGTCATGACCTCCTCGTTCATGACGAAATACGCTGCCCGGGCCCCACTGGGACCCAACTCCACCAGGATTTCCTGGAAGGGTCTGTCGGTGGCCTCGGCCACGTCGGCCAGGGTGTGACCGCTGAGCGGTCCGAAGCCGTCCAGTTCTCCGGCCCCGAAGAGGGTGGCCTCCGGCCCGTTGCGTCCCTGGACCCGCTCCCGGAGGTGCTCGGCCAGTTCGGCTCCCCGCCGGGCCCGGACCTGGTCGTAGTCATTGGGCGGACGAGCCCAGTCCGGGAAGAGGATGGCGATACCGGTGAAGCTGGCCGTGTAGGGATAGACGTCTCCCGTCACGCGGATCCCGTCGTTGGACCGGGCATTCTCCATCTGGTCCAGGATTCGCCGGGCTTGGGCCGGATCGTTCCCCAGCACCACCTTCAGGTGGGAAGCGTGGACGTGGGCGCCTGAGCGCCGCCCCTGCTCCAGCAGCTCTTCCAAAGAGGCCTCCACTGCGTCCGCGTCCTCATTTCGCATGTGGCTCATGACGACTCCTCCCCGCTCAGCCACAGGGGTGGCGATGGCCGTCAGCTCATCCAGGTCGGCCAGGGTGCCCGGGTCATACTCCAGCCCGGTGGAGAGTCCGAAAGCTCCCTCGTCCATACCCCGGGCCACCAGGTCGGCAATGGCCTGAGATCCTTCCGGAGAGGGGTCGGCGTACTCCACGCCCGATTCGCGTCGGAGGGCGTTGTGGCCCAGGAAATAGGCCACGTTTACTGATGGCCGAGCAGTGTCCACGGCGTCCAGGTGCTGAGTCAGTCCCTGTGCGGGCGGTCCCCCCCCGTCCTGCCCGAGCAGGATGGTGGTGACCCCCATGGCCAGGAAGTTGGAGAAGTCCGGGTTGTCCAGGGGAGCGCCGTGGGCGTGGGGGTCGATGAAGCCAGGAGTGACGATCCGACCCTGGGCGTCGTGGCTCCGCTCCACGTCCAGTGTATCCGGGTCGACAATCCCGATGTGGGCGATCCGATCCTCCCGGATCAGCAGATCGGCCCGATGAGCCGGTCGCCCTGAGCCGTCCACAATCCGTCCGCCGTGGATCAGCCAGTCGTAGGGTCCGGTAGCCAGCTCCGGGGGGAGCTCCAGCTCTGAGCCGTCGAGCCAGCGCTCGTTCTCCACATCCTCCCCAGGAGGTTCTGTGGCTTCCGGAGCTTCGCCCGGGTCGCAGGCGCCGAGACCCAGGGTCAGGAGGGCCACCAGGGGAAGGAAGCGGGTGAGCATGGGCGCAGTCTCCTGTCAGGTGGGGACGTGTGGGTGTGGTGGGAGGCTGGACGAGACCTCTGGGGTGGACCAGAGGGAAACTGCCGGTCCGGAGGGGAGGAGGGAAGGGGGCGGGGGTGAGGCGAGACGATGGGATGGAGGGTCCCAGAACGGGGAAAACCCCCCGACGCCGGCAGTCGGCAGCCAGGGGGCTTCCCTTCATCCTCCCCATGGGAGGGCGTCGATGACCCGGAGGAGTCTTCCCGGCGCCCTGTACTTCTTCAACAGCCTTTTAATCCTCCTGGGGGGTCGGGATGGCCTGGGCCTCCAGGGAGATGGAGATCTTGTCGCCCACCAGCACCCCGCCCGTCTCCAGGGCCTGATTCCAGGTGAGTCCGAAGTCCTTCCGGCTGATCTCGGTGTCGGCCTTGAAGCCCACCCGCAGGTTTCCCCAGGGGTCCTGTCCCCGGCCCAGCTCCTGGCCGGACAGGACCACGGGCCGGGTCTCGCCACGGATGGTCAGATCGCCGTGGAGTGTGAACTCCTCCGGGGATCCTTCCACTCGTGTACTCCGGAAGGTGATCTCGGGGTGGCCCTCGGTGTCGAGGAAGTCCTCGCTCCGAAGGTGCCCATCCCGATCAGCATTCCCGGTTCCGATGCTGTCGGACTTGATGGAGACCGACACGCTGGAGTTGGTGAAGTCCTCTTCATCCAGGTGGATGGATCCCTCCATGTCGGTGAAGGAACCCTTCACCGTGGAGAGCATCATGTGGCGGACGCCGAATCCAACCTCGGTGTGGGTCGGATCCAGGGTCCAGTCAGTGGGCGTGGTGGTGGCAGTGCTCATGGATATCCCTCGTTCAGTCAATGGACAAATGATCAATGGATGAAGTATAAAGTAATTGTCCACAGGCCCAGGTCAAGGGGGGCTGCGATGGCCCCCAGCCTTTCGGTCCGGCTTTCAGTTCGGGGGGGGAGACGTCAGCGGGCGTGGGACGGAATGCGGAACTCCAGATTGTCGCCAGGATTCACCGTGACGCCATCGGAGATGAATCCACCGGCTGCCAGAAAGTCCACTTCGATGCGAAGGGTCCGAGCTCGCCAGTCCAGGGTGAAGGTTCGGCTCTGGTTTCCGCCCACGGATCCCAGCCGGCGGCGATCCCCGTTCCAGTGGATGTAGATCCGAGCCTCGTTGAAGCTCTGATTCCTGATTTCCAGGGTGAACTCGTCTTCCCGGACATCTGCAGTGTCCCACGCGCTTCCGTTCCCATTGCTCGAAAGGGCGGCGCAGCCTCCGGCAGCCAGGAAGAGGAGGCCGGCCATCAACATCAGACCGACCCTGCTCAGGGCCCGAGAGGGCCTGGCACGACTGGAAAAGGATGGGGGAGACCTGAATGCACGCCGCCCTGAACGGGGAGGGGTCCCCGGTCCGTGCACCTGGATAGAACCCCTGTGGGCCGGAGTGGGGGAAGAACCGAGGGTTTCGCCGGCTGTGTCACGCCCGGCTGCGTCTGGCAGGTCTGTCATGAAGGTCTCCATTTTCTCATCCTACCCCAGAAGGGAATTCAGGTCCCCGGGGAGTGGCCCGATCAGACTGCCAGGGTCCAGAGGCTGGACCGGAAGGGCTCAGATCAAGGTCTCTGGGGTGTATGTACGAGTGAAACGTCGGTGTGAAGGGGCCGTCCCTCAAGCCAGGGCGTGGGTAGGCCGAACAATCGAAGACCAATTGGATGAAGGGTAGGTCGAGGCATGAAACGTCTCTTCTGGGCAGTGGCAATCCTCGTGGTAGGTGTATCTGCAGCCGCCGGGGCCGTCTCCGTGGTGGATCAGATGTCCGACAATGCCGTCCGGGCCGAAGCCGAGGTCATGCGGGATCAGGTGCGGGAGGCCCGATGGGAGCTGAACGAGTGCCTGGATGACCTGGACCGAGCCGAACGGGCTTTCCGGGAGCACGAACGAACGACCAACTTCTTGAGGGACCGGGTGGAAGACTACGAGGCCATGGATGAGCGCGGCGTGCCGTCCGACCAGTATGATGAATACCTGGAGACCTTTGACCGGTACAACGAATCCCTCCCGGAATGGGAGCGGCTGGGGACCTCGGTACAGGAGCAGTCGGCCATCTGCCGGGAGCTGGCCGAAGAGCACAACGCAAGGGCCGATGCACTGGCGGAGTTCCTTGTGAACGAAGGGCTCTGGGATGAAAGCTGGTCCCCAGGTGACCGGGCCCCCGCCGTGGGCGAGGAGAGCTGGGACGAGGAGCCGAACGCAGGCACAGGAGGTGAATCGCCATGAGGAAGAAGTGGAGAGGAAACCGATTCGAGGCGTTGGGGAGGACGCTGCCAGTCCTCCTTCTTGCGGGATTCCTCAGCGCTGGGTGTGAGCCTGGAATGGATACCGGACCGGCCGGCGCTCCGTCGGAGACGGGCACCCAGGTATCTCTGCTGGAGTTCCTGGAGACCCATCAGATGGTGGAGTTGACCCATCCACTGGGCGAAGAGACCATCGTGTGGCCCACCTCACGACCCTTCGAGTTCGAGACCACCTTCGAAGGGTGGACGGAGGAAGGCTACTACTATGCCTCCCGGGACTTCTCCGGCCCGGAACATGGCGGGACCCATCTGGATGCCCCCATCCATTTCTACGAGGATCGGTGGACCACCGACCAGATCCCTCTGGACCATCTGGTGGCCCCAGGTGCCGTGGTGGACGTCTCTGAGTCGGTGGCGGAGGACCCGAACTACCGGGTCAGCGTGAACGACCTGATGGATTGGGAGGATGCCCACGGGAGGATCCCGTCAGGAGCCATCCTCATGCTTCACACGGGGAAGGGCGCGCACTGGCCCGATGCAGTGGCCTACATGGGGACGGCTGGGACCGGAGAGGAAGCCCTCGCCCACCTTCAGTTCCCTGGCCTTCATCCCGACGCAGCCCGGTGGCTGGTGGAGGATCGGGACGTGGTGGCCGTGGGATTGGATACGCCCAGTCTGGACTACGGCCCGTCCACGAACTTCGAGGCCCACCAGATCCTCTTCGAGGCCAATATATACGGTCTGGAGAATGTGGCGAATCTCCATGAACTGCCCCCGACGGGATCCACCATTCTGGCCCTCCCCATCCTCCTGGAAGGAGGCACGGGAGGGCCGGTCCGCATCATTGCCCTGGTACCATGAGCGCAGGGAGGACCTTGGAGGAGGAGTGGGGAGGGGCCCGCTGGACGGCAGCCATCATCCTGGCCTGCCACTGGCTGACCAGCCTGCTCCTCTGGCCCCAGGTGGCGGGTTCCATGGGAGGGGACTGGTGGATCGATGCCGATGGCGCCGGCTGGATTCGATCGGGGGCCGTGAGTTGGTTCGCTCTGCCTGTGGTGTCGCTCGGCCTCCTCCTGACCACCTGGTGGGTGGCCCGACGTCTCTCCCGCAATCCCCTCTTCATGGGAATCCGGGCCATGGGGTGGTTCCGACGGCTGGGATCTCCTGCGCGGGAGCGGGTTCTCTCGCGTCAGAGGGACGCACTGGAATCCGGTGGGCTGCCGGTGGTACTGATCTTCCTGCTGGTCCAGGTGGGGATGTACCAGGCGCTGGTGGGGCGGAGTTCCCTCCCATGGATCTTTGCTGGGCTCATCCTCTCGATCCTGGCCTTCTCCTTCCTCCCTGGATTTCTCCAGCGCCGGATGGACCGGGTGGTGGCCAGGGAATGGCTGGACGCCGGTTCGAACTGACGGAACCCACCCCGATCCCTGACCCACCCCGGCCCCTGATCCACCTCCGGGGTGGATCCACATTCACGGGGCCTGGGGCACGTTGATGTGCTGCCCGAAGAAGATGGCGTTCAGGAAGAGTCGGTTCGTGCCGTACCAGTAGCCCCGGAAATTGGGGTTGTCCAAGAAAAGGACCACCGTGCCACTGCCCAGCCCATCGGCCAGGACCGAGGCTGACTCGGAGAGCCGCTCCAGGTTGGGATCTGAGATGTATCCACTCAGGTGCGGCTCGGCAGTGAGTTGGACCGGGGTGGAGAAGGGGTTGGCGCTGGGCGGAAGGATGAAGGCGTGGTCCCGCCATACGGCGATCTCCCGCTCCCGGTAACCGAAGCCCAGCGGATGGGTCAGGTCCAGATCCGCCTGGTAGATGGAGCCTCCGATCCGCTGGGCTCCGGTGAGGGCAGCCGCGTCCCCGTAATCGACCCGACCCAAGTCCATGGGGTCGGGCGATTCCACCTCATCCAGAGCCTCCGTCACCCGAGGGGCGAATCCTTCCCCGATGGCCCAGTCAGCCCCGCCTCGGATCCCGATGAGGGTTCCTCCACGTTCCACGAACTGACGAAGTTCGGTCCGCTGGCCTTCGCTCATGAACCCGTAGTTTCCGGAAACCAGGATGACCACGTCGTAGCGGGTCAGGTCGGCGCGGCCGAGGTGATCCCGATCCACCTTGGTCAGAGGCAGACCGACGCGGGTGTCCAGGAGGTGCCAGACCTGGCCGGCCTCGTTGGCCGAGATCCCGGCTCCCACCACCATGAGCGCCCGCGGCATCCCACCCAGGGGGCGGACACTACCACTCCCCAGATCCACCCCATCCACCGAATATCCGGTTTGGGTTGTGTGGAAGGGCACGCCGGTGGCGGCTTCCGCCTCCATGACCAGGGCATGTAGCTCCTCAGGAGATCGGTCCTGGAGCTGTACGGGAATGGAGACGCTTCCCCGAGTGAACGGGCGTGTCCCGTCATCCTCGGACCCGGTTCCAGGGAGGTCTGCTCGGGTTTCGACACGAGCGGTGAAAGGCTCGAAGGCCGCCTCAGCCCGGACACCCCGAGCCAGGAGATACTGGAGGGCCTTGGGTGCATAGTAATCTCCCCAGTCCAACAGGTAGGCATAGCGAGCCTGGGGCACGCTTCCCGTCCCGGCCGGGGCAGGCACCTGGGTCACCTGGGTGCCCTGGGGGAGGGGTCCGCTCCGAAGTTCAGCGTGGGGGATCCCGTAGGCCAGGCTCATGGTCCAGGTGGAGGCGTCGTAGAAGACGCTGTCGGCGTAGATGTCCGTCCGTTCGAACAGCGAGCGGACCATCCGGTATCCAGGCTGATCCACCGGGACCACCCAGGCCGCTCCCTCCCGGAACTGCCGGCCGTCGTACTCCCCATCCTGATCCAGTCGGTAGACCTCCACCCGGTGTCGGAGGAGGAGGTCCAGGAACTCCCGGTTCAGTGAGTGATCATGCTCACTCCCGAAGACCCATCCCCGGACCGGGAAATCGGCAGCTTGTGCCAAGGCACCTTCGTAGAACTCCCGCTGGTAGTCGAGCATCCGTTCCCGTTCGGCCACCGATGCCTCGATGGTGGCCAGGGCGGTCCGGAGCTGATTCCGGATGGCGTAGGCGAAGGTGAGGACGCCGTGGTGGCTGCTCTCCTGGATGTGGCCCCGGGCGCTGGCTTGTTCGAAGACCAGCCCCAGTCCACCCAGGAAGTTGGGGTAGGTGGACCCGTACCCGGGATAGGTGTTGTCGAAGACCTCCTTCGTGAAGTAGAGGGATCCGATCTCATCCAGGGAAGCCGCCCAGTGGTCTGCGAACCGGAGGGTGATGTCGGTATAGAGTTCTTCGGGGATCAGGGGATTCCACGATCCCTGGGGCCGGGTGGGCTCGAAGAAGTAGGTGCTGTTTGTCCCCATTTCGTGGTAGTCGGTCACCACATTGGGCTTCCAGGAGTGGTGGAAGTCGATGCGGGCCCGGCTACTGGGGTCCTGGAGGGGGAGCCAGTCCCGGTTCAGGTCGAACCAGTAGTGGTTCGTACGACCCCCGGGCCAGACTTCGTTGTGCTCCCGGTCCAGGGGATCGGCTACGAATGGGTTCCCCTTGTGCATGTTGGCCCAGTTGGTGTGCCGATCCCGGCCATCGGGGTTCAGGACCGGTTCAATGTGCCAGACGCCCTGTTCCAGGGCCTGCATCACCTCGTCTCCCTGACCCGCCACCAGCCAATAGGCGGTAAGCAGGGCCACCTCGGCAGAGGAGGTCTCGTTGCCGTGGACCCCGTAACCCAGGTGCACGACGATGGGTCGATCCGCAGGAGGGATCGCTTCTTCCGCCGGATCGGCAGCCTGGAGGTGGGTTTCGCGGATGTCCTCCAGGCGAGTGTGGTTCCCGGGAGAGGTGACGGTGAGGACCGGAAGGTCCCGGTGCTCGATGGAGCGGCCGATGGACTGGTAGCTGGCTCGGTCGGAGAGGCGCGCCAGTTCCTCCATGTAGGCGACGATCCGGTCATGCCGCGTGTGATGGGTTCCGATGGCGTAACCCAGGAACTCCTGCGGGGAGGGGATGGCCGGGTCGAAATCGGGGTCCCCCGGGAAGAAGTACTCCAGCGGCTGAGTGGCCGCCTCCCACTCCTGACCCGGGGTCTGAGCCGTCACTTCGCCCGGAAGCAGGATAGCCGGCAGGGCCAGGAGAAGCCCAGCCAGCAATGCCCGTCCTCCAGTCCATCCTGTGTTCCTTTGCCCGTTCCTCTCGTCCATCACTTCTCCACCGCCCGGATGGTCCCCTCGGCGATGGCCCGGACCAGGTCTGTGGTGGTGAGGATCCCTGCCAGTTCTCCGTCCCGGGTCACCAGAACCCGATGGATCCCGCGCTCCGACATGATTCTGGCTGCTTCCTGAAGGGAGGTGTCCGGCGACACGCTGATGACGTTGCGCGTCATGACCTCGGAGATGGTATGACTGCCCAGGAGATCCCAATCCGGGTCCTCCTCGGCACTGAGGCGCTGGTAGGTATCGGCCCGCGTGTCCTGCCAGAAATCCACGAAGAAGGCTCCTGGGTCCTCGTCTGGATCCATATCCGAGCGTCCCATCCCGCCCAGTTCCTCGGAAAGGCTGGGCTGGCCTGCTCGAGGCGATTCAACGGCCGGATTGGATCCCTGGAACTCCATGATATCCGTGACGGAGACGACGCCTTCCAGGCGACTGCTCCCCACCACCGGGGCGCCGCTGACTCCTTCGTCACCCAGGGCCTCCACAGCCTCTCGGAGGGACATTTCCGGTGCCAGGGCGAGGACTTCCGTGGTCATTAGGTCGGCGACTGAGGACATGGGCTTTCTTCTCCATGGGACCTGGGTCCCTGTTGCAGTTAGCGCGCGAAGGCGATGGAAGCGCAGCAATCGCAGAGTGAGGGCTCGATTTACGTCCGCCCTTCACCCCGAAGGCCAGATGAACTGCACCCGTGGACCTGGCTCCCGGTCCTCTCTATCGTGGTGAGTATCCTGCCACTTGCCAACCCGTCGTGGAGAGTTTCGGTGATTGTCCAAGCATCCTGTCCCATGGTCCAGGGCCGAGAGGCCGTCCGGGATCAGTGCAGCGACGTTCTGTCCGACGAGTCGAATCTGGCGGCGCGGATCGTGGAGCGGGTCTACTTTCCTGAGACGCCCCAACAGGTGGCCCAGGTGGTCGTGGAGGCCGCCGAGGCAGGGGTGGAAGTCACCGTCAGTGGGGGGCGTACGGGCATCACGGGAGGGGCTGTGTCCCGCGGCGAGGGTTGGCTCATCTCCCTCTCCCGCATGAACCGCTGTCTGGGTTGGAGCCAGGCTCCTGACGACGGCGAGCCTCGGATCCGGGTCCAGGCCGGCATGCGGTTGGATGAGCTGTCCCGGATCGTAGAGGAAGGTCCCCTGGCTGCTGGAGGCGAAGGGTCCCCGGCCGGTCCGAGGGGGGACCTCTCCTGGATCTACCCCGTGGATCCCACCGAACGAAGTGCCACCATCGGGGGCACGATCGCCACCAACGCTTCCGGCGCCCGGAGCTTCCACTTCGGCCCCACGGCACGATGGGTGACGGCGCTCACCGTGGTCCTGGCCGATGGGCGAGTCGTGGAGCTGGGTCGCGGGGAGACCCAGGCTCAGGGGCACGTCCTTCGCTGGCCCCAGGGCTTGGATGCCGGGAGTGTGCGCCTCCCTCGACTCCCCTGGCCCCAGGCCAAGTGCGTGGCGGGGTACCGGATCGAGGAGGATGTGGACCTGGTGGATCTCCTGGTGGGCTCGGAGGGCACGTTGGGGATCGTGGTGGAGGCCGAGCTGGCCCTGACTCGCCGGCCGCACACGATCCTTTCCCTGTTCACCTTCCTGCCCGGCAAGGGAGATGGGCTGGCCCTGGCCGCTCGGATCCGGGATCAGGCCGGTCTTCGGCCCCTGGCCATCGAGTACCTGGATGATTCGGCCCTTCGTCTCCTCAGAGAGGCCCGCTCAGGTGGAGCTGACCAGATCCCCGACTTCCCCCGGGCGGCTGCCTCGGCCCTCTTCCTGGAGTTCGCCCTGGAGTCAGAGGGGGAGTTGTTGGACGTGGTGGAGGTCGTGGAGGGCCTGCTTGCAGGAGAGGGGGGGAGGCTGGAGGACACCTGGGCTGGAGACAGCCCCAAGGAATGGCGACGAATGAAGGCCCTCCGCCACGCCGTGCCGGAGGCGGTGAATCAGAGAATCGCCCGCGCTCGCCAGAGGACGCCGGAGATCCACAAGGTAGGCACGGACTTGGCCGTACCTGACAGGGGTGCCGACGAGATGAACCGGATCTACCGAACCCTGCTCAGCCAGTCCGGGATGGAGTTCGCCCTCTTCGGCCATGCAGCTGAGAATCACCTGCATGCCAACCTCATTCCCAGCACCAGGAGTGAGCTGCACACGGCCGTGGAGTTGCATGAGGAGCTGGCGCGAGAGGCGGTGCGGCTGGGAGGATCGGTGTCGGCTGAGCATGGCATCGGTCGGCTGAAGCACGGACTGCTTTCCATCCAATTCGGCCAGGAGGGAGTGGAGCAGTTGAAGGCCGTGAAGACCGCCTTCGATCCTGACTGGCGTCTGAATCCAGGAGTCCTCTTTCCCGAGAGGGTCCGGTAGGAATGCGGTGAAGGGAAGCAGGGGGAGGACCGTAGGGGGGATGAAGGACGCTGATCACGTGTCAGAGGGGCCCTTGGATGGAGGTCGATCTTCCCTCCCTGACGCCCTTCGAATGAGCCACTCCCGCGCCTCTGGGGTCCTCCATGAAATACAGTGCCCAATCACAGATCCCCCATCCCCCGGTCTCTCTTCTCCTCCTGGCCCTCCTCGTCCTGGGTCTTCCGACAGCACCGGCCCTCCTCGGACAGGAAACCCCCGGTGCCGGGAATCTGGAAGGAGCCTGGGTGGGTGAGCTGGCCTTACCGGGAGGCCAGACACTCCCCCTGGTCTTTCACCTGACGGAGGCGGCGGACGGGAGTCTGGGAGCCACCATGGACAGTCCTCTCCAGGGGGCAAGGGGCATCCCAGTGGACGAGGTGGGCTACGTGGACGGGGTCCTGACGCTCTCCCTCTCCTCCCTTCAGGCCCGGTTTCAGGGAGAGGTGACGGGCGATGCCATCGTCGGCCAGTGGCTGCAGGGGGGAATGGAGGTTCCCCTTCGACTGGAGCCAGCCCAGGAGGGTGTGGCGGCGGCCCGCCCACAGGACCCGGAGCCCCCTCTTCCCTATCAGTCGGAGGACGTCCGCTACGCCAACCCGGAGGCCGGCATCGAGCTGGCCGGGACCCTGACCCTGCCGGAGGGTGAGGGCCCCTTCCCGGCGGTGGCGCTCATCACCGGGTCCGGAGCCCAGGATCGAGATCAGGCCCTCATGGGACATCGGCCCTTTCTGGTCCTCTCGGACCACCTGACCCGAGCCGGGATCGCGGTGCTCCGGTCCGATGACCGGGGAGTGGGAGAATCCGGGGGTGACTTCGACACAGCCACGTCATGGGACTTTGCCGGTGATGCTCATGCTGCTGTTACCTACCTGCGTAGCCGTCCGGAGGTGGATCCGGAGGCGGTGGGTCTGGTCGGTCACTCGGAAGGTGGACTCATCGCACCCATGGTGGCGGTGGAATGGGGTGGGGTGGATTTCCTGGTCCTCCTGGCCGGACCCGCACTTCCAGGGACTGAAATCCTCCGGATGCAAGCCGAGGCCATTGCACGAGCCACGGGCGCCGACGACGCTGACGTGGCCCAGGCCCGGGAGATTCAGGAGGAACTGTTCCGGATCATTCTG
>PWWP01000195.1 GCA_003562075.1 Gemmatimonadota bacterium
CACCCATCTCTCAGGAGACTTCGAGGAGTACTGGGACTTCCACGTCCGGCAGGACCAGCAGCGGCTCTATCCCAACCTCTGGACCGTCGTCGAAGAGTAGCCACACCCTATGACGCATACCTCAGCGATGAAGAGCCACCCGTTGGGGGGACCGACAAGGACAAGGACGACACCATCGTGGTGCCTAAGGCGGAGGACTTCCAACTCCTCTCAGCCGTCGAATCCGTCATCGACTATGTGGGGAAGAGGGGGTTCACCTATGAGCCTTGGCACATCGCCGAATACATCACGGCGGTCCGCACGAAGCCCTTCGTCATCCTGGCAGGCGTTACGGGAACAGGGAAATCGAAGCTCCCGGCTCTGGTGGCGGAAGCCACCGGCTCGGAATCGGTCCTGATTCCTGTTCGCCCCGATTGGACCGACAGCTCAGACGTTCTGGGATACGTGGACCTTCAGGGGGATTTCCGTCCGGGGAGCGTCCTCAACGTCATCTACAACGCGGTCAATGAGAACGACCGATCCTGGGTCTGTATCGTGGACGAGATGAACCTGGCCCGGGTGGAGCAGTACTTCGCGGAGATCCTCAGTCGCATGGAAGATCGAAGCCCGGCACCGGGCGGCGGATTCCAAAGCCGAGGCCTTCTCGATCTGAAGCTCTCGGAGGCCGACGCTGAATGGGGCGCGTTGCACCTCCCGCCAAACCTCACACTGGTGGGCACG
Organism: Gemmatimonadota bacterium; assembly: GCA_003562075.1. Taxonomy (GTDB): domain Bacteria; phylum Gemmatimonadota; class Gemmatimonadetes; order Longimicrobiales; family Gaopeijiaceae; genus PWLA01. Next base: position 721 of record PWWP01000195.1, read on the forward strand.
GTCAACATGGACGAGAGCGCTCACACCTTCAGTCGCAAGGTCCTGGACCGGGCCTTCACCCTTGAGCTCTCGGATGTGAGCCTCTCCCGGTGGGAGGGGGCTGGATCGGGAGCCCCCGTTCCCAGCACGTGGCCCACCCACGCTTGGCATCCCAGGGCCATCCGTCTCTCCGAGCTGAAGGACCTGACGGAGCCAGAGCGGTCCTCCATCGAAGAAGTCATTGCCGTGCTCTCGGAGCTGAACACCATCCTCCAGCAGGCCCAGCTCCAACTGGGCTACCGCACCCGGGACGAGATCGGACTCTTCGTGCTTCATGCCGAGGCCATCAGGAAGGCTTTCAGGACGGAGAACGGGGAGAGCGTGGATCCCCTGGATTTGGCCCTCCAGATGAAGGTCCTGCCGAGAATCTCCGGGGGAAGCAATGCCATTCGGGGAACCCTGGCCGGCCTTCTCGGCTGGGCGGTCTCGGGGGTGGCCAGCAGCTCCGAAGCCGATACGGAAACCAGTCTCTCCCGTTGGCGAGAAGCTGGAAGACCCTCTGCCCTGGCGGACGCCCAGTATCCTCGCACCGCCGCCCGGTTGTGTCTCATGTGGGAGCGCCTGGAGTCGGAAGGGTTCACCTCCTTCTGGCTCTGACCGGAATCACCATGGGGGTTCTCTTCCGAGTCGAGACAGACCTGGCCAGCCTGACCTGGTCTGGCCCTGACGGGGGGAGTACGGCCTCTTCAGCCTCGTCGGCGGGAAGGCTCGCGTTGAGCCCGAGACGCCCAGGCCTGGAGTTCGGGTCCTCCACGTGGCGAGCCGGTGTTCCCAAACCCGTTGCGGGGGATCCAAAGCAGGAGGCTGGCCCCGCTCTGTTCGAGGAGACGCCGTACAACCTCCTGGTGGAGGGGAAGGGTGGACGGGCCGTTGAGCTGCGCAACCGGGACCCTCGGGTGGTGGCCGGGCTCGCGAGATCACCGGATGGAGCCACCGTCTATGGCCCGGTCAACTTCCGAAGTCAGGTTGGCCGGAGCCGCTTCTTCCTCCTGGTGGATGGCCGACCCGAGCTGGACATGGAGGTGGAAGTCTTCCCCTCCAAGCTGGACTATGAGAGAGACTTTGAGGAGATCACAGCGGACATCCAGGAGATCCTCACGGGTCTGGCCCTGGAGTTCCTTCGGGCCACCTATCGGATGGCGAGTCCGGGGCCTCAGCAGGCGCCGACGGAGTTGGAGTGGGTGCTTCTGCTCAAACACTTCGCGAGTGAACTGGACCAGGCCCTGCGCTACATCGAACAACACCCACGACGGGGCCTCGGCAGAACTGAACGTCTCCTTAGGGTGGAGCGGATCCGTCGGCAGGATGCCCACGTGCGGCGGAGCGTGAGCCGAGACCGGGGGGTGGGTGAGCGGGTGCCGCTCCGGGCCGGGATCTCGGTGCGGGCACGGATCGAGGAGCTGAAGGCTGTTCCAACGCTGGACACTCCCGAGCATCGCTGGTTACGGGAGCAGCTTGAGCGCATGGAACGCCAGTTGGCGCGGATTCGGGCGAAGACCGCCAGGAGGCGGGCTCACAGGGAGAAGCTGGGCCAGGATCCCGCCAGCGAACGGATCATCTTGGAGGAGCTTCAAGCCCTGAGTCGGCGCATCACCAGGCTGAAGAGTATCGAGCCCTTGCAGGAGGCCAGAGGGCTACCTCCGTCTGGGTTCTCTTCCCTGCAGCTTCAGGGCGCCCCCGGGTATCGTGAAGCCTTCCAATGCTGCTTGAGGCTGAGCTTGGGTCTCAGGTTATCGGGTGGCCCCCTGGAGCTCTCGCTGAAGGACCTTCACCTCCTCTACGAGTATTGGTGCTTCCTGGCGGTGGTCCGCCTGGTGGCGGATGTCCTGGAAATTCCGCTGGATGCCAAGAGCCTGTTGTCCATCGAGGCGGATGGACTCCGGGTGCGCCTCCAGGCTGGCCGGGAGCATTCTGTGGCCTTCGCCGGCGAAAAGGGACGAGTTCTGCGGGTCATCTATGGTCCTGAGTTTGGTGGTGACGATGTCCTGCTGAGCCAGAAGCCCGACATCGTCCTGTCCCTGGAGTCCGAGCAGTGGCCCACCATCCGCCTCATTCTTGACGCCAAGTACCGGATCGACACGTCAAAGCGATATCTGGAGCAGATGAGGAGTCCTGGACCGCCGCCGGACGCCATCAACGTGCTCCACCGGTACCGGGACGCCATTCTCGAGAAGGATCCTGCGTCGGACCCTTCCGGGCCTGGGAAGAGGACCGTCATCGAGGGAGTGGCCCTCTTCCCGTACCAGCCCATGGTTGGGGAGGACTTCAGGAACAGTCGTCTTTGGGAATCCCTCGAGAGGCTGGGTATTGGAGGACTGCCGTTCTTGCCTGGGGAACAGGAGTACGTCCGAAGCTGGCTGGAGTCGGTCCTCCGGAGGAGTGGCTGGGAGGTGGCCGACAAGGCCGTACCTGTCGCGATTCATGATAGGGTGCGGGATTGGCGCATCGCTGCATCGAAGACTGTGCTGGTGGGTGTGCTTCGGGGGGATTCGCCCAGGGCGCATTTGGACTGGATCCATGAGAATCGTGTGTACTACACCGCCATGACCCCTACCCAGCCCCTCCAGTACAGGGTGCAATGGGTCACCTTCTATGAGTCCGCAGCCATCCGGGAGCCGGGAGCCGTGACCCAGTGCGCCCCAGTGGTTGGGATTGAGGTGATCCCGAGAGAAGCCATCAAGACGCCCTGGCCGTCAATTGGAAGACGCAACGAGCTCCAAGTGCTCTACCGGCTTGGGGAAGCCCAGCCGCTGCCCAGAGCCATCCTGAACCAGGACGACGAGGGGAGAGGGGTACGGTTCTCTCAGAATCGATGGACTTCGAAGCTTGCCCTTGAGAGGGCCACAAGGCTGACGGAGCTGTTTCTGGAAACGGAGCCGGAATGGCGCCTGTTTGACGCCCTCCGAACGGCTGGTGTGGTCTTCAAGCTCCGACCCGGACCGCCGAAACCCAAGTCGCCCCAGAGCCCCGAGGGGCGGGTATGGTTCCACGCTTCCAAGGGGAGGGCACAATACCGAGGTGGAGCTGGCTGGTACTGCGAACCAGTCTCCGGACCACCGGTGTTCTTCTCGCAGGTACGAAGTGTGGTGGAGTGGTTGGGGGGGTGAGGGGTTGGGGGGCTCGGTTGATGGGCTTCCCGCAGGGCTCTTCACCCTATGAGAACTTCGACTGATACGAAGTCCTATGGGGGTAGCGGCCGGCCTGTCCGGTCATCGTCGGACATACACGTTCCTTCTTTCGACGTCAGCCCGGAGGTGACGCAATGACCGAAAATCGTCGCGCTTCTTCCCCGAGGCGTTCACCCTCTTCCGCTCCTCCTCCAGCCCCGATGTGGCCAGTGGATCAGCGTA
>PWWP01000271.1 GCA_003562075.1 Gemmatimonadota bacterium
CGGCTGGCTCCGGGTGGACGGAGAACTCCTGGCCGCCAACGAGCTCACGAACCGGGCCGACGACATGCAGGCGGCAGCGGTGGAGCTCCGGGAGTACTCCTCGGCCATGGCGCGCATGACCTTCCCCGTCCTCCTCCTGAACCTGACCCTGGTCCTCTGCGCCCTGACGGCGGCGTATTTCCACCGCCGGGACGCTCGGAAGGAGCACTTCAACGAGTCTCCCTTCGAGGAGCAGAGGCGAACGTTCATCGAACAGGGGGAGGAGGTGGCGTCCGATACCTCACGGCTCCTGGCCGACGTGGCCCGGGACATCCGGGAGATGAAGTCCCTCACCACCATGAACCCTCTCCTGGACTGGCCCTCGGTGAAGCACCAGCTCGAGTCCATCGTGAGCCTCTACCGGTCGGAGAACGGGCGGGCCCGGGGGCTGGATCCCCGGAGCCTCCCGGCCTTTGCCGAGCCGGGCGGGCTGGACATGCCTGATCCCAATGTGGACCTGGACCTGGTGACCCGGCCCCCGGAGGAATATGAGGCGGAGCGAGCGGAGCTGGCGGCCCGGTTCAAAGACGTCCGCAGTCGATTCAACGAAGAGGCAACGGCCAACTGGTGATGTACACTCTGACTGATTCCAAGGCGTCCATCGTGGCGACCCGTCTGCTTTCCCTTCTGGCCCTGGTCCTCCTGGCCGGCGCCTGTGGCGGTGATCCGCCCCCTGCTCCGCCGGAGGAAGGCCGTCAGGGTGAGCTCCTGATCCTGGTCTACGATCGTTCTTCCAGTATCTCGGAGCACGAGCTGGAGCACTACCAGGAGGCCACCCGAAGCCGCCTCAACGATCTCCACCATGGGGACCACCTGGTGGCCTTCGAGATCCTGGAGCAGTCGCTGGCGGAGAGCCCCACCCGGTGGGCGTCCTCGGTGCCGGAGCGGGAGTTCTCCGACCGGGTCATGCAGCGGGACTCGGTGACCCGGGCCCGGTACCTCCAGGACGCCCGGGACTACCTGACCCGGTTCACCAACTCGGAGGACCGGGAGCCGGCCATGGGGACGGACATCCTCTCCACCCTCCACCTGGTGGCCAATGAGGTGGCCGGGTACCCGGAGCACCGGGCCACGGTGGTCCTCTTCTCCGACATGCTCCAGGCCAACGAGGTCATGAACATGGAGGGCCTGGTCCGGATGCCGTCGGCCAACTGGATCCAGAACGAGGCCAACGCCGGTACCCTCCCGGATCTGTCAGGGGTGTGCGTGGTGGTGGTGGGTGCCCGGGTCGATACCCAGGCGTCCCAGCGGGTCCGGGCGTTCTGGGAGGAGTACTTCGAGACCACGGGAGCCACCCTCCTGGACCGGAACTACCAGTACCGGGCCGTTCGGATCCCGGCGCGACCCTGCGGCTGAGCGTCCCTGGCTGAACTTCTGAGCCTGCTGCACCTCGGTGACTGCGGGGGGCCGGACTCAGACCACGTCGGCTGTCGGAAGGGGGATGGTGAAGTAGAAGCGGGTCCCCAGATTCTTCTGGGTCTCATAGTGAAGTTCCCCCTCCATGGACCGGACCAGCTTCCGGGCAATGGTGAGCCCAAGCCCGGTGCCGGAGAAGTGGTAGCCCGAGCGCCCCTGGAAGGGCCGGAAGGTCCGGTACAGGTCCCGCTGGGCCCCGTCCCGGATCCCCGGGCCCGTGTCCCGGACCGAGAACTGAACCTCCAGGGGCCCCTGGTGGTCGGCGGAGAGCTCCACGAACCCTTCAGCGGTGAACTTCACCGCATTGGTGGTCAGGTTCAGGAGGACCCGCCGGAGCGCTTCCACGTCTCCCTGGCGCACGTCGTCGTTCTCCGGGGTTCGGACTGCCAGGGAGAGCCCCTTGGCCTCGGCCATGGGCTCTACGATCCCCCGGACCGATGCCATGACCTCGGAGATGGAGAAGGGGTTGGGTTCCCGTTGGCCGGCCCGGTGCCCGCCCCGACCCATGTCCACCACGTCCGTGGCCATGGAGACCATGGAGAGGGCGGCGCCGTAGATGAGGCTGAGCTGCCGGCGCTGCAGGTCATTCAGCTCGCCACTGCCTCCCTCCCGAAGGGTGTCGGCCAGGAAGAGGATGGAGGAGAGGGGAGAACGGAAGTCGTGGGCTACCTCTACCGCCAGCTCCAGTCCGTCCGGACCCTGCAGGTCCACCCCGAACTGGGCGTCCCAGTGGGGAGAGAGGGCCTCAGCCACCTGCTCCATGGCCTGCAGGGCCCCTGTCATCTCGTCGGCTTCGGGCCGCAGGGATGCATCCCGGGCCCACACCCCCACCAGCTCCCTTCGAAGTAGCTCCAACAGGCGGCGCCGGAGGACCACCCCGTCACCGGGCCGGACGACGGGCCCTCCATGGCTCGCCGTCACCACGGACTCGGCCAGGGCGATGAGTTCGTCGGTCAGCTCGAGCTGACGGCCCGTTCCGGCCCGGGCCTCCTCCTGTCCCTCCTGCCATCCCTGGAGGAGCGCAAGTACAGCCTGGCGCAGGTCGGCGTGGGGGATTTTCTCGGCCAGCGCCTCATGGGTGGGGACGAGCTCCTCCGGAGGGCCCTCGCCTGCCCCGGTCGCTGGGGTCTTGGCCGCACCAGGCGATCGGGCCGAACCAGCCGTTGTAGCGGCGTCCGGAGCCGAGGGGTCGCCTCCATCGTCCTCCGGGAGTGGTTGGTATGTCGGAAATCCACCCATGGGTCGTCTCGGGGTCGGGGATCGCTGAAGTCCGGGGCTCCATTCTTCAGCGCCCGCCACCGTCGCCTCCCTCCATCAGGTCTTGTTTCTCCAGGTCGTGCTTCTGCATGAGCCGGTAGAGGGTGGTTCGGTCCACCCCGGCCCGGCGGGCGGCCTCGGACATGTTGCCGTCGCTGTCCCGAACCAGGCGTTCCAGATAGGTCCGTTCGAACTCGGCCATGAGCCGGTCCCGCCCGACATGGTACTCCACGTCCAGGTATGAGTCGGGGATGCTGGTCCCGCCAGGTCCCCACCCACCCCGTGCCCGACCCCCCTCCGGGGGCGGGAGATGCTCCGGAGTGATCTCCGGGGCACCGTCCGTAAGTACCACCAATTGCTCCATAACGTTCTGTAGCTCCCGGACATTCCCGGGCCAGTCCCGCTTCTGGAGCTCCCGGAGGGCGTCGTCGGTCAGGTGGGGAGTCTGCTCCGTCCGGTCCCGGTGCCGCTTCCAGTATTCCAGAAAGAAGTGATTGGCCAGGAGGGGGATGTCGGCAGCCCGGTCTCGGAGGGCCGGCACGTGGATGGGAACCACCCGGAGCCGGTAGAAGAGGTCTCGCCGGAGCTTCTGCTGTTCCACCGCCTCCAGGGGGTCCTGATTGGTGGCGGCGATGAATCGAACGTCCACCACGGCATCGGTGGAGGAGCTGCCCACCCGCCGAACCACCCCGTCCTGGAGGACCCGGAGGAGCTTGGCCTGGATGGTCATGGACATCTCGCCCAGCTCGTCCAGGAAGAGGGTTCCCCGGTGAGAGGCCTCCAAGAGCCCTGGCTTGTCCTTCACCGCTCCGGTGAAGGCGCCCTTCACGTGCCCGAACATCTCCGATTCCAGGAGGGTCTCGGGGAGGGCGGCGCAGTTCAGCGCCACCATGGGCCGAGCGGTCCGCTTGCTGTGGGAGTGGATGTAGTGGGCGAACATCTCCTTGCCCGACCCGCTCTCGCCGGTGAGGAAGACGGAGGCGTCGGTCCGGGCCACCTTCCGGGCCAGCTCCAGGGCGGCCTTGAAGCTCGCCGACTCCCCGATGAAGGCCACCTCCGAGTCCTTCCCGTGGCCATGCTCCATCTGGAGGGAGGTCCGGCGTTGTCGGCTTTCCCGAGCCACCATGACGGCGTGGCTGGCCCGACCCATGAGGACGTGGAGCTGGGCAGAGGAGAAGGGTTTGGGGAGGTAGTCCCAGGCTCCGGCCCGGAGGGCGGCCAGGCTCGACTCCACCGACGGGTTCCCCGTCATGATGATGACCACCGTGTCCGGAGAGGTCTCCAGACAGGCGTCCAGGAGCTTCATTCCTCCCACGCCCTGCATGTAGAGATCCAGGAGGACGATGTCGAAGCTCCGGCGCTGCAGGAGCTGGAGGGAGGGTTCGCCCCGAGCGC
>PWWP01000176.1 GCA_003562075.1 Gemmatimonadota bacterium
GCCACCATGACCCACTCGGACATCCCGGTGCCCGAGCAACGGACCATGGGGATCACCGAGTCCATGATCCGCCTCTCGGTGGGGGTGGAAGACCCGGAGGACCTCCTGGCCGACCTGGAGCAGGCCCTGGCCAAGGCGGGGGACTCGGCATAGACGCCATGGTGGGGTGAGGACGTTTCAGCTGAAACGGCGCTGAGCTTCACCCCACCGACTGGATCCAGACCCAGATGCCCACGTAGGCAGCCAGGAGGATGGCCCCCTTGAGGCGTCCCAGCTCTCGACCGTGGAGCGCCAGAGGTACCAGGAGAAGGGAGATGAGGAGGACCGCTGGGTACTCCACCCGCAGGATCCGCTCGGCCACCGCCATGGGTTGGACCAGGGCCGTCCCCCCCAGGACGAAGGTCAGGTTGAAGATGTTGGATCCGACGATATTCCCCACCGCCAGGTCCACCTCCTTCCGGGCAGCGGCCACCACCGTGGTGGCCAGCTCAGGGAGGGAGGTGCCAACCGCCACCACCGAGAGGCCGATGACCAACTCGGAGACACCCAGCCAGGTGGCCAGATCGGTGCCTCCGGCGACGATGAGCTGACCTCCGGCCACCAAGCCCACGATCCCCAGGGCGACCCGTCCTCCCTCCCACCATGGGCCCTGGAGGCCTACCGTTGACGATGCCGCCTCCCCCCGGGGCGAGCCACCGGCGCCCGGGACGCCCACGCCCGGAACAGGCAGCTTCAACGGCCCGGTGGAGCCCTGTCCCTTCCACTGCCGGAAGAGGACACCCAGGTAGATCAGGAGGACCAGCGCAAAGGCCATGCCCTCCAGTCGGCCCACCTCCAGATTCCAGATGAGCAGGAAGGCCACCAGGGTCACCGCCACCATCCAGGGAAGATCCCGGCGGACCACCGACTCGGCCACGGCAAGGGGCCGGATGAGGGCGGCCAGTCCCAGGACCAGCCCCACATTGGCCAGGTTCGAGCCCAGGACATTCCCCATGGCCAGATCCGGCGTCCCCCTCAGAGACGCCACCACCGACACCACCAGCTCCGGCGCAGAGGTCCCGATAGAGACCACCGTGAGCCCCACCATGATGGGGGTGACGCCCAACCGGGTTCCCAACCGCACCGCCCCCCGGATGAGCCACTCGGCCCCCAGGTAGAGGACGGCGACCCCCAGCGCCAGGAGGAGGACAGAGCTGATCACCCGGTTCGCCGGTCCAACCAGTCCCGGAAGTCCGCCAGAGACCGGCAGTTCACCACGTCTCCAGCCTCCAACCATCCCCGCTGGGCCTGGGCCAGCCCCGAGTCCATGAACTCGAGCTGGCTGATCCGGTGGGCATCGGTGTTCACCACCACGTCCACCCCCAGCTCCCGAGCCCGGAAGAGGTGGCGGTCGTGGAGATCCAGGCGGTGGGGATTTGCGTTGAGCTCCACCGCCACCCCGTGCTCCCTGGCCGCTTGCAGGACGGCCTCCATGTCCACCGCGTAGGGCTCCCTTCGCTTGATGAGGCGACCGGTAGGATGGGCCAGCACATCCACCAGGGGATGGCTGAGTCCCTGGATGATCCGCTCCGTCATGGTGGCCTGGTCCAGCTCGAAGTGGGAATGGATGGCCACCAGGACCACGTCCAGCTCCGTCAGGATCTCATCCGGGAGGTCCAGGGATCCGTCCTTCAGGATGTCCACCTCGCAGCCCCGGAAGATCTGGATTCCGTCCACTGCTTCCCGGACCCCCTCCAGCTCCTCCCACTGCTCCCGGATCCGCTCCGGGGTGAGGCCCCGGGCCACCGTCACGGCCTGGGAATGGTCCGTGATGGCCAGGTACTCGTAGCCCCGATCCCGGCAGGCCTCGGCCATCTCCTGGATGGAGTCCTTGCCGTCGCTCCAGGTCGTGTGCATGTGGAGATCGCCCCGGATGTCCTCCAGTCCCACGACCTGGGGCAGCGTCCCTTCCTCCGCCGCCTGGATCTCTCCCCGGTTCTCCCTGAGGACGGGGGGGATCCAGGGAAGATCCAGGGCACCGAAGACCTCCTCCTCGGTCTCTCCCGCGATCCTCCGTCCCGCCTCCGGGTCCTTCCCATCCTCGGACGCGTCTGCCGAGGAATCCTCCTCCTCTACTTCGAAGACCCCATACTCGGACACCCGGAGCCCTCGCCTCTGGGCCCGCTTCCGGATCTCCACATTGTGCTCCTTGGAGCCTGTGAAGTAGTGGAGGGCGGCGCCATAGCTGTCTGCGCCCAGGATCCGGAGATCCACCGGGAGCCCCGACGTGAGGACGACGCTCCCCCGGGTCTCGCCGGCCATCTCCACCCGGGCTACGCCGGAGAACCCGGTGAAGGCCTCCATCACCTCGGCCCGATCCCCCTGGTCCTCCACCCGGGCCAGAAGATCGATGTCGCCCACCGTCTCCTTCCCCCGGCGATAGCTCCCGGCCACCTCCAGCTTGGCCACGGCGTCCAGTGCTTCCAGGCTCCGGAGGAGGGGACGGAGATACTGGATGGCCTCGGCCCGGAGAAATCGTCCCTGGCGATTCCGGTAGTCCTGGATGGCCCGGAGGATCTTCTCGACACTCTTCTTCCCAAAGCCGCTGAGCGCCTGGACCTTTCCCCCCTGGGCCGCATCCTCCAGCTCGTCCACCGTCGTCACGTCCAGCTCCTTCCAGAGCTTCTGGGCCTTCTTGGGGCCCACCCCGTCCAGGCGGGTCAGGGTGGCCAGCTCCCGGGGCACCTCCTGGGCCACCTCCTCCAGGAGCTCCAGGGCTCCCGTCTCCACCAGCTCCTGGATGTGGGAGGCCAGGTCCTTCCCGATCCCGGGCAGCTCCGTCAGGTCCTCCCCCTCCGCCAGCGACTCGGCCAGGGGACGGGTGAGGCCGCCAATGGTCCGGATGGCATTGCGGTAGGCCCGGATCCGGAAGGGATTGGCCCCTTGGATCTCCAGGAGGTCGGCCAACTCCTCCAGCCGTCGTGCGATTTCGATGTTCTCCATGCCGGCATCCTTCCAGGGAATCTGAACCGCGTCTCTGAAAACTTGCACGCCCAGGCCCGGGAACCCAAGCTGCCCGACACCCTCAAGAGGCTTCTACACCTGCACCGAGGTTCCATGGACTGCCTGCAAAGATGCCCCAAGACCCTGGCTCTGCCTGCCCTGCTCGCCCTGAGTCTCCTCCTGGCCCCACCCACCCTGGACGCTCAGACCGCCGCCTGGTCTGACGTGATCCCGGCGGAGGCGACCTCCCAGGAAGGGCTCTTCAACGTCCACGAGGTGGAGGACCGGATCCTCTTCGAGATTCCCGACTCCATCCTGGATCGGGACATGATGGTCATGAGCCGGTACGCAAAGGCCCAGGATGGCCTGGCCCAGGGCGGCGCCCACATGGCCCCCAACATGGTGGTTCGCTGGGAGGAGCGCGGGGATCGTGTCTACCTCCGGGGGGTGTCCCACCAGATCACCGCCCACGAAGACGACAATGTCCACCTGGCTGTTCAGAATTCGAATTTTAGTTCGGTTATTGCCTCCTTCCCGGTCGAGGCCCGCCAGGGCTCCGGGAGCAGCGCCACCCGGGCCATCGACGTCACCGACCTCTACCTGGGAGACCACCCGGCCTTCTCGCTGCCGCCTCAGCAGCGATCCCGGCTCTCGGTCCGCAGCCACCAGCCGGATCGGAGCTGGCTCGAATGGACCCGGAGCTTCCCCATCAATGTGGAGATCCGGGTCGTCCGGAGCTATGAGGCCGACCAGCCCCCATCCTCGGCCCGGGGCGGTGCCGTCTCCTTCGAGGTGAACCACTCCATGATCCTCCTCCCCGAGGAGCCCATGACACCCCGGCTCTATGACGAACGGGTAGGCTTCATCTCCATCGGCCAGACCAACTACTCCCGGGACTTCCAGGGCGTACGGGAGAGTCAGTACATCCGCCGCTACCGCCTGGAGCCCTCCGATCCGGAAGCCTTCGCCCGAGGCGAGCTGGTGGAGCCGGTGGAGCCCTGGGTCTGGTACATCGATCCCGCCACCCCCGAGGAGTGGATCCCCTACTTCAAGGAAGGGATCCTGGAGTGGAACGAGGGCTTCGAGGAGGCCGGGTTCA
>PWWP01000092.1 GCA_003562075.1 Gemmatimonadota bacterium
ATCCCTGAGCCGGAGATCGGACTTCCATCTCTCCAACGCGATCCAGCCCTGTTCAATCCTGCCCCGGCGGTCCCAGGTACCGATCCAACCAGTCCAGCGACTCCCGGATCAGGAGGGGTCGAGTGACGAAGTGGCCGCTCTCGGCAACCACGAAGCGCCTGTGCTCCGGGGCCGTCCCCAGGAGGTGGAAGAAGGGCTCGGCATGGGTCTCCACCGGACGGCTGGTGTCCCGGTCCCCATTCAGCATCAACACCGGGAGTTCCACACGGGACAGATACTGGAGCGGGTCGGCTTCGGGAAGCGGCCGCACGCTGCGCAGCCCCCCCACGTGGAGGATGGCTGCCTGGAATCTATCTTCCAGGGCCAGGACGAGGGGCGCTTCGGCTCCGCCCCAACTCCAACCCAGGTAGGCCAAGCTCCCGGTATCTACGTCCTCTCGGGTCTCCAGATAATCCAAGGTCCGCATGATGTCCTGGACCCGCTGAATGGTCTGATCCCTGTGGCGAACACTTTCCCAGGGAAACCGCACGTCCTCCCGATCGAGCCGACGTTCCAGGGTCCCCTTCAGAACAGGGAAGGCGAATGCCCGCCCACTCTGGACCATGAACCCCTGGTGCACAGCCGTCTTCTGGTCCACGGATCGGAAGGTCAACGCGCTGGCTCCGGGCCAGTAGACCACGGTCTGATAGGGAGGGGCTACATCCCGGGGGAGATAGAGGTGGAGAAGCACCCGCTCACCGCCGTACGCCGCATCGAAGCCGATAGTCTCCCGCACCCAGTGGCGTGCCGTGTCGGCCGTCTCGAAGCGGGAGTTCAGGGGAAGTGAGTCGTAGGCATACATGCGCCTGAACACCTGGAATTGCCCGTCCGAGGGAGGGTCAGCTTCGGCGAAGAAATCCGGGACTGGCCTCGGCTCCAGGGGGGACAGTGCCAGGTCCAGCGCCTCGCCTTCCTCAAAGTACTGAGCCAGCCGGATCCCATTTGCAGGCGAACGATCAGAACTGGGCTGGATGTAGAAACGATCGGATGCCAGTTTCTCCGGATCATCCCAACCGGCACCCAGGATGAACCTTGCCTCGCCTCGACCGTTGTGGGTCCATTCCCGGACATTTCCCGCCATATCGAAGGTGCCGAAGGGGCCCATGGCCACGGACGAACGTACTGGGGTTGGCCCCTCCGAATGCAGGTTGCTGACTGGGAGGAGATGTTCGTCGAAAAACCTGGATCCGTACGCCCTCCTCCAGTGGTGAACACTGGGCAGGGACCGACCTGCAAAGGCAGCGTATGCTGCAGCCTCGTACCAGCTTACTCCTCCAACGGGATACTCCCCCTGTCCCTCCGGGTACCGGCCTACTTCCCAGGTGCTGGGACCCGGTCGCCCGGTCCGGTCGGTAAAGACTGCCATGGCCTCCTCCCAGGCCACCGTGTCGCCATCCAGGGTGAAGGGGTGCTGCCAGTAGTCAGAGGTCTGGTAGGCGCCAGCCTCCACGAACTCCAGGTACTCCTGGTTGGTCACCGGATATCGACCCATGAAGAAGTCCTCCAACTCCACCGTCTGCCCCTCGATGGACACCTGCCATCCGGGGATCCGGACCATGGCTTCCGGGAGTCGATCCGGCGGGTCCAGGTGGAAGACCGGAAATTCCTGCAGGTAGTCATCCGGCACCATGTGGACTGGACGATATCCATCTCGCTCCAGTCGCAGAACGGTGGCACCGAGTGGGAGGCGGAAGGGGTCCAGAGTGGTGGTACCCAGCTCCTCCCATGACACATCCGTTTCACCGTACGGTCGGTAGAGTACTCGGGCTCCTGGCGGATCCGTGCGGAGCTCGGGCCACAGCCATGTGAACTGAGGAAGGAGCCGTGCCAGTTCGGGGGAATCAGGGACAACACTGCCGGCCTCCCGGGCCAGGGCCCAGGCGCTATCGTAGAGCCCCTGGCTCACGAGTTCCTCGATCCCGGGCAGGACCTCCTCCAGGATCGTCTCGTCTTCGGCAGCTCCGAGGGCCGTGGAGATCCATGCTCCTGCAGTGCCCACAGCCACCAGGACGATGGTGGCAACCCCCACCAGACTGCGCCTCGCCCCCCTCGACCCCGCTGTCCGGTGACCTTCCTCCGTCTGGGCTGACTCCACGCCTGGCTCGCGCCTGGTCGCGCCGGCCTCAGCGTCAGGCCGGTCTGCACGCTGACGAATCTGTCTCGACGACCCGGCAGGCCAGCTTCCCGTCCCTGCCTCCAATTCCCTCGCCAGCGATCGGATGCCATCAGGGAGAGACACCCCCAGTCTGTCTTCCAGGAGGAGTTCGTGGATCCGAGCATGTTCCAGCGCACCGGGCGCGTTACCGGCACGAGCCAGCGCCTGCATGAGCCGAAGCGACACCCGACTGTTCGTGGGCTCCTGGCCGGCTCGCCGACGCCACCAGGTCACCGCCCGACGCCAGTCCCCCTCCCCCTCCGCCTCCTCGGCCAGCGCCTCCAGACACTCCTGATACTGTACTTCAAGTTGACGGCGCCGGCCCTCCACCCATCGCTCGAACGCCGCCCCGTTGTCCAGATGCACTCCATCCAGGAAGGGGCCGTCGTAGTATTCCACCGCCTCCTCCCACCGGCCCACGTCGGCAGCCGCCTCGAACTCGTCCACGTCGCACGTCAACCGATCTCCGTTCAGGTGAAGGGCGTCCCCCACCGAAAGGACCACATCCTCACCTAGCTCCTTCCGGATGACGTAGACCACGTCCGAGAGGCGAGCCCGAGCTCGATCCTCCGTGTGTTCCGGCCAGAGTAGGCCGATGGCCTTCTCTCGTGTGAGAGGGAGAGAGGATTCCTGAGAAAGGAGCGCCAGGAGAGCAAGTTGGCTGCGCTGCACGATCCGGCCCGTCAAGGGACCGGAGGGTCCCTCCAGAGTCAGGCCACCAGAGAGGATCAAACGGTACATGGGTCATGCTGCCGAGAGCGACCAAATCGCCAACCGAGAGCCGACCGAGACCTCAGGCCGAGGGAGACGACGGTCGACCGAGTCCAGCCCGAGAGCCAGACATTATGCAATAGATCCACAAGTCGGCGGCGAAGCAAGTTTCGCCTCGGGCAACGGTCCCGGCGAATATCGCCGTATCCCTCTTCCTTCAATACAGGAGGACAACATGACGCAGCAGACGCTACCAGCGGCCCTGGCCTTGAGCCTGGCCACACTTCTTCTGGTCGGATGTCAGGCACCCACGTCCCAGGCAAACGATCGTTCGGAGGTCACGAACACGGACGTCCTGGAGAGCCAGGCGCCTGCCGGGCAGGCTACCCCACCGGTGACAGGTGACCCGGCCTTCACCCGGACCGCGGACGCGCCGGAGCTGGACTGGGGCCTGTGCCCGGAATTCATGCCCGAAAGCTGCCGGCTGGCCGTCGTCCAGGGGAACCCGGCTGAGCACAACGCCGATGCGTTCTTCAAGCTGGAGCCAGGCACTACGGTGCCGGAACACTGGCACACCTCCGCCGAGCGGATGGTCCTCCTCTCTGGGCTCATGGAGGTGGATTATGTGGGCCAGGCGCCTGTGAGGGTCGAACCGGGCACTTACGCATACGGCCCGGCTGAGTTGCCTCATGAGACCCACTGCCTAGGTGTGGCAGGGGACGCCCCATGCGTCCTCTTCATCGCCTTTGAAGAGCCCATCGATGCCATCGCAGGCACCCCCGATGCCATCCCCCTCGACGAAGCCTTCACCTGGACGGCAGACGCTCCCGATCTCCAGTGGGGGGCTTGCCCACCCTTCATGCCCGAAGGCTGTGAAATCGCCGTGCTCCAGGGGGACCCGGAAGGACCTGACGCCGATGTCTTCTTCAAACTGGCGCCCAACACCACCGTCCCCATGCACTGGCACACCTCCGTTGAACGGATGGTTCTGGTGTCCGGGGAGATGCGGGTGAACTTCCAAGGGCAATCGCCCGTGACCGTGGAGCCCTTCACCTACGCCTACGGGCCGGCGGAGCTGCCCCACGAGACACGCTGCGGCAATGAAGGTGAATGCGTTCTCTTCATCGC
>PWWP01000207.1 GCA_003562075.1 Gemmatimonadota bacterium
AGGCCTATTGGGACGGTCTGGACCGTTCCGGAAGGCGCGTGGCGTCCGGTGTGTACATACTGGAGATGACGGTGAACGGCCGCTCCCGGAACATCAAGATGTTCGTGAGCAATTAGAAGGCCGTTGAAGAACAAGAGCGACCGCGGTCGGGAGCGCCAGGTCGCTCCTGTTCTTCAACGGCCTTCTAGTGGTCGACAACCCACCGGCCCGCCTCAGGAACGAGTGACCCTTCCAAGACAGACTGATCCTCATGGGCAAGGTCTGTCGACCCATGAGAGGGAATCCCCCCCAGAAAGGGAAGGCGAGTTCGAGCCCCTCTCATCATCCATTGCGGATCCGGGTCACTCCCTGTCAGTCCGCCACGTAGATGAAGCTTCCGCAGTTCTCGCAGCTCTGCACCTGCTGGTGCACATCCTGGTCTCCCACGGTGGCCGTGGCAATAGAGACGAAGCAACCGTAGCAGACGCCATTGATGACGGGAACCACCACACGATCCCGGTTGGGAGCGATCCGGTTGTAGCGGGATCGAACGCTCGGAGCCAGTCGCTCCTCCAGTTCGCCGATCTTCTCAGCAAGACGCTCCAGAGCATCGTCCACATCGATGTTGAAGTGCTCCGCTTCCATGGGCGCCGATCCGTCGTTGGCGGCCAACTCTCGGTGCTGGGCCCGGAGGTCCTGAAGTTCCAGGAGGAGAGTCAGTTGGGGGTCCATCCCCTGAGGCTCGCCATCGCTCATGGGGCTCGCTCCTCCAGAAGGGCCAGGAACTCTTCCGGCTTGGAGATCTGCCCCAGTGTGTCGGGGATATCCGGATCCTTGGCGAACTGAGCGATCTTTCCGAGTACCGGGAGATACTGGTTGGAGACTTCGAGGGGAGGGGCCACGATGAGGAAGAAGTTGTGGACCGGTGCTTCGTCAATGGCCTGGAACTCGACTCCATCGGGTTTCCGGCCGTAGGCCAGCCGCAATTCGTTGACCACGAGGGACCGACAGTGGGGGATGGCGATCCCTTTTCCAATCCCGGTGGACCCCAGGTTCTCCCGGCGTTTCAGAGTCTTGAAGAGGATCCCTTCGGACTTGTCATCCAGATCCAGGAGTTGGATCAGCTCCTTCAGGATCTCGTCTTTGGAGTCCGCTTCCAGGTTGAGCTTCACCGATTCGGCAGTGAAGAATTCCCGTAGCTTCATTCTATTACCTCCGTGATGTTCGACCCGATTCGGATCTCCCACCACATGGCGATCGGGTTTCTAAGTGAGGGCGTCCAACTCTACAGGATCATTCCTTGTATGTCAAAGGACCGTGCGGGCTTCCCGCCGGTTCACCCACCTGCCGGCTTGGGTTATTTTTAGGGTATGATGGAAAGTGTTCTGAAGACCCTCCGAAGCGACCAGACTCCCCTTTACCTGGCACCCCAGGCCGGGGTCAGTGAATCTCCCTTCCGCCGCCTCTGCCGGCGGTTCGGTGCCGATGTGGTTGTCAGTGAGTTTGTGAGCGCGGCAGGGATCCTTCACGGGAACGAGCGGACGTTGGAGTACCTCCGGTTCGACGAGGCGGAACGTCCCATCGGGGTTCAGATCTTCGGCGCCGACCCCTCCCAGATGGCCGATGCGGCAGCCTTCGTCCATGAAACCTTTGCCCCCGACTTCATCGACATCAATTTCGGTTGTCCGGTGAAGAAGGTCGTGAAGCGCAATGGGGGTTCGGGCTGTCTCCGAGACCTGGACCTGGTCCATCGGATTACCCGGGCGGTAGCCGAAGCCACCCCCCTCCCAACCACGACCAAGATCCGGAGCGGCTTCGACCAGGCCACTCGCGACCCGGTCCGGATCGGTCTCACCTGTCAGGAGGCTGGGTCAGAGGCCATCTGCCTCCACCCTCGCACCCGGACGGACATGTACTCGGGACATGCCCGGTGGGAGGAGATCCGGGCTCTGAAGAAGGCCGTGGAGATCCCGGTCATCGGAAATGGGGACATTCGAAGTGGGGAAGACGCCCGTCGTATGCGGGACGAGACGGGCTGTGACGGGATCATGATCGCCCGAGGCTCCCACGGGGACCCATGGCTCTTCGCCCAGGCCCGGGCGGCGCTGGATGGCAAGCCCATTCCCCCGGACCCGGGTGTGGAGGAGCGCTTCCGGATCTGCCTGGAGCATGCCCGGAACGCCATCGCCTTCGAACGGGACGCCCGGAGGGCGGTCCTGGAGTTCCGGAAGCACCTGGGATGGTATACAAAGGGGCTCCCCTCAGGACGAGATCTCCGTCAGGAGCTCTTTCAGGTCGAGACCCTGGAAGAGATGGAAGTGAAGCTGGACGAGTACCTGGGTCGCTACCTGGAAGGAGACCTTCCCGGGGCCGAGAACCACCGGGGTGTGGAACAATTGACCGGCAGTGCGTTATAATGGAGTCGTAGGACGGTCGGGAGGTGTGGGCAGGGTGCCACGACCCGACAGGCAGGACTCAGTACTTACGGGGGCGTCACGGTTTCGACGTGTTCAGTGAGGCTGGGGTTGCGTGCCGAGGTTCCGGGAACCTCGTAAAACCACCGGAAAACTTTTTAGACGCCAACGATAACATGGCTCTGGCCGCGTAAGTAAACCTTACCGGTCCGACTCCTGATCAGCCCGCCTGGGGCGGGTCAACGAGTCGTCAATAATCCAGGCTGGCCCTTCGGCGGTGCTATCCCGTTGAGGGTGAGACACTCAGGTAGCTAGTCACAGGTCGGCGGTGTCCTGGCCGGATCTGATGGCGAACTCAACAGGACTCTACGCACGTAGAAGCTTCGGCGGATCTTTTCGCGGACGCGGGTTCGACTCCCGCCGCCTCCACTGACCGGGCTCAGCCACCTTCGGGTGGCTGGGCCTTGTTTTTTTGCAGGGCCTCCGATGTCGGCTGGCGGCGGGAGTCAGCGGGCAGGCGCCCAGCGGCTGTCCGCGCACCGGCTTTGCCGGTGCAGAACCCGTAGGGTTCGAACCGAGCGGACCGACGCCGTCGTCCAGTTTCCAGCCCCCTCACCCCGCGAAACCATCGAGGATGGGGTGTCAGCCCCACCGCAGATGACCCCCGCCGCCTCCCGGTGGTGTTTCCGACCCCGTCCCACGAGGACGCCGAATTGAGGCGAAGAACCTGACTTCCCCGTTTCGCGTGGTGTGATGTGTTCACCCCGAAAAGGTCACAGTGGGGTCACACCTTCCATTCGCGATTTCGCACCTCGTGGCCGCGGCCCCCGGAGAGTTCCGTTTCGATGTGTTCATGACCCCATCCTCTCATACTCTAGGATCTCCAGCAAATCCGGGGCGATTCAGTTCGGCGGGCTCAGGTCTTCTGAGGACGGTCACGGGTGCTTGCCACTCGGTCAACAGCTGAACGCGCGGTCGCAGGGCCAGAACCCTGTGGTAGGGGTATGTGAGTTCATTATATTCCTCGATGCCATTGGGGGTTCTTTGCTCCGACACCCCGACGGATATGTGCTTATATTATATTTTCTGCACACTCCCATATGTCCCAAGGTCGGGTGCAGACCACTTCTCGGCCGGATCCTTCGGAATCCGGAACATGCTTCGGCGCGCGACGTACCGGGTAGGGTCGCGGTGCGAGGCCCTCGGGGAGATCGGACTTGCGACTGAGCGGGACGGATGTGGCACATCGAGAACGGAGCGATATCCCATGCCGATTGTGAAGGGAAGTCTCCTTGTGAAGGGACGTCTCCTCCTCCTTCCAGTCATAGCTCTCTTCGTAGTGGCCTGCAGCGACCGCCTCCCCACGTCCGAACTCCCAGAAGGCGAGATGTCGGGCACCGTCGAACTTCGGGATGAAGCGGGTACGACCATGAGCCCCGCGGCTGTCTCCGTGACGGTGATCTCAGATGCCGGGGAAACGATCTCCGTCACGACCGGATCCGACGGTTCATGGCGTCTCCCCGAGCTCGCTCCGGGGTCCTATACGGTCGAGTTCCAGAAGTCGGGCTTCGGGTTGGTGCGTCTCGTCGATGTTCCGCACGACAGTTCG
>PWWP01000295.1 GCA_003562075.1 Gemmatimonadota bacterium
CGCGCAGGTAGTCGGTTGTGCGGCTGTTGGAGAAGAACTTGAGCAGCAGCCGGATCCGGGTCCGGGATGTGATTAGGGTATTGAGCAAGAGGCGGCTCCGCCTTGTGAGTCCCACAGCGGCCGGAATGTTGACTCCCGGGCGTATGGACAGCGGCGGATGATGGTGGAAACCACGAAGTGCTGCCACCTGGCTACCCTCCGGGATTTCACATGGTCACATGCTTTGGGTCACATGCTTCTTGGTCACGTGCTTACCGAAACCGTGATGCAGCCGACACAATAAACATCAACAATTTTTGCTCGTTTTCGGTACTATTTTTTAGCATGTTCTTAACGTCAAGTTGCAATGATAAAAGGGTTTCTGTAGACATGCAAGCGGAAAACGCGCCTTTATTAAGAAATTTTAATCTTTCTATCCGGGCGGGTGCAATGTTCGAGGTCGGCGGCATCCTGCAGCTGGCACCTTCCGGCCGAAACCATTATATTTGCAAATCCTTTTTTTTTATTCAAAAAGGCGCAAAGTTTTCCATAATTGTGCCGGCGTTCCTCGTCCGGTACAGATAACACACACTATCGGGGTGGATTATCCATGAGACGCTGTCTGTTTGTTTTCCTGGCCCTTGTCCTGCTGCTGCCGGCGACCTTCAGCGCACTGGCACAACCGGCCGGGCCTCCTGACCGGGTGCATCAGGACCTGATTTCCGAAGCCTCCCGCAAGGGCCACGTCCCAGTCATCATCAGACTGGATACGGATAACGCGGAGTCCCGCCACAAATCGTGGGATTCCCGTCCCTCCCATCCCCCTTCTGATAAAAAGGACCGGATCCGCCACGTATCGCAGTCGCTGATCGAACGGATGGATTCCCGTCAACTTGCAAATATCAAGCAGTACCGGAACGTCCCGTTCATGGCCGGCGCGGTGGATGCCGAAACCCTGCAAGAGCTGCTGGCCGATCCCGCCGTGATCCGCGTTTATCCCGACCTCCTTTTAAAACCTCTGCTTGAAAACAGCACCGAGCACATCGGGGCCCTGAACATTCACTCCCACGAAACAGGCGGGGCCACCGGACAGGGAACCGTCATCGCCATTCTGGATACCGGCATGGATCCGGACCATGAGTTTTACAAGGACCGGATTGTGCAGCAGGCCTGTTTTTCCATGACGTATAGTAACGACGAATTAAGCTCCGTTTCACTATGTCCTGACGGTGACAATCCCGGTGGCGTGGACACGCAAATCGGCGGTAACGCCGGAAAGGACTGCGATACGTCCATCAGCGGATGCGGACACGGAACGCATGTTGGGGGCATTGCCGCCGGCAGCAGCGCCGGGCGCAAGGGAGTGGCGCCGGAAGCCGGGATCCTGTCCATCCAGGTTTTTTCTTATTTCGATGAGGATAATGAGGTGTCGTCATGGCTCTCCGACCAAATGCGCGCATTTGACTGGATCCTGGATATTGCCGGGACAACCAACATCGTGGCCGCCAATCTCAGCCTGGGTTCTGCAGAATCCCATTCGGGCTTCTGCGATGACCTGTTCGAACCGTATACGGACATCGTCAACGTGCTTAAAGCGAATAACATCGCAACCGTTTTCTCGGCCGGAAACAGTGGCAAAACCGGTGGAATCGGTTTTCCGTCCTGCATCTCATCCGCCATTTCTGTGGGCGCCACGCGAATCCTTCAGAATGAGACGCCTCCCGACCAGCTCGCGGAGTTCAGCAACAACGCCATCATTCTCGATCTTCTGGCTCCGGGTCAGTGGATTGCATCGTCTGTGGCAGGTGGAGGCTACGGGATAATGTCCGGCACCTCCATGGCCGCTCCCCATGTAACGGGCGCCTGGGCGCTGGTCCGCCAGGCCTGGCCGGATGCCACGGTCGACGAGGTGCTGCAGCGCCTGGTCTCCACCGGGGTGCCGGTTGCCGACCATCGCAACGAAAGCGGACTGGTGAAACCGCGCATTCAGGTTGATGAGGCTGTCCTGGCGGATCCGGGGGATGTGCTGCCGCTCATTGCCCTGCCTGCTACTGGCGTTGAGGCAACACTCGCATCCGGAAGCACCTCAAGCGACCCTTTCCAGATAAGCAATACCGGTACCGGCACGCTCTTCTGGCAGGCTCGCATCCACGACGAAACCGCTGACTGGCTGGCAATACACCCGCTCTCCGGTGCGGTTGCCGAAGGCGGGCATCAGAACATCACATTCGATTACGATACGGACGGCCTGGAGCCGGGCACGTACGACACACAGCTGATAATAACATCCAACGACACCGGCGGCAACCCGGAGGTGATTATCCCGGTTTCCCTGACCGTTCTTGAAACACCCCTGTTCACTCGTGAACTCCATGGCAACGAAGGCTTTCGCCTCCTTTCCGTTCCGGCTGCAACTACGTTCGGGGAATTCCTGGATCCGGTCTGGACGCAGGGACTGGATTCGGAGGAGAGCGGCGGAAATACCACCGGCGGCGATCCCAATGTCTTTGTCTGGGACCATGCCGGCTCCGGCGGGGATGCTTCCGGCTGGCAGGCCCTCACCGACCTCACGGGAAATATTGCACCCGGAACCGGGTTGCTGGTCTATGTATTCAAGGATGATGAGCCCGGCGTGGACGGCAGCTTTCCCAAAACACTGAGCGTTGCGGGAGAAGAGTTTCCCGCGGGCACCAGTGTGGATGTGAATGAAAATGCGGGTGGATGGTTGCTTTTGGGCAATCCCTTTGCCGTGCCGGTGGATTTCACGGAGCTGGAAAAAACCAATCTAAGCGACGTTGTTTATGTCTGGGATCCCAACGACGGCAGCGGCACTGTCAACCCGGGTGAAGAAGATCCCGGCGCCGGAAGCTGGCAGAGCTTTTCCGAAGGGGCCGGTACGGGTGATTTGTCGGGCGGTATTATCGCCGCGTTTCAGGGCTTTTTCGTGCAGAACGATGCAGGCGGCGATGCCGGCGTGACCTTCAACGTCGCAGCGCGCACCCAGGGCGGCACTTTCATGGGCAAGCAGGCCACTCGCCAGGTTGTGCGCCTTGAGCTTTCCGGTCAGGGCTTGCGCAACTCGGCGTGGATGAGCTTCCGCGACAACGGCGCTTTTGAAAAAACGTACGGCGACGCCTGGCAGCTCATGCCTCTGTCCACGGACTACGCCATGCTGGCCGTAAATAAAGCCGGCGAGCTGTTCGACATAAGCGTCTTGCCCGAGCCGGGCGCGGATTTCGAGCTTCCGCTGCATGTGGAGGCCACCCGCGGCGGCACCTTCAGCCTGTCGGTCACCGACTGGGAAATCTCCTTTGACCAGACGCTCTATCTGGTGGACCGCTGGAACGACTTTGCTGTTGCACTCGGTGAGGGCATGGCCTATGAGTTCGAGCTGGACCAGCCCCTGCAGAAGGCGGTCCGCAATCCCTTTGAACTGATTGCCAACGGACCGCTCAAGGCGGCGGTTTCCGAAGAGCCGCGCTTTGTGATCACCACCAGCGCCCTGGTCAGCACCGGGCCGACAACCGACTTGCCGGACCGACTGGAACTGGCCCAGAACTACCCCAACCCGTTCAACCCGGCCACGGTGATCTCTTATGCCTTGCCCGAGCAGGCCCATGTCACACTGACCGTATACGACATGCTTGGCCGCCAGGTCGGCGTGCTGGTGGATCAGAACCGCGAGCCGGGCAGCTACCAGGTCAGCTTCGACGCCTCGGCACTGTCCAGCGGCGTCTACCTGTACCGGCTTGAGTCGGCCGGACAGACACTGACGCGCAAAATGACGCTCGTGAAGTAACTTCCGGGACAACGCCCGGCCGGAAAGACCATGACACAAACCGATGGATGCTTGCCTGCAACGGGCAGCTTTCATCGGTTTTTTTTATTCCAGATGCCCTTGAACTCTTCGGTATGGTACAGGGAGACTGGCAAAGAGCACAAAGTGGCATCACATTATTTGAAAGGATGGCTTGCCCGGATGCTCTTATGAGTATCCCGCAGCATCGA